>PKUY01000337.1 GCA_003131705.1 Acidobacteriota bacterium | reverse complement strand
CTCGGCATCATCCCGATAATGCCGTTTACGATTCCTGTTTCAGCGCAGCCAGGCTGTAGCCGTGATGAAAGTACCTCGAACGTATTGTGTCCAAACGAGGCGTCATCAGGAATATACCCGGAATTTGCCATTCCATTTGTAAGAGTAGCCATCATCGTCTTTGCGTACGGTGATTCCGCCTTCAGCCGCTGAGCCATGAGGTTATACACCTCCGCATTGACCGTACCGATCGCAATATCATCGATCATTAGAAGGCCGAGCTTTATTTCAACCGGGGAGCCATCTTTGTACGTTCCGGCAACCCCGCCCCGTCCCTCATCAGTCCGTTCGCGGCCGGGGCATGTGATCGTTTGCGCATTTCCGAGAATTCGGCCATCCGTCCTAGCGTTCTTGGCTTCTCGCACGACTCGAAGAACCTCTTCGCCCAGCAGTTGCCCCATGGAGTTAGTTATTTCCTTTTGCTCATCCATCAGGTGAATCACCTCAGGCTTACTTCGGTCCATACCCTGGCCTCCACCCAGCATCGCGTTGCTGATGTCTTTTCCCTGCTTCGCATAGTCATCTATTCGAATCTTGCGCAAATCGAATGTCTGTTGGAAGTAGATCGGATTCTGATCGCCGGCCGCACCTTCCGACCACGGGGCGACCACCTTGTCATTAAAATGGTTCTCAATGTATCTCGATGCGGCTCCCGGCACGTCGCCGCTGACAAGGTCCAGTACTCCATTTATCACAGCGTGCATCGCGTAGTTGTAATAAACCGCGATAGGATCACCATTCAACGATTCGAACTTGATCACCGCTACGGTTTTATCAGAGAGGCCGCTGTAGTTTGCGCCTTCCCACCAGCGGTGCGTGGCGGGGTCGATTCTGTCTCGCTGGACATTCAGGTAGGAAACTCCGGTGCCGTAGCTGATTCGCGCTGGTTGAAGTCTGTCCTTCGCCATCTTCGCCGATTCAAAGACATGGTCTTCGTACGCTGTGACGCGGCCCGCGTTAGCGGGTTCGGGGCTGGCGCCCGGCCGTGCGAACATCGGGAACACCCCCGGCACGCTGTGGCTGTGCGTAGCTGCAATCAAGACATTCACCGACGGGATACCAAGTTCTTTCTGGATCCGATCGCTCACGGTCTTCCACAGGTCTGTGGGAACGATGCCGGCGTCCAACGTGATCAATGCCGCGCTCGTTTGGCCGTTATCGATCACAATCGCCCGCGAGTACACATGGTCGAGCACGCCAAGGTAACTCTTTGGCAGTTCATTCTGAGCGGGCGTGATGTCGACTTTCGCGGCTCCAACTCGAAAAGATCCGGCCGGAACTGTCTGACAGACCATGCTACGTGGGGCGGCAAGGATCAAAAGGCAAGTAAAAATCATTATCTTCAGTCGCATTCTTAGCTCCTTGAACAGTCGCCGCGGAACGAGTCGGTAGGATAGGTTCCTTCTGGCGTCTTAGTGTCCCTTTCCTAGCCCACGCCTTGGATAATTGGACAGGTCGTGTCCGCAATCCGCGGTGATCTGCAATGGAATTGGGCGCACCGTGAACTGACGAAGATGAACTCCGTTCAGATCGATATGGACCGTAATCGATTTGGATTGAAACTGTAAATCCCAAATCCCATCGCCACTCAATAAAGCTGTATAGGGAAGCAGAACACAATCCAAACCTTAGGCGGTTGCGAATGGTCGCGGATATTGAACGCTGGACGAATCTGTTTCGGGTTCGTCGGGTCCCGCGTGGCCGCGTCAAAATCGACGATTGCGTCGTATGCGGCGCTTGTGCGAATCCATTGACTGACGGCTTCACGGATCGTTTCTCCCCGATCGGTGGCATAGACTGCGCCTAGACGCTAGTGTTTTGGCCGACAACGACACCGTACTCGCTGTGATCCAACCTCTGCAAGAGCTCACGCGCGGGATTAAAGATCCAATTGAGCAGCAGACCGAGAAAGAGCAGAGCGGATAGGCCCGCGGCAAGAATAAAGCCGTATTTCGGATCACCAAATGCGTCACTAATGACGCCCATAGCCAGTGGCCCTAAAGCAGCCGCACCACAGGTGAAGAACAGAATCACACCCGCCACCGCGCCGTGCTCTGTTTTTCGGAAGCAACTGATGCCCTTGGAGTTCAGAGTGGGATAAATCACGGACATGAAAATTCCGGAGAAAGGCAAGAGGTAGACGGCTGTTCCTAGTCCGCCAATCATGCTGCCAATGAAGCAGGCCAGAATCGCCAGGCTGAATAGGGCCAAGACGGCTGCCCAATTCAGCCGGGCGAGCATCCATGACCCTATGAATCTACCAGCGGCGCGAAGGACAAAGAAAACGGNNCTGCGTAGGCGGTCATGAAGGTTGCGGAACCGTGATAGGTGGCGAGGAGTGTGGGCATCCACACGTAGATCGCGGATTCGACTGCTACATAGAGAAATATAGCCGACGAAAAACCAAGAGCGTATGGGTGCTTCATCATGGCCAGGGTGCGTTTTAGGTCAATCGGCTTCTCGGTCTTTTTTGCGGTATGCGGATACTTGACAAACCAGGCGGTCACAATAAGCGCCACGCAGATGGTGGCTGCGATCAGATAGAGCCACTTCCATGATGTACCGCGAACCAATAGCAACGCGACAACCGCGGGACCGACGAACGCCCCTACCGCGAAGAACCCCTCCACGGTGTTCATGGTTGATGTGTGTTCGGTCGTAGATCTCGAAATGTCGCCAATCAGGGCGAGGGCCCCTGTCTTGAAAATGCCGATTGCGATTCCAGAAATTGTCAGAAGAACGACAAAGAACGAGAAGGACTTGCCCATAGCGAAAAGATACGAGTTGAGGGCAAAGAGCACCAAACCTATGACGATTGTCTTCTTCCGGCCAAGCTTATCGGCCAGATATCCAAGGAAAATACCTGCGAATGCGATGCCGGACATGGTGGCGTAGTGAAAGCTGCCCGCGACCGTCATGCTAAGGTGGAATTCCTTGATCACTTCGGGAATGATGACGCCCACTGAGTCCGTTGTCATTGCAAACATCATGAACATGAGGAATGTCAGCCATTTGATCAAGCCCATGTTTGATTGACTTCGGACGGTAGTGGTCATAGTGCTTTGTTGGCGCTGCGCTACTGGTCCTTGGGGGCCAGGATTCCGAGCGCCCGTTGTTGGACGCCGTCGGCCGTGGAGTACGTAATTAGGGCGTGTGGTTCACTGAAATCCACTTCGAGCTTCGCCAAATGTCCGTCACGTTTCCAAGTGATTGTAAGGACATGGTTGAACGGTGACTCCACCTGTACCTGCCCTTCAAACGCCGGATGGGTATTGCGCAAGTCTATAAGAGCGAGCAGATTGTGTACGACCGGATTGGCGACAGCACTTTGGATTTCGCCCGGCGTGAAATAGTGACGATTGACGTCTCGACCGACGCGCGTGCGTGCGAAGAGATCCATATCGTTGGTGCCAGCGAGCNNAAGCCCACGTAATAAACTTGCGGGACGCCTGGTACAAAGAACTGGACTGCGCGGGCGATCAAGTACTCATTTCCACGGCGTCCGAGAGCATCGTAGAAAGTGCAGTTGACTTGATAGAGGTCGAGGTTGTTCGCAGCTGCGCCGGTGGCTCGCCGGCTCTCTCCCTGACTGCGGGAATGAATAGTTTCAACAAGCTGATCGATCTCTGCGCTGGCGAGGAGGCCGGACTCGCCCTCTCCATCGGCTCCGACATCAATTACGCCGATCCCGTCGTGCGTATCGAGCACAGTAACGGAATTGTAAGGGCGAATTGTTAGCCAGTGCGCGAGAGGTCTGGCATCGCCTGTAAAAAGAGAATGCAATACTAGCGGCGGAAGCGCGAAATCGTATACCCAATCGACCTTTCGTGCGATTTCCAACTGCTGCAAATAATGACTGTGAACTTCGACCAGGACTTCCATCCCGAGTGCACGGGCCTGTGCGGCAAGCAGGGCAATGAAGCGGAACGTTTCCGGAATCATGAAACAACTTGTTCCAGGCTTCTTGATCGCGTAGCCGATTGCGTCGAGCCGAATCAGACGTATGCGAGCGGATCGAAAACGTTCCAGAATTGCGGCCAAATAAGCCCTGCACTGCGGATGATCTACGTCGACATCGATTTGCTGCGCGGCAAAGGTAGTCCAAAGGAGCCGCCTTTCTCCAGACTCGAGCCTGACATTGGTAAACGGCAATTCGGGGCGAGGGCGATATATGCGTAAGAGATCCGCCTCGCTTGCTCCCAATGGGAAGACGCGGTCATAGGTGAGAAACATTCCGGCGAATTGTGAATCTGGGCCTTGGCGGTAGTAATCCTGAAATTGAAGAGATTTGCTGGATATGTGATTGACGATGAGATCCGCCGTCAACTCGAAGTCTTCGCTCAGTGTGCCCACGTCCTCCCAGGTGCCAAGACGAGAGTCTACTTCCGTGTGATCGATGGGGTCGAAGCCCGCATCGGCTCCATCAATTGGGTTGAAAAATGGGAGCAGGTGGACACCGCCGAAAATGCCTCTCAAGTGGCCGTTAAGCAATGCTCGCAGTTCGCTGAGGCCGCCGCCGGACAGACGATCAACGTAAGTGATGAGTTGGACCTGATTCTTCAAGGTTGCTCGCAGGTTGTTTGGCCCGGAGTGGGTTGACGAGACAGAACATGAGCAACATCCGTGACCAGCCTGAACACTATTACGGGTTGATGGCTTCGACTGTCAAGCAGATTGCTGTGCTTCGACCCCTAAGTTGTATATAGTATTATTCCGTTGAGATTATGCGAGCGGAGTGGATTCGAATAGCGGTTACCTCGTGTGGTGGCGGCGAGGAAGGGCAGAGTGCCGGTGCAGACTCATAAATACCGCGTGATCTTCGAAAAGCTCCAGGACGATATCTCCTCAGGCCGCTACAAGGCAGGCAACCGCCTTCCCAGTGAAACTGAACTGGTCAGGCGTTTTGTCGTCTCACGAATGACGGTGTTCAGGGCCATGAGAGAGTTGCAGGCGCTGGGCATCGTAACCCGTCGGGTTGGATCGGGCACGTACGTATCCACGAGCCCAAATCCAGGAAGTTACGTCTTTGGACTCTTGATTCCTGAGCTAGGCCTGACAGAGATTTTCGAGGCCATCTGCAAGGGCATGATGGAAGCACCTCAAGCCCTGCACCACTCTTTGCTATGGGGAAATGCACCAGCAGAAGACAAGGAAAAAGAGGAAGCGGCAGAGCAGTTGTGTCGGCATTACATCGCCCGAAAAGTTTCGGGCGTATTTTTTGCCCCGGTCGAGTTTAGTACGAACAGGTACCAAGCGAACCGGCGCATTGTGGCTTCCCTTGACCGGGCTCGCATTCCAATCGTCCTTCTTGATCGCTGCCTCGAACCGTATCCTAATCGCAGCAAATACGATCTGGTCGGAATTGACAACCGGCGCACAGCATATCGGGCGACTGAGCACCTAATCATGGCAGGCGCTAAGCGCATCGTATTTCTTGCCCGGCCGAATTCTGCTCCGACCGTAGACGCCCGTATCGCGGGATATCGTGAGGCCCTGATTTCACAACCAGGGCAGCGTGGACGTGACCTGGTCAAGATTGGGGACGCTTCTGACGCAGCCTTCATCAAATCCATACTCAAAAAGGATCGGCCAGATGCGTTTCTCTGCGCAAATGACCATACTGCCGGAGATCTAATGCATACGTTGATATCCCTCGGCCAGCGCATTCCCAGCGACATCCGCGTCGTTGGTATTGATGATGTGAAATATGCACGACTGTTGCCTGTGCCTCTTACAACTCAGCGCCAGCCTTGTCGAGACATCGGGAAAGTAGCCCTGTCTGTGATGCTGGATAGGATCGCGAATCCGGGTCTGCCTCCGCGTGATGTTCTGTTAGGGTGTGAGCTGATCGTTCGCAAGTCCTGTGGCTCGCCTTCGAAATAAAAGCAACGCTTACTAACGCGACGTTCAAAATCTGCTTCGCTACACAACACAAATCGTCGTAACCCTGCCTGGTTTGTCCCGAGGAAGCCTGAACAACGGTTAAATGGTATAGCGCGGTTTTTAAAAGTGGTACGCAAATACTGTTGACAACTTGCAGGGCCAACGATACAAGTTCGGCCCATGGGTTGCCCGCGGCAATCGACTTCCTGGAATCACGCGGTCAGATAGCCTCCGACGCTTTGTCGGGAGGGCGAGCCGAGCTGCCTAAATTCGGGTTTCAGAAAGATTGCCACTTGGTGTTTTTTACTTTGAGAGGCGAAAATCATGATTGAGAATCTAGTCACAGTTTTGGGTAGCATGTCGGAATCTGGCTGCGAGTTGCTCGACCAAACGATGTCGTCAGCCCGCCAGACTACCATTGTGTCCAAGCAGCGGCGTCCTTTCCGCAAGCTGCTGATTTTGGTTGTTTGTCTTGCCGCGATGGTGACGATGTGTCTGCCGCTGAATGCGCAGGTCACGTTTGGAACGGTCACGGGAACGGTTGTTGATTCCAGCGGGGCCACCGTCTCGGGCGCGACGGCAAAGCTTACTAGCGTAGGCACCAACGAGACCCGCACGATGCAGACCGGCAGCGGCGGAATCTTTGCGTTCCCCAACCTCATCGCGGGGGTGTATCGCGTTGAGGTCCAGGCGGCGGCGTTCAAGCACTTTATTCAGGATAACGTGGAGGTCCAAGTCGGCGTTAGCACCCGTGTGGACGCCACCTTGCAGCTCGGCAGTGTGACTGAGACTGTCACGGTGACCACCGAAGCGCCGCCATTGCAAACGGATAACGCCTCGCTGGGGACGACCATCAGTCAGGAAGAGGTGGAAAGCATACCTCTGAGCGGCAGGAATGTTGAAAACATGCTGACGCTCGTACCGGGCGTAGTGGCACAAGGCGACACCTACGGCAACGCCGTCTCGAACCAGGCCGGGGGAGCGAGGACGAACTCCATCGGCTTCGGGAACTATGCGATCGGGGGAGGTTTCGGCAACCAGAGCCAATTCTACGTGGACGGTGTTCCCTCCAATGGCCCGGCAAACAATCTCAACTCTTACATTCCATCACAAGATGTGGTGCAGGAGTTCCGCGTAGTGACCAACAATGTTCCCGCTGAGTATGGTAACTACGCGGGAGGGGTGGTCAATATCACCACCAAATCGGGAAGCAACGCTTTTCACGGTGCAGCGTACGAGTATCTGCGCAACAAGGTACTCAATGCGAACGACTATTTCTCGAACCTTAACGGACTTCCGCGGGCGCCACTCGATCAAAATCAATTCGGAGGGACAATCGGCGGCCCGATAAGGAAGGACAAGACATTCTTCTTCTTCGGTTTCGAGCGTGAGGTGATCCGCTCGACTGCCTCAGTCACAAGCACGGTTCCCACTCCGGCTGAGCTGGGTGGTGATTTTAGGGCCGTGGCGGCTGCGGCTCTTTTGCTTGGTAAAGATGGTAACATCTACGACCAGAGCCTGCTGGGAGATCCGATAATTCAGTGCAATGGAGTGCAAAACGTAATCTGCCCGACTCGGCTTGACCAGGGCGCGCTCAAACTTTTTGCGGTGTCCTACCCAGCCCCTAAAGGCCCTAACGCAAATGCCCTTGTGAACAACTTCATCGGTACGTACGCCACCGGAGGCATCAACAATCAATACAACGCGCGCGTAGACCACCACTTCTCCCAAAAAGATACTCTATTCGGCCGATACACGTATTGGAAGGCGAATAGCAACCCCTACGACATGTGGGGGACGCACACGCAGGGTCAAGGTCCGACTGGCGTATACACCCAAGAGGCGACCCTAGGTGAAACTCATGTCTTTAGCCCTTCCACGGTGCTGGACGTGCGGCTAGCGTACCTAAGGGCGTTTGAAGACGAGTTACCGGACAGCATAAATGTTAATCTGTCGCAGTTCGGCGCTGGCTGGACAGGCCTTGCAAGCCAACTCGCCGCCTCGCCAAACTGGCCGTCGTTAGGTTTCAGCGACGGCAACGGCCTCGGGTCCTTGTCGGGCAGTAATGGTGTTGGCTCTGAGCTTTATTGGCACCAGGGTCAGTTCATGCTGTCCGGCGCTGTCACCAAGTTTGCCGGACGCCATCAGGTCAAGTTCGGTGGCGAGGTGCGCCGCGTCACGTGGATTTCTGACCCGGATAACAACAACCTCTCGCTGAACTTTGACCAGTTTGCAACCGCGGCGCCTTCCCTCACGGGGCCCACGGGGGGGAGCTCCATAGCGTCAGCCTTGCTGGGAATCCCATCCAGTACAGCCATGACGCCTTTCCTTGGTGGCGGCTCAAGAGACTACTTCACAGCCTACGGCTTCTATGTAGAGGATACCTTCCAGGCCACCCACAAGCTGACAGTGACGGCAGGCCTGCGCTGGGATCAGCCGAGTACTTACTCGGAAGCGCGCAACCGTGACACGGTTTTCCTGCCGAACCAGGCTAGTCCGCTGGGATCATTCCTCAATCCCGTCACGGGGAAGGTGCAACAACTCATGGGCAATGTTGCCCTCGTCGGCACTCCGGCGTGGCCTTCCCACAGAGAAGACTTCTTGCACTGGAAACTGTTTTCACCCCGGCTTGGTTTAGCCTATCGTCTGACGGACAAGACCGTGCTGCGCGCGGCGTATGGCATTTCGTATCCGCCCCCAACGTTGGGTCAAGACGGATCGAACCTTTCGCCGATCAATGGCGCACCGACATCGGTCAACAACACCTTTCAAGTGCAAACCGGGAGCCCAAACTCCATTCAGGCCACTGTAGACAACCCATTTCCGTTCGGCATTAACCAGCCGATTCGGCGTAATGCCCCACCCAGCTTCTTCTACGGCCAGGTCATTTTTGCCATGCGTGTGCCCGGCGGCCCAACTCCGTATGTGCAGCAGTGGAACGCGGCAGTGGAACGGCAGGTTGGCAAGGACGCATCCCTCACCGTGGCATACGCGGGGTCGAAGGGTACCCATCTTCTCCTGCAGGGGTGGGCGACTGTTCCGCAGATCGGCCTGAATCAGCTGCCGGCCCAGTACTTTTCCATGGGACCGGCTGCCTTGTTGGCCCAGGTCCCGAATCCGTTCTTTGGGATCATTACGACTCCAGGGTCGCCGCTGTCAGCACCGATGGTAGCCACTGGACAGCTATTGAGGCCCTATCCGCAATTCGGGCGCGTCCTTGCCTTGGATCCGCACGAGGGTAAGTCAAGCTACAATGCCTTGCAGATGTCCTTCATGAAGAGGTTCGGCGGCAAGGGGATCCTGACTGTTGCCTACACCTGGGCGAAACTAATGTCGAACACCGACAGCGTGACTGCCTTCCTGGACGAGGGAGGTATTTTCGGTGGGTCCATTCAGAACAACGACAATCTTAAGAGTGAGTACTCGCTGGGTTCTTACGACATTCCTCAGAATCTGGCTATCGGGTACGGGGTTGACCTGCCGTTCGGCCGCGGCAAGCAGTTCCTGGGCGGTGCTCAGGGAGTGCTGAACGGGGTCGTTTCAGGATGGCGGGTCAACGGAATTACCACAATCCGGAGCGGAGTCCCAATCGCCCTATCGCAGTTCTTTTTAGGGTCGGCTCTCAGCCAGCTAGGCGGCGGTACAGGGTACTTCGGGGCACAAGGCCTATGGATGCGCCCGAATATTGTGCCCGGCTGCAACAAGAGCGCGCCGGGCTCGCGCCAGTTCAGGGCAGCCAATGGCTGGTTCAACACAGCGTGCTTCCCGAATGTGAATACTGGCACTACGGTGGCATTCGGAGACGCGCCGCGAGTAGATCCCAGCATGCGTCAGGATTACCAGGACAACTGGGACTTCTCGATCGCGAAGCGCACACCGATCACGGAGGGAGTGGATCTGCAGTTCACTGCGGAGTTCTTCAATATATTCAATCGCACGCGATTTGCAGATCCATGCATCTTTAGCAACGGTGTTATTTGTGCGCCTTTCGGCCAAGTGACTTCGGTTTCGGGCCCGCCCCGCGCGATTCAATTCGGCTTGCGGCTTAGTTTCTGATCAATCATGGCAAGATCAGCGGAGCACTGCCCAGAAATGGGTGGTGCTCCCATCTCGCCGACCTTTCTCAGCCCAGATGCGAACGGTACGTATACGTCACGCGGCAATTGATCCAAATGCGAGAACCAGAAATAACGAAGCCGGAACCGGGCATACCTCGATTTAAGCCTAGAGCTTTTGATCGGCATCTGGGACGGCAGTNNTTGATCGGCATCTGGGACCGCAGTAACGGGGTCGGTTCGTCTCACGCGGTCACCCGAGCAACTGTCAGGAGAGTAGGACTGGCGATGGCCGACTCGATCACGGCCCAGGAGCTGATGGACAAGATCCAGAAGAACCTGAGTGTCCCATGGCAAAGCCAGCGCGCGGACGGCTTCGGAGACGGCATCCACCTGGGAGACCCTGACACGTCAGTCACGGGGATCGTGACCACATTCACACCTACTCTGGACGTGCTGAAGCGAACGGTTGCCTCCGGCTGGAACACGGTTATCTGCAGGGAGACTCCCTTCTACAGCCGCGGTGAGCGGGCCCCGCTGTTCTGGAGGAATGGTGCCGAGCCGCCCAAGGCGCTGACTGAAAGTGACGCGGTCTGCCAAGCCAAACGCGATTTTATCTTGCAGAACAGACTCGTGATCATTCATTTTTTTGACAACTGGGAAGCGCGGAAGGCGGACGGACAACTCCGTGGTCTGGCATTGGCACTGGGGTGGGACAAGTTTCATTCACAGAGAAAAGATAGCTCGGAGCGATACCGGCCCGGAGACGCGTACTTTGTGTTGCCACCAGCTTCGCTGAATGGCCTTGCTCGTAGCATTCAGGCAAAACTGAAGGTACATGGCATGCGCGTCATTGGCGACCCGCAATCGAGGGTTAGCAAGATCGCCGTGGTTCATGGCCTTCTATTGGTCGCGGATTTGGAACAGATTTCGAAGAAGTCCGGTGTGGATGTGGTGGTCGCTGGAGACGCGGTGGAGTGGGAGGCTGGCCCGTATTTCCAGGATCTCGTGACTGCTGAACAAGCGAAGGGACTCATCCTTGTCGGTGATGAAGTATCGGAAGAACCGGGCAGCGGCGAAGTGACGGAGTGGTTGAAAGGTTTTGTGAACGAAGTTCCAGTTGAGTGGATCCGCGCGGGGGAACCATTCTGGACATTGAGCGATCCTCTTTTNNGAGTCCTCTATACCAGTACAAAGTGAACTTTCTGGAAAAGAATGGGATGGTGGTGTGGAGACTTCACGATCACTGGCACGCCCGGCGACCGGATGGAATTTTTGCAGGATGGAAGAGAGCGATGGGCTGGGAAAATTATCTGGATTCAGGCGGAAACGCCTTTTCTCACGACTATGTTGTGCCCGAGACGACATTCGAACAGTTGGCGAGAGAACTCCAAAGCAAGCTGAAGGTGCGAAGCATGAGGCTGGTTGGCGATCCGCAATTGAGGGTTACGCGGGTGGGCAATGGCGGGCACTACATCTCCCAGTGCATGGGCGTGCTTCCCAAGGTCGATGTGCTGATCGTTTTCGAATCAAGGGAGTGGGAAGCTGCTGAATACGTGCGAGACGCCGTGACGGCAGGAGAGAAAAAGGCGCTGATCCAACTCCCCCACGAGGGTGGAGAAGAAGCAGGTATGGACGAGTGCGCCCGATGGTTGCGATCGTTCGTCAGCGAGGTGCCTGTCGAGTTCATTCCATCGGGCGATCCGTTCTGGATGCCCGCGTAGAAGAGTTCAAACTTGTTTCAACGTACTCGGAATTTAGACTGAAGGCAGTCATGAGTTCTCGCAACTGATCGAGGTGGAAATGGAGAAACTGCAATGAAGGCAAAGCAAACTTGCGTCACTCTCGCTCTGGTTTTGGTGGCGTTTGTGACCACCTCGCCCGCTGCTGCCCAAACCCGTACCCCAACCGAACACTGGGTGAGCGCCTGGAGCGCTGCCGTGCACGCCACGCTTCCGTTTCCCGGCTTGCCTC
>PKUY01000124.1 GCA_003131705.1 Acidobacteriota bacterium | reverse complement strand
CGATCGGCGCGCGCCAAACAGAGGCGATTACCACGACTGGGTCTTTGGACGACCAAGAGCTGATGCCGCGAGGCAAAAACCTCAGTGTGCAGCGCTGCGCGACTTCTAAATCCCTGGCGAATCGAAGAAAAGAGCGATATTTCATCATTGATGATCGCCACTTGATCCCGAATGTTTCGCAAGTGAAGAGGTAAACATCATTCCCTGTTACATAAGGGATCTTATCGAATCGTTCTTGGTATACCTGAAAATCAAGCGGGCGCTAGAAACAGCCGTTGACAGTCAAGCGACCGCTTGATAGGTTTGGCTTGAGTGTGGCTGCCTTCCAGGAAAGGAGCNNGAGCATGCGGAGTGCAAATTCGGAAGAAGTCCCAGGCCGAAACGCGGCAGCGCCTTCTCGATGCCGCGGGCGAACTGTTTGCGGAGAAGGGGTTCCGATTAGCCGGAACGCGAGAGATCTGCCGCAAGGCCGGCACCGACATCGCCGCCATCCACTATCACTTTGGCAACAAGGAGAACCTTTACGACGCGGTGCTCCGTTACGCCGACAACCTCTTGGTTGACGCGATCCCTACCTTCGCGGTCTCGCGGTCGCGAGAGGCTCGCCTGAGAGAAATGATCGAGTGGGTATTTGCACAGTGCTTCGCACAGGGACAGCCGGAATGGCGGTGGCGGTTTATCGAACAGGCGACCATCGCTTTGACCCCGGGGCTTCGCGCGTTCTTCAACTCCAAAATCTTGCCCTTGTACCAGGCATTGGACTCCATTTGCAGGGAGTTTCTCGGCAAGGACGCGTCGCAACAACAGGTTCGCTTCGCCACTCGAAGCATTCTCGGACAATGTTTCTACTACCGGCATTTCCGTGTGCTGATCGGCGGCCAAGGCGAGACATTCTCCGACGAGCACCTGCACGAGTTGGCAGACCATATCCTGGAATTTTCGCTCGCCGGACTCAAGGCCCGCGCACGCGGACTGAAAAAGGCCAACCGACAGAAGCCCGTTCTACGCACGCGGGCCAGTTCCCGGGGAAAACGAATCCACTGGGAAGGACAGGTTCAGACCAGGGGGATTGGCGATTGAACGGCCTCGGAAGATTGTTCGGTGTGACTTTGGATGCATCCGATGATCCTTGGAATCTCGCGTTGAAGCATGCCTCCATGTGGGCGCAGACCCAGGGGAGGCATTTCCCGCCAGGGCCGTACGAAGCGATGCTCGAGGAATTGGGGACAAGGTCCGCCTATATCGAGTCGGCGGGAACCGTGGAGGTGGCGTCCTGGTTAGGGCCGAGGCCCAAGCCCTCGGACCGGCCACTTGTAACAGTGGCACAGATGCAAGAGTTCGTCGGCCGCGGCGGACTCCTCGAGGTGATGCAAGAGGTGAAGAAGTTCGTAACCACCCGAATTCTGCCGGAAGTTCCCATCATGGTGGGGATCGATCATTCGGCAACAGGCGGTGTAGTTTCGGCGCTGTCCGAGGCATTGGGGGCGGACCACTTGACGCTCGTGGTGCTCGACCATCATTTCGATGCCCTGCCGCCGTCGGCAAGAATGATCACGGCCTTGCAATCGGAGTTGGATCTCCTCCGAGGAAACAGCGCGTGTCCGGCGCGATCGAGCGGTGAGAGCTACTGTTGCGGGAATTTCCTGGCCCATCTCCTTGGCGCCGGTGTCATCAAGCCCGAGCACCTGCTCCTGGTCGGGGTCGGCGATTATCCGGGCGAAGCTGCCGGTCCGGAGTGGGCAAGCTATCGAGAGGCCTACCTGGCGCTTGAAAAGCTCGGCTGCGGTTTTTTCTCGCTCGAAGCCTTCGAAAAAGATTACCAAGAGCGGCTCCGCCAGTTCCTGCGCGAGAGGATCACCACACCTTACGTATACGTCAGTTTGGATCTTGACGTTGGCGGAGAGCGATGCGTGCAGGCGGCGCGCTATATGGATGGGCCGGGGATTGACAGGAGGGCGCTGATCCATGTCGCGGAGATCATCGCGCAAGGCTCGCAATCGGGCGCATTCTCCCTCGTCGGTTTGGATGTCATGGAGTTCAACATGCATCTTCTGGGTTTGGAAACACCCGCCGGGCTGCCGGACATGACCCTCGACACGGCATGGAGCTTCCTCGACGCTCTCACCGCCAAGGGAAGCCCAACATTTTTATCCGCGGCTTCTGTTCTTGCGCATCCGAAACTCAGTCCAAAAGTGGGTCGATTCGAGGAGGTGACGCGATGAGGCTGACAACGAGCCTGGAGGACTTGCGCGGGTCTGTCTCGGCCTGCTTGAAATGCCATGGCTGCACCTACGGTCCCTGGCCGCAGAACCACGGCTTTTGCCCGATTTATGAGCGGGGCCGGACGTTTACGGCAAGCGCCGGCGGCCTGCTCTACCTGGCCAAGGCCGTCCTGAACGGGCAAATGGACTACAACGCGTCGCTGGCGGAGCTGGCCTACACGTGCGCTACGTGCGGGGCCTGCGACGACCGCTGTTCGATTGTCCGCTCGGTCAATCCGGAGATGGCCCTGTCCGACATCATCCGCCTTCTCAGGCATG
>PKUY01000104.1 GCA_003131705.1 Acidobacteriota bacterium | reverse complement strand
GCGAAAGCGTGGTTTTTTCGACTTGGCAACGGCATAATCGGTGGCCATGTCTCGCGACAAAATGTCCGTGCGAAAAAAGTTCAAGTTGCGGCTGCCGTCGCGAACGCTCGTGCTCGGCGAGCGAACGCTGGTGATGGGCGTGCTGAACGTCACGCCGGACAGTTTTTCCGATGGCGGGCTGTATCTCGACGCCGAAGAGGCGGTCGCCCGCGCTCNNATTCTCGACATCGGCGGTGAATCCACGCGGCCTGGCTCGAAGGGAATTTCCGCCAAAGAGGAGTTACGGCGAATTCTTCCCGTGCTCGAAAAGCTCCGCGGGCACATCAAGATTCCGATTTCAGTGGACACGAGCAAAGCAGAAGTGGCCGAAGCGGCGGCCGATGCGGGAGCGGAAATCCTGAATGACGTGACGGCGCTGCGCGCGGATCCGCGCCTTACCGAAATTGCGCGCCGCAGGAAACTTCCGATCATTTTGATGCACATGCGGGGCGAGCCGCGCTCAATGCAGAAAAAACCTTTCGCGCGCAACGTAATGCGCGATGTGACCACGGGCCTGCGCCGCGCAGTCGCTACGGCTCGCCGCGCGGGCATATCGAAATCGCAGATCGTGCTCGACCCCGGTATCGGGTTCGGCAAGAGTGGCACGCAAAATTACCAGCTGCTGCAAAAACTGCCGGAATTCGCGCGCATGGGATTTCCGCTGCTCGTCGGCACATCGCGAAAAGGTTTCCTCGGGAAGGCTCTCGGCGGCGTGCCCGAAAACCAGCGAGTCTGGGGCACGGCGGCGACGGTGGCGGCGAGCATTCTCGGAGGCGCGCACATCGTCCGCGTTCATGACGTGGCGGAAATGGTGCAAGTCGCGCGCGTCGCCGACGCGATTCTGAATCCCGATGCCGTCGACCGGACCGGATCGCGGTGAGCGCGTCTCTATTGCCCGCTGCATCTCCCGGCAGTTCGCCGAAACAGCGCGCTAATTCCCGCAACACGCTGATCGCCGGGTTTCTCGGCTGGACGCTCGACGCCTTCGATTTTTTCATCCTCACGTACGTTCTCGCGCAAGTGGGAGCCGAGTTTCACAAGAGTGTCCCCGAGATGGCGCTGACCATTACGGCAAGCCTGATGATGCGGCCGGTCGGGGCTCTGATCTTTGGTTTGATGGCGGATCGTTACGGCCGACGACTGCCGCTGATGCTGGATGTAGTCTTTTATTCGGTAGTCGAGGTACTTTCGGGCTTTGCCCCGACGTACCGCGCGTTCTTTGTTCTGCGGCTCCTGTACGGCATCGGAATGGGAGGAGAATGGGGCGTGGGTGCTTCACTGGTAATGGAGTCGGTGCCGGTGAAATGGCGCGGGATGCTTTCCGGGGTTTTGCAGGAGGGCTACGCGCTGGGCAACCTGCTGGCGGCGGTGGCTTTCTGGACCGTCTTCCCTCATTGGGGCTGGCGCCCGATGTTCTTCATCGGTGGGCTGCCGGCTCTGCTGACGCTTTTCATCCGCGCAAAAGTGAAAGAGAGCGACGCGTGGAAATCCAATGCCGTCGCGAGAAAAAGCTGGCGAGAATACTTTCGTGCTGTTGCCGTGAACTGGAAGCGCTTTCTTTATCTGGTCGTGTTGATGGCCGTGATGAACTTCATGTCGCACGGCACGCAGGATCTGTATCCAACGTTTCTGCAACGCCAGCTCCATTTCAACACGCGAACGACGGCGATCATCAGCGCTGTTTCAATGCTAGGCGCGATCACCGGAGGAATTCTTGTCGGCCTTTACTCCGACCGTCGCGGAAGGCGTCGCGCGATGGTGACATCCGCTTTGCTCGCAATTCTCGTGATCCCAGTGTGGATATTCGGGCCGCGCATCGCTGCTCTCCTTGCGACCGGAGCTTTCCTGATGCAATTCCTGGTGCAGGGCGCCTGGGGCGTGATTCCAGCGCACATCAATGAGCTCTCGCCCGGGCCGCTGCGCGGCTTCTTCCCGGGCTTTGCATACCAGATCGGAGTGCTGATCGCTTCGACCGCACCGGTTCTTGAAGCAGTGATGACCCGCCACATGACGTACAGCCAGGCCATGGGCTCGTTCGCGCTCGTGGTTTTCGTGCTGGGCGCGCTGGTAATTGCGTGCGGCCCGGAAGCGCACCGCATCCAATTCGCCGCAGACTCGTAAGCACCGCCATCACCCTGCGAGATAGCAAGACCGCGCCGCGCATGCTAAAATAACGGTGTGTTTGTTGCTCCTTAGAACCCTGAGAACCGATCGGGCTGCAAGAGAGCACTTGCAGCCCTATTTTTTAGGCCGCAACGCCACCCCATAAACTTATGAAGAATATTCGCAACATCGCTATCATCGCGCACGTAGACCACGGCAAGACGACCCTCGTCGACGCCATGCTGCGCCAGAGCGGCACATTCCGCGTGAACCAGGAAGTGATCGATCGCGTGATGGACTCGAACGATCTCGAGCGCGAACGTGGCATCACGATTCTCGCCAAAAACACGGAGATCACCTACCACGGCACGAAGATCAATATCGTCGATACGCCGGGTCACAGCGATTTCGGCGGCGAAGTCGAACGCGCTCTGCGCATGGTGGACGGTGTTTTGGTTTTGGTGGATGCGAGCGAGGGCCCTCTGCCTCAGACGCGCTACGTCCTGCAAAAAGCGCTGGCCGCGAAACTGCCGCCCATCATGGTGCTGAATAAAATTGACCGGCCTGACGCGCGTCCTGCTGCCGTACTCGACGAAATTTACGACCTTTTCATCGATCTCGACGCCACCG
>PKUY01000349.1:12687-24785 GCA_003131705.1 Acidobacteriota bacterium | reverse complement strand
GTGACTACGTGGTGGAGACGGACCGCCGTGAACACCTGGGGCGGACGCTCCGCTTGGTCGGCCTCTACACGCACCTCGTAGCCTGTGACCTTCTGGTGGTACTTCTGCCGAAGGATCGTGATGACATCGAATGCTGTGCAACCTGCCAGCCCAACCGCGACTAACTCAACGGGCTTGGGACCGGTGCCTCCGGCCGCATCGTCGAGCAGCATATGGTGTTCACTGCCGCTCGTTGCGACAAACTGCCGATCTGCCCTAAGTGGTTGAGTAAGTGTGACTTTGGAGGTAATCATATGTGCCCCCCTCATAGGCCCTGTCTTTCAGGGCCATACGAATAAATGCAAGGAAACCAATTCTGTTACAGCGAAATCGATTCTTAGCCGGCACGAATCCGGCTGCTGTGTATTTCGAGAATTGCGGTCGGACCGCCGCCAATTGTTTCCCGGGCGATTGTGGCTCGGCGAACACAGCGGAAACTGTGATGAGGATCACCCCTTGCGTCATGCTGGGAATGTCGCGCCACCGAAGGTAGTCGAATCCGGTAGAGGAAAATGCGGAACGAATTCGGAGAGGTTCGTGGCAGGGCTAACTTTGGCTAATTTCGCTCGCGTCGCGTCTGGTGATCTTGCTCATTAATCCTTGATACTCCGTCATCACTTCGCGTCTGAGCCTCGCCGCGACACGCGGGTCCGGCGATTCATTCGGCGCTGTTCGGCACTGCTGGATCGACCTCTCCAGGCTCGATAGAAACGCCTTGCAGGGCTCGCAGCCGTCCAGGTGCTTTTCCAGTTCTTCGCATAGGGAATCATCAAGCTCGTCATCAAGGTAATTTGAGAGTTCGGCGAACATTTCCTTGCAGCGCCGTTGGCGCGGCTGTGCGGAGAGACGCATTTCGCCGGAGGGCTTTGCCGTTTCGCGGAGCACACGATGCTGATTCTGCTTGGCTAGTTCCTTTCGCACGAAGAGTCGCGCCCGGTGCAGCCGCACGCGGATTGTCCCTAGCCGGAGGCCTGTAATTTCGGCGACGTCCCCGTCGGACAGTTCCTCCATGTCATGTAGTACAAGAATCAGCCGATACTCTGGAGGCAGCCTCTGCACTGCTTCTCGAAGACGCTTCGCATTTTCGCGACGCAAGAAGGAAGTCTCCGGCGTCCCATCGGAATTGCCTGATAGCTTCTGCAATTCCCGACGGTCGGGCATCAATTCTTCGAGGGAGAGATCTTCCTTAGGAGCAAATTTGCTCTTCCGTCGGCTCATCAGACAACGGTTCTTGGCGACCTTATAAAGCCAAACCATCAGAGCCTTGGGGTTATTGAATTTGGGCAGATTGGCAACCGACTTGAGCAGCACTTCCTGCATGGTGTCTTCGGCATCTTGCCGCTGCCCGCACACCTTCATGCTGAAGGAAAAGACTGTGTCCTGTAGCAAAGCCAGCGCTTCTTCCAGAGACTTTGGGTCCTTTCGCTGGATCAGTTGAACGACTTGCTCGATCTCAGGCCGCACGGGCTAACTGTAGCACAGGGAGCTGCAGCTGAAATGTGTTAGCCCATTCTAGGAATGAAGAACTCCAATTTTCACAGTTCACAGGTAGATTCGAATGTCACGCGTGTGTCGGGCGAACTGTGATGAGCACTTTTTGCAAAAGCAGATGCCCCACGGACCGAACCCCTGGATTGAGACTCTTTCAGAAGGCCACTCTGTGGGAAAGGAGATGCAAAGTGGAGAGAAAATGGAAACAGCGATGCAGCCAGAAATTCCGTCGCCGAGCTGTGGCGCGGATGAACGCATGCGAGAACATCGTGAGGCTATCACCAGACCTAAGGGTGAGACGGTCGCACGGCAACTTCAGAGATGGGAACTACGCATCCCGACTACCGGAGGACTCGGTTGCGAACTCCGCGCTTCTTCTGATATACATTCGTCGCACGTAGTGAACCCAAGGGGGAACATTCCATGTACAGCAAATTTCTTGTAGGTCTGATAGGAGCTTTACTGTTCGGCACAATCATTAGCTGTGCACAGAGCGCTGCCTCTCCTAGCGCTTGCGACAGGGCCTGTCTGAACGGTTTCGTCGACCAGTATCTTGACGCCGTTGTCGCACACGATCCTTCGCGCCTGCCAGTCACAAAGTACGTAAAGTTCACGGAGAACGGTCAGAAACTCGAGCTCGGCGACGGTTTCTGGAGGTCGGCAACGGGCAAAGGAACTTACAAATTCTACGTAGATGATGTTCAGGCTGGGCAAGTCGGCTTCGAAGGCACCATGCAGGAGGCAGGCCAGGCGGTAATTGTGGCGCTCCGCCTGAAAATCGAAGATCGGAAAATCTCCGAGATCGAGACGATCGTCGGTCGCGGGCAGATGGCCCAGGGTGGAGCACAGAACTTGGAAAAACTCGGCTCCCCGCGACCGGCTTTTCAACAGGAAGTTCCCGCGGACGAGCGCGTGTCGCACCTTGACCTGATCAGAACCGCGAACAAATATTTCTCCGGAATGCAGAAGGACGATGGTCTGCACGACTACTCGTTTTTTGCGGACGACTGCGATCGCCTCGAAAACGGAATGAAAACCACCAACAATCCAAACCCCAGGCCCGGTGCGGCTCCCGGCACTCCGCCCCCTTCGCCAAAATACGATCCTGCCTTGAAACCAACGAGCTATTCATCGGCATGGTCCTGCAAAGATCAATTTCAGTCCGGCTTGCTACACTTTGTCAGTCTCATTCGCGATCGGCGATACCCTGTCGTCGACCAGGAGCGCGGAATCGTTTTCAGTTTCATTTTCTTCGATCACCAGGCNNCCGGGCCCACCACTCCATTCACTTGGGAGATCGCCGAAATCTTCAAGGTCAGGAAAGGCCAGTTGCACGAAATCGAAGCCGTCCTCAACCAGGGAACCTACGGAATGGGTTCGGGTTGGAGCAGTTGGGAAGAGTCGCGTTCCGATCAGCCTCGATGGTAGTTGTAGCAATAACTGGCAGCGAACATCTGCTAGCGTCGGGCTGATCCGAGGGAGGACTTCGTGCGAGCGAAAGTTTTTACAACAGCCGCGCTGTGGACTTTACTCCTGTTGGGAGTTCCCGCTCATCCCAGCAGCGCTTCCGCGGCGGAAACAAAATGCGACCGCGCCTGCTTGAATGCGCTGGTTGACCAGTATCTCGCAGCCATGGTCGCGCACGATCCCTCGCGCCTTCCGCTCGCAAAAACGGTGAAGTTCACCGAAGACGGCGTGCCGCTGAAACTGGGCGACGGCCTCTGGGCCACCGCCAGCGGCCTGGGAACCTACAAACTCTACTTCGCCGAGCCGGAAGCCGGTACCGCGGGAGTATTCGCCCTCGTTCAAGAAAACGGAAACCCCGCCATACTGGGACTCCGCCTGAAAATCGCCAAGCATCAGATCACTGAAATTGAAACGCTGGTCGCCCGGAAAGAAACCACGTCGCTTTTCAAACCTGAAGGCCTTACCGAACCAAGGCCCGCGTTCCTCGATACCGTTCCTGCTAGTGATCGTCCGCCGCGCCGGGAAATGATCGCAATCGTAAGCAAGTATTTTGACGGGATCGAGCAAGGCAACGGCGATATCGTGCCGTTCGACAAGGAGTGCGTCCGAATCGAGAATGGTATGCAAACCTGCCCGTCGTCAGCGTCCTCCGCGCTCGGAGCGTTGTCTTGCCAGGCTCAGCTCAGCACGAAAATATTTACCTACATTCAGTCGGTCAGCCCCCGCAGGTTCCTGATTGTCGACAGCGAGCGCGGGCTGGTGCTAGCCATCGTGCGCTTCAATCATCCCGCCACGGCACAAACAGTTGAAGTACCCGGTCGCGGCAAAATGACCATGGGAAAGTACTCCACGTGGCCGAACAGCACCGAAATCGCGGAGCTATTCAAAGTAAAAGACCACAAAATCCTCGAAGTCTCCGCCGTTATCGTCACCCAGCCCTATCGCGCTCCAACTGGCTGGGAATAGTCCCCGGGCTTACTGTTTCCCAGTGTGGTTCGTTCCCATGCCCCGCTATTCGGTTCTCAATCGGGTATTGAGGATAGCGATGCCGATTCGCCTCGATCCCACCAAGCGGCAAATGCTTGAATATTGCGTCCTCCTTTACCGTGTGGTTAGATACTGGCGCTTCACTCTCACCCACCGCCTCGCGCGGAGGAATACATGGAGAATGTCGAACTCCGGCCAATGAGTCTCGGGGAGTTGCTGGATCATACGTTCAGCTTGTATCGCAATCACTTCTGGGTATTTGTCGGCATCATGGCAATACCCTCGTGTTTTGCGATCCCCATGAATTTTTTCTTGTTTTCAAAACAGGGCTCCCCGCTCGTCATCGGAACCCCCCGAGCCCAGGCGGCGGTGTTTAGCCTTTCCTATCTGATTTTTGCCACTATTTTCGCGCTCGTTTATGCGATTGCATCGGGCGCTGCGACTCATGCCGTCGCGGATGCCTATCTGGGCCGAGCGCCCTCTGTGCGGGGATCTTATGAGCGAGTTCGCGGGAGATTCTGGCGGCTCATCGGACTTGTATCGAACGTGGGATTGCGCATGCTCGCCATTTTTCTGGGTGTTGTACTGGTCGCGGCGTTCGGGGGAGGACTCGCAGGCGCCGCGATGGCGGGTGCAGGGCGCACGGCGGATCAAACGACCATGGTACTCATCGTCGGGCTAATTGTCGTGGTCGCCGTTTTGGCAGGAGCTGCACTCGCGATATTTATCGGACTGCGATATGCAGTTGCAATCCCGGCGCTCTTGTTTGAAAACATTGGCGCGTTGGCAGCCATACGCCGCAGCGTGCGACTAACAAAGGGACGCCGCGGCCATATTTTTCTCGCCGTGCTGATGACGAGCATCATCGGCTACGTCGGAGTCGTCATCTTCCGGGGACCGTTCTGGTTAGCAGCAGCGCTCACGGCGCGAACCGGACATTGGACCGACTGGCTGAATTTTGCGGCGGCCGCCTCAGCGGCTGTGGGAGCATCTCTCACCGGACCGTTGCTGATGATCATTCTCGTTCTCTGCTATTATGACGCGCGGATTCGCAAAGAAGCATTCGATCTGCAGTTCATGATGGCCTCGATGGACAACCCTCCGTCTGCGCCGGCGCCGGGCGCCACTTCCCCAGCGTGAGTCCTCAGGGAAACGTTCCGCCGAGTATAATTTTGAACCGCGTGCCGTCGCTGATTTTGTGCGTGGCACTTCTGGCGTTCGCATCGCCCGTCGTTTTCTGCCAGACGAGAAACGCTCCTGCGTCGCCGCAAGTGCTCAGCTTGCAGGAGTATATCTCCGAGCTCGATCACTGCTCCTCAGTTCTTGCCAATCTAAAGAGCGATCCGGTGGCGCTCCACGGCCTGCGCGTATCGCTCCCCACAAACTGGGCGGTAAAAGTCGGCGATCAAACATTTAACGTGTCCACCGATTGGCTAGCCGACGGCGCTGCCAGAATCGAAAGCAATCCTCGCGCTAATAACGACACCTTGGGGCAAATTCAGGAAAGGCTTGCCGCGTATCGCAAAGCCGCTCAGGCTCTCGATACGGGTTCAACATCGAATCTCGAACAGTCGCGCGCGGAGTTAAACCAAATCTTCGCCGCGAGAGAATTCCTGGCGGTTCAGCCGCCCTCCTGGCTCGAAGTACAGAGAGCACGCTTTTATGCGTGGATCGGTCGCCAGATTGACAAACTTCTCGGGCGAATTGGTCTTCCGCGATCCATCGGCAACGTGATCGCGTGGATTGTGATTGCGCTGGCGTCCTTGCTCCTGCTGCTTTGGGCGGTGCGCGCTTCGATCCACACTGGATCGCGAGCGGAAATGGACCTTCGGGGCGCAGCGACACTGGGCCGGGACTGGCATCACTGGTCGCGCGAGGCCCGTGAGGCCGCGGCACGCGGTGACTACCGCTCCGCGATACACGCTGCATATTGGGCGGCCGTCACGCGACTGGAAGAAACGAAATCTTTGCCGGAGGATCGCTCGCGAACACCCCGCGAGTCTTTGCGTTTGGTGCGGAAAGAGAGCGCGGAGTATGCGCCTCTGTCCCAACTTACGCACCGGTTTGAGCTTGTGTGGTACGGCTACCGCTCCGCGACTTCTGCGGACTGGAGTGATGCCATGCAGCAATTGGAGACACTAGGATGCCTGCGTTCCTCGACGCCCGCGATCTCCGGCTCGTAATCGGCGCCGGAGCGGCAATGCTGCTGCTACTCGGGTTGACTCACGCCGTCAGGCCTGCGCCGCCTCAAAGTACCATCGGGTATCCATCGAGCGAGTCGCCCGCATGGGCGGGCGCGAAGGCAGCTTTTCTGCTGCTTCAGGGCTCGGGGTATCACGCTGAACGCTGGGAGAAATCGCCGGAAGACCTCCCGGCTCAGCCCGAAGGGGATGTGCTTATCCTCGCCGAGCCATCACAAGGCGGTACGGCCGCTGAACGCGCCGCAATCCGCAGATTTGTTTCCAGCGGAGGGCGAGTGCTGGCCATGGGAGCATCGGCTGCGGATATGGTGCCGGACGCGCAGGCGGAAGCCGTTCCCGACTGGGATCCGCAGCCCAAGACATACGCGGCGCTCCTCCCTTCGCCGCTCACACGCGATGCTGATGAGATCACCATGGTGGCGCCCGATGCCTGGAAATCCAGCACGCGCCCGTGGATGGCGCTGTATGGCCAAGACGGCAAACTCGCGGCCGTGTCGTACCCCATCGGTAAAGGTGAAGTGATCTGGTGGGCCGCGGCGACGCCATTGACGAACGGTGCGATTCGCGAAAAAGGCAATCTCGCGTTTTTCTTAAACTGCGTAGGCGCACCGGCGGACTCGCACGTTTTCTGGGACGAATATTTCCACGGCGCGCGCCGATCGCTTGCCTTTTATTTCAAGGAAACTCCTCTGCCGTGGGCAGCTTTGCAGATCGGAATCGCATTTCTGGCGATCATGCTCACATTCTCGCGTCGATCTGGGGCCATGCGAGCTCCTGCAGCCGAGTCGCGTCTTTCGCCGCTGGAGTTCGTCGAGACCCTGGGGGACCTCTATAAATCCGCGCACGCCTCCCCAGCTGCCGTAGCAGTTGCCTATCGACGCTTCCGCTTGGCGCTTTCGCGAAAGCTCGCCGTGCCAACTACAACAAAACTGCCCCAATTGTGCCGCGCGGCCGCGGGACGATTCGGCTGGCCGGAGGAACCGCTTCTCGATACACTCGCGCGTTCGGAGAGGGCGATGCGCAGCATTAACCTGGACGATCGAGATGCGCTTTATCTCGTCCGCCAGCTTCACGATTATTCGGCCAGCCTTGAGCCTCAGGGCCGAACCGAACAGGAGACATCTGCATGGAGATGAGCGCAGCCGCTTTGGCGTCGCACGTCCGAAAACAGTTTGCTAAAATTATCGTGGGGCAGAGCGATGCGGTGGACCAGCTCTTGCTTGTCGTCCTCACCGGCGGCCACGCGTTGATCGAAGGCGTTCCCGGGCTCGCGAAAACGCTCGCGGTGAAATGCCTGGCGCATATTTTTCAGCTGCAGTTTCAGCGCGTGCAGTGCACTCCCGATTTAATTCCCGCCGATATTCTTGGCGGCAACATGTTCCAGCCCGGCGAGGGAACCTTCCGGCTGCATCGTGGTCCGGTGTTCACCGATCTGCTGCTCGTGGATGAAATCAATCGCATGCCGCCCCGAACGCAATCGGCGCTTCTTGAAGCCATGGAAGAGCTTCAAGTAACCATTGACGGTACGAGCCATCGGCTGTCCGGATCGTTCGCGGTGTTCGCTACGCAAAACCCGATCGAATTCGAAGGCACGTATCCGTTGCCGGAAGCGCAGCTCGACCGCTTTCTCATGAAAATCCGCATGGGCTACCCGGAGGCTGAGCAGGAATCGCAAATCTTGTCGCGTTACCAGGATGGATTTGACGTGAGAAATCTCGAACGCGCTGGACTGGAAACCGTTTCCAAGAACGCGCTCGAAGCTTCTCGGCAGGAAGCCGCGCACGTCCGCGTGGAACCAAAGCTCTTCGATTACATCGTCTCGATCGTTCGCGCGACGCGGGATTCTGCGGCTGTCAGCCTGGGAGCCAGCCCTCGCGCCGCGGTTTCGATGATGCTCGCGGCCAAAGCTCTGGCTGCAACCGAAGGCCGCGACTTTCTGATTCCCGACGATGTCAAAACCGTAGCCCCGCCCATTCTTCGCCATCGCATGCTGCTGAAACCCGAGGCGGATCTTGAAGGCATCGCGCCTGACCAAGTGATTGCCGAAGTGCTCGCCGGCATCGCCGTCCCGAAATAACGCCGTGAACCGACTCGTCCCTTCGAACGTCGCCGCGCGAGCAGAACGCGCTGGCCTTTTTCCGGTCGCCTTCGGCCGGCGATTTTTTCTGCTATTTTTTATCGGCCTCGTTTGGATCGCGCCGGCCTGGCAAGAGCAGCGGTTTCTCTACGTGCTTGCTCTCTGGGATGTCGTGGTTCTGGGCCTCTGGGCGTGGGATTTGAGCCGTATGCCAAAGCCGGAGCTACTCGAAATCCGGCGTGTCTGGAACGAACCTCTCGGACTGACTAAGCAGATGAAGGTCGCACTCGAGGTTCACAACTCTTCTAATGCATCGGTTTCCGTGAGTATGCATGACGAAGCCCCTGAAACTTTCTGCCGCGAGCTCCCAAGCGCCGAGATCTCGGTTCCGGCGAACGGCGTCGGCAACGCTTCGTACCCCATCGAACCCCGCTCGCGAGGCGACGCGCGTTTCGGCGATGTCTGGCTGCGCTACCAAAGTCCGCTGTGCCTAGCGGAGCGATGGGCGCGCGCGCGCTTGGCCCAAACTGTGCGCGTGTACCCCAACATCGAAGACTCGCAGAAAATGCGCCTCTATCTGATGCGCAGCCGCCAAATCGAATTGGAAAAACGCCTGAAGCGACAGCGCGGGCACGGCCGCGAATTCGAGAGCTTGCGCGAATATCGGGAAGGCGACGAATTTCGCGACATCTGCTGGAGCGTCACTGCGCGTCGCGGAAAACTCATCACCAAAGTGCATCAGATCGAGCGCAGCCAGACCGTATGGCTCGTACTCGATGCGGGCCGGCTGTTGCGCGCTCGCGTTGATCGCTTGACCAAGCTCGACTACACCGTGAACGCGGCTCTCAGTCTGGCGCAGGTGGCGTTCTATTCCGGCGACCGCGTCGCGCTTTTTGCTTACGGCCGCAAGCCGCAACAGCGTGTGGGCCTGGGCCGGAGCGTGCCCCATTTGCGCGCGTTGATGGAAAGCATGGCGCAGGTGCACGCCGAAGCGTTCGAAGCGGATCATCTGCTCGCAGCGGAACAATTGATGTCGATGCAGAGCAGGCGCAGCCTGATCGTTTGGCTCACCGATCTCGCAGAAACCGCCGCGACACCAGAAGTGATCGAGTGCGCCGCAAAAATGGCCACCCGCCACCTCGTACTGCTTGGAATTATCGGTCAGCCCGAGATGCGTCGTCTCGTCGCGGCAAACCCCGAAAATCCGACCGAGATGTATCAATACACGGCAGCACTTGAAATCGTGCAGCGGCGCAGCCTTCTGCTTCGCCGTCTGCGGCAACAGGGCGCGCTGACTTTGGAAGTAGATCCGCAGCGTCTTTCTACATCTTTAGTGAATCGATATTTGGAAGTGAAGGAACGAGGCCTTCTTTAAATTGGCTCAGATTGTCGCTAGATTGGGGAGACTGCGGGCGCTTGCTTGGGAGTTTTTCTTTTCACATAGAGCAGCAGCAAAACGAACATTCCCGCAGCCACGCTGTATTTCACCCACACTGGAAGTTCCGAGGGCGACACAAACCCCTCGATCGTACCTGCGACAATGAGCATCGGAATAATTCCGACGACGAGCCGCACTGCCCGACCCCCTTCAAGGACAAGCGAAGCGCGACGCGGCAGTGTGCCGGGAAACAGAAGACCCTTCGCGATCAGCAGCCCTCCGCCACCCGCAATAAAAATGGCCGGCAACTCGATCACTCCATGCGGCGCAACAAAACTCAGAAGCTGTTGCGACATTCCCGCCTGCCAGCACGCTGCATTCACAACGCCGAAAAGCAGCCCGTTAAGCGCCAGCATCCAGATGGTTCCCAGACCCGCGGTGATTCCGAGAGCAAATGTAGTAAAGGACACGGACAGATTGTTCGTCATGATGGCGCTCGACGCGAGCGGCTTCATAGTGACCACGGCGTGCGTCCACATTTGCCGCTTTTCAATCGTGTCCATCATCTCGCTGCCCAGCAGGTATCGCTGGAATCCCGGATCGACGGTCGCCATCATCATTCCCGCGGCGGCCAGCACAAAAAATATGGCGGCGGCGGCGATCGTGTAGGGCAGAGTGTCGTGAAATATCTGGGGAAACGTCTCGCGATAGAATCTGACGATGCCCCAGGCCTTCGAGCGCCGCCCCATATAGATCAGGTTGTGCGTGCGCCCGAGCAACTGATTCAAGTAATGCGCCAGGTTACGGCTGGAATCATCTTCGCGGATCGTCGCGAGGTCCGAAGCAGTCTGGCGATACAATAACGCCAACTCCTGAAGTTCGGGGTGAGTGAGGGCACGCACGCCGCTCCGACCCGAGCGCGTGAGGAGCTCGTCGATGCGGGCCCAGTACGGACGCCTCTTTCGAAGCCAGCTCGTGGAGATCACCGATGTCCTCGGCCAATAAGCTTACCATCGAAACGCCGGAGCAAACTTCGCTCGAGTTTCCGCTGGCCGGTATCGGCAGCCGCTTTCTTGCCATAGCGCTTGACACGCTGCTGCAAATGGCGTCATTTTTGATTCTGATTCTAATTGCCATCGCAGCGCTGTGGGCCGACTTTACCGGTATCATGGGAAAGCAATGGGTCGTCGCCACCCTCGTTTTTATTGCGTTCCTCGTGCAATTCGGCTACTACGCTTTTTTTGAAACTCTTTGGAACGGCCAGACTCCAGGCAAGCGCTGGACACATCTGCGAGTGATCAAGGATGATGGCCGCTCGATTTCACCTTACGACGCGATCCTGCGAAACCTGCTGCGGATCGTGGACGCGCTGCCGACTTTATACGCCACCGGCGTAATTACCATGTTGATCAGCCAGGAAAATAAACGGGTGGGCGATTACGCGGCGGGCACGGTTGTGATTCACGAAAAGCCTTTGCTGGAGGCCAACTCGATCTGGAAAACAGCCGCGTCGCCAGCGCCCTCTCTGGCCATACATCCGTCTGCTCAGCTCACCGTGGACGAACTGCAACTCGTGGAGACTTTTCTCGAACGGCGTCTGAATCTGGATGCGGAGACACGCAGGTCGATGGCGCGCCAGATTGCGGAGCGCTTGGGCCAGCGCCTGGGCGTCCCCGGTGAGGCTCGCCCCGACCCGGAACAATTCCTCGAAGCAGTCGCAGAACAGCGGCGCAACACCGCTCGCTTCCGCTGAGCCAATCCTCTTCGCTGTCTGGTTGATATATTTCTTTCTGGCACGGTGGTATACCCTTGATTGGGCGGCAGTCGAGTTCAATCCATGGATCTTTTAATCGTGTGGCCTGTCCACTCATAACATGAAGAGATTCCTCGCACTTTTCTTCCTATGCAGCTTGGCACTCTGCGCCCAGAGCAACGACGGCGAATTGCACCTGAAAGTGACCGACCCCTCGGGCCTCGGCGTTCGAGCGACGGTTGAAATCGTCAGCGTGGCAAATCAGTATCGAAGCACCGTTGCAACCGACCAGGAAGGCATGCTTGTCGCTAAGCGCCTTCCATATGGCGTGTATCAAGTGCTTTTTCAGCAGCCTGGCTTCTCAGAAGTATCGGAGACGGTAGAGATTCGATCGGCCCTTCCGACCGACTACACCATCAAGCTCGCGCTATCCTCGGTGAAAGAAACTATCACCGTTACGGCCGGCGATACGCTCATCGATCCCGACCGCGCGGGGTCCGTTAATGAGATCGGCACCGCAATGATCCAAAATCGGCCGGGTTCCTTGCCCGGCCGATCTTTGCAAGATCTTGTTAATTCGCAACCGGGTTGGCTCTATGAGGGCAACGCCGTCCTTCACCCTCGGGGCTCCGAGTATCAGACACAGTTCGTGATCGACGGCATTCCCCTGACCGACAACCGCTCCCCAAGCCTCGGCCCGGAGAT
>PKUY01000349.1:0-12647 GCA_003131705.1 Acidobacteriota bacterium | reverse complement strand
ACACGGCTGGCGCCTTCGCGCAGGCTCAGTACGTCTGGGGCAAGAATACTGTCGGCTTCAGCGCCGGCGGAAACATGACGAGTCACTATCTGAATCCGGTGGTTCCGGAAAACTTCATGAACACCGGCACAACGGGCAATTTTTCTGCCTACTACGAGCGGGACTTCACGCCGAGCGGTCGCCTGAATTTAAGCGTGCGCCATGAACTCTCGCGTTTTGAAATTCCCAACGAGCAACTCCAGCAGGCAGCGGGCCAGCGGCAGAACGCGGACAATTTTGAAACGATCGGGATCATCGCCTACCAGCACACTTTTTCGGCCAATGTTGTGGGCGATTTGCGCGCCATGGTGCGTGACAACTCGAGCGATTTGTACTCGAATCCGCTCTCAACGCCGGTTATCGCCTTTCAGCACAATTGGTTCCGCGAAGCATATTTCAAAGCCGCCGTCTCGATTCATCACGGACACCACGAATGGAAGGTTGGGGCCGACTCGGACAATCAGTTCCTGCACGAAAGCTTTAGCGACCTGATCACCGATCCCTCGCGATTCAATCCCAGTACTCCGCCGCAATTCGCGTTCCCGGGAATTGACTCCAGCGCGGGACGCCGTCCCGATATCGAGCAGTCCGCTTTCGCGCAAGACCTGATCCGNNGGACCACTACCAGCTACTGGTCAACAGCAACGCGGTGAGTCCGCGCCTCTCCGTTTCGCGTTATTTCCCCTCCGCGAATCTCGTACTGCATGCATCTTACGATCGTGTTTTTCAAACACCATCGTCCGAAAATATTCTGCTATCGAGTTCACCTCTGGTGACGGCTCTTGATCCCAGTTTCCTGCGCTTGCCGGTTCTGCCGTCGGTGGGCAATTACTACGAAATCGGCATGACCAAGTCCTTTTTTGGGCAATTTAAGCTGGACGCAAACTATTTCCGCCGACTCGTGAACAATTTCGCCGATGATGACCAGCTGCTTAACAGTGCCGTCAGTTTTCCAATCGCTTTCCGCAAATCCATCATTTACGGTGCGGAAGGAAAAATCGAGCTGCCGAACTGGCGCCGCTTCTCGGGCTTCGTGAGTTACTCCTACGCGGTGGGCAATGCGTGGTTGCCCGTCACGGGCGGGCTTTTCCTGGGTGACAACGCAGCGGCTGCAGAAACCCAACTCAGCGGACATTTCCCGAACTCGCAAGACCAGCGCAACTCGGTTCGTGGACGTGTTCGCTACCAGGTCGCGTCGCGGCTATGGATCGCAGGCGGACTGCAATATGACACCGGCCTTCCGTTTAAGTTCGACGGCAACCCAGCGACGGTTCTCGCCCAATACGGCCAGCAGGTCGTCAATCGAATCAATTTCAATCGCGGCCGCATCTATCCTTCGTTTCAAGTGAGTGCTTCCGTTGGTGCCGATATCTACAAATCCGATCGGCTGAACATGAGGCTCCAGATCGACGGAGAAAATCTCACCAATATCTTGGACGTGATCGACTTCGGCGGTTTGTTCTCCGGAAACGCGATCGGTCCTGCGCGCAGCTATTCGCTTCGTCTCACAACGAGCTTTTAGCAGAAGCCGAAGATTTGCGTCCACCGCGCGATGGTTTCCGGCGAATGATTTCGACCAGCCCCTGCGCGGCCGCCGTGAGTGGCCGGTCCCGCCGGTATACCAAATAGAGTTTTCTCGTCACCTGCATCTGCTTGATGCGCAGCTCACGCAAGGTGCCGCGCGCAACTTCCCTCTCGACGCACATGTGCGGAACGATCGCCACGCCTTTCTTCATTTCCACCATGAGCTTGATGCTCTCAATCGTCGGCAGTTCCAGATCTATCCGCAGCGGCACGCGATGTCGCGCAAACATCTGCACCACGCGCTGCCGGTAGGGTGATTCGACGATATGCGCAACGAAAGTCTCCTGGCCCAGCTCGCTGATGTTCACTTCGCGGCGCTTCGCGAGCCGGTGACCCGGCCACACCACCAGCACAAGCGAGTCGCGGTAGAACTCCACGGATTCGAGCTCGCGCTCCTCCGGAAGGTAGGAAATCACGCCGATATCCAGATGATGGTTCATCACTTCGCGCGGCACATCCCGCGAAAACACGCGGTGCACGCGGATGTGTATCCCCGGATGAATTTGACGGTAACGGTCCAGCATCGGCAGTAAAGCGTGAATCGAGCTCTCATTCACACCGAGCGACAGCTGCCCTCGTTCCAATCCGCGCAGCTCCTTCATGCCCTTGCTGATTTCCTCGCGGAGATTCAGCATGCGGTCCGCGTACTCGACGAGCAGCACGCCCGCATCCGTCAGCGTGCGCGCGCCCGAGCCGCGGAGAAACAGCGGCTGCCCCACCCACTCCTCCAGCTTCCGGATCGAAATGCTCACGGCGGGCTGCGTGCGATACAGTTTTTCTGCCGCGCGCGAGAAGCTCCGTTCGCGTACCACGGCCTGAAACACCTGCAGAGACGCCAAATCCACGAAATCCTCCCTTTTTGCTCCCTACCCCTATATAAAATAAATTTATCTATCTTGCAACGATTATAAATTGGACTCCTTGCGCCTTTCGCGGTTCACTGTCACTATGAAAGGAGTCGCTATGGAAACCGTTCAGATCTTCGACACGACGCTGCGCGACGGCGAGCAGTCCCCCGGCTTTTCGATGAATCGCGAGGAAAAGCTGCAGCTTGCGCGGCAAATCGAGCAGCTCGGCGTGGACATCATCGAAGCGGGTTTCCCTATTGCCTCCCCCGGAGACCTGGAGGCCACGCGAGCCGTGGCCGCTGAAATCAAGCATTGCACCGTAGCGGCGCTTGCCCGCGCGAAACAGGACGACGTAGATGCTGCCCTGCGCGGTCTCGAGCCTGCCGCAAAGCCTCGCCTGCACCTTTTCCTCGCTACTTCCGACCTGCACCTGAAATACAAGCTGCGAACCACACGCGAGCAGGCCGTCGATCAGATTGCGAAAATGGTGCGCTTCGGCAAACAGCACTGCGATGAGGTGGAATTTTCCGCCGAGGATGCCAGCCGTACTGAAATCGATTACCTCAGCCAGGCGGTTCTGGCTGCCGTCGAATCCGGTGCGACGATCATCAACCTGCCCGATACGGTCGGCTATTCGACTCCGGACGACTACGCGCAAATGTTTCGCGACGTCCGCGCCCGCCTGGGCGCGCATCCGAACGTAGTTCTAAGTGCGCACTGCCACGATGACCTTGGCCTGGCTTTGGCAAATTCACTCGCGGCCATCGACGCCGGCGCGCGCCAGATTGAATGCACGATTAACGGAATCGGTGAGCGCGCAGGAAACACGTCGCTCGAAGAGCTGGCCGTAGCGCTTCAAGTACGGCAGGACCGCTACCCCGTAACCACTAATCTCCAGCTCGAAAAGCTGTACCCCACCAGCCGCATGCTCTCCACGATTACCGGCATTTCCGTACCGCCCAATAAAGCAGTCGTAGGCGCGAACGCCTTTGCGCACGAAGCTGGCATTCACCAGGACGGCATCCTGAAAAACCCGCTGACCTATGAAATCATCCTTCCGGAAAAAGTCGGCGTGCCTGCGCGCAGGCTGGTGCTCGGAAAGCATTCCGGGCGCAATGCATTTCGCTCGCGGCTCGCGGAATTGGGCTACGAAACCACAGACTCGGAAATCGCCGAGTGCTATCGGCTGGCGATTGTGCGGGCTGATGAGGACAAAGAAATCAGCGACCGCGACTTGATCTCAATTATTCATCAGGTTCGCCGGGGGCAGACGTCCGCGCCTGCGAATTCTGGGCCCAGCGCCGCAACTGTGCGCTAAATCCGTCAGGAAACTCAATGACAAATTTGCGCAAGACAATCGCAGTGTTGCCCGGCGATGGTATCGGCCCCGAAGTGACGCACGCGGCCATTCAACTGCTGCAGGATTGCGCCTCAGCCTTCGGTCACCACTTCGAGTTCCGTGAGTTTCCGTTCGGCGGAAATGCAATTGACCTTCGTGGAACACCGCTGCCCCAAGATACTCTCGCCGGGTGCCGCTCGGCGGACGCAATCCTTCTCGGCGCTATTGGCGGCCCGAAGTGGGAGGCGCTGCCGCTCGGAACACGTCCGGAAGCCGGCCTCCTCGGAATACGCAAGGAACTCGGCCTTTACATTAATCTCCGGCCGATTCGGTTGCGGCCTGCCTTGCGAGGCATTTCGCCGCTGCGTCCGGAACGTCTCGTGGATTGCGATTTTGAAATAGTTCGCGAGCTCGCTGGAGACATCTATTTCGGAGCGCACGAGCTGCATTTGGAGGGCAACAATCCGCGCGCCCGCGACATCGCCGAATACACGGCAGCAGAGGTTGAGCGCGTCGCCCGCTACTCCTTCGAACGCGCCGCCGCACGCAAGGGCCATTTGACGAGCGTGGACAAAGCGAACGTGCTGGCCACCTCCACACTTTGGCGTGAGACGGTCATCGGCCTCGCGCGCGAATATCCGGGCGTCACTCTCGATCATCTTTACGTGGACAACGCCGCGATGCAGATTCTGCTGCGCCCCGCGCAGTTCGACGTGATCCTTACGGGCAATTTGTTCGGCGACATTCTGAGCGACGAAGCCGCTGCGCTCGCGGGGTCGATCGGATTGATTCCTTCGATGAGTCGCGGATGCAAAGATCAGCCTGCGCTCTACGAGCCGATTCACGGTTCGGCCCCCACGCTTGCGGGAAAGGATGTTGCCTGCCCGCTCGGCGCGATTTTGTCGGCTACGCTGATGCTGCGGGAATCGTTCGGCCTCGAAACAGAATCGCAATGGATCGAGAGCGCGATTGATCGCGTGCTCGAAAAGGGATTCCGCACAGCGGACATTGCCGACCCCGGCGGTCGCGTCGTTCGCGGCTCGGAATTCACCGCGCAAATCCGCAGCGAGCTGCAAGCGTCTTCCGCCCAGGGCGTGCGTCGCGGATCGGTCGCCTAAACACACATCTCCGTTGCAGTTTCCAAACTGAAGAAGTTTAAATCTTCTTGATGACCAGGCAGCCTGCGAGCATGTCATGCAGCGCTTGCTTCTTCTCAGTGAACGCGGCGAAGATGAAGCCAATAAAAAAAATCTTCCCAAAATAGCGGCCTGTGGCGCGAGCAAAACTGATGCGGCGACCTTCTAGGTCCGTAACTCGAAGTCCAAACATTCTCTTGCCGAGTGTAGCCTGCCACGGAGAACTCTCCATCAGGGCCCAATAAAGCCAGTTAGCCGCCCCTGCAGCAAGATTAATGGCAAGTATCTGCCGGTTCCACCCTGTCAAAAGTATCCGCGCGTCCTCGAGCGGAATTCCGGCACGCTGCATCATGGGGAGCACGATGACGAACGCAACCACAATCCCAATCAAAAAGTAATCGATGAGAAAGGCAACTAAGCGCAGCCAGAAACCGGCGTACGCTACAGATTGGCGTGCAGCCGGGGAACCAAATTGCCGAGAAAACATATTTTGCGGCGTGGAAGAAGGGTCAGCCATCACCTCGCCGCAGCCACGGCACTTCTCGGCGCCGCCTGTAACCTCCATCCCGCATTTTGGGCACTGCACTTGATCCCCCTAACGATGGCTCGCGCGTGTGCCGGCGTATCCTATGCGTTTCGCAACACCAGGCAACTCGCGATCATGTCATGTAGCGCCTGTTTCTTTTCCGTGAATCCCGCCATGATGCAATCGACCAAATAGTAGAGTCCGCCGATGCTTGGGACTATGCTAATTCCGCGACCCGCAAAGAATCGGCCGCTCGCTTTTCCCAACGTAACGCGGTTTCCCTCTAGATCAGTTACGTACAATCCCAAAGCTTTTTTACCCAAAGTGGCCTGCCATGTGGAACTCTCCATAAGTCCCCAGTACAGCCATGAAACGATCAGGTAGATGACCAGGAGAATCATGATCCGCGGCAGAATGCTGATTATGATCGTCATCGGATCCTGCGTATGCGTTAACTCGGGTATGGCGCTCGCTATTAGAAGGAACGCAATGAGCGACAGCGGGATCCCTAAAATGATCCCGTCGATGAAGGCAGCCACAAAACGTAGCCAGAAACCCGCGTAGTTCGTCGCCTGAACTGCGACCATTCCGGCAGGCGCTGCAATCGCGCCGCCAACGGACGATCCCTCTGCCAACGGCGCGATGCTAAATCCTAGAATCGGGCGGCCGCAGGATCCGCAGAACGCGGTTCCTTCCGCGACAGATACTCCGCACGATGAACAGTGCATCTGGTCCTCCTTGAGAACAAACTTAGGGCCCCCGGGGAAAAAACGAAACTCCCGCTGGAATGATCTTATTGTCCTGCGCGCTCTTTCTGCAACTCGGTTTGAAAGACGGTTTCGGCGCGGACGATATAGGCCTGATATCCCGCTGGATCGATAAATGGATTCTGCGTCGGATTTTTCGACATCGCCTCGCGCTTTTGGGTGAGCGAATAAAATGTTCCGTGAGCCGCCAGAAAAACGTCGCACGGAAGCGACTTCAAGACGCGGAAGGTTTTCTCGTAGTCAGATTCGATGCCAGGATACGTTGCTTTTGCATCTGCGCGATCGATCAGCTTGTAGTTCGGGAGCACGGTCGCGCTGCCGACGAAAACCACGTTGTAGGGTCTCCCACCATCTTGGGTAACCATTGTCCAGGTAGTGCATCCGGGGGTATGGCCCGGCGTGAGATGAGCCGTCATCGTCACGCCTCCCACGGTAACCGTGTCGCTATCATGAATCACCCGGTCCGGGACGACTACGGGAAACGAAGTGCCGCTCGAGAGTACAGGCGCGTCACCATCCATCGCTACGAATTTCGCCCCCGTGGCGCGCCTCATCTCGGCGATGCCTCCGGCGTGATCAAGATGCGCATGGGTGTTCAGAAGAAACTTCACATCGGCGAGTCTGAATCCGAGTGTCTGAATATTCGCTTCGATTTGCGGCGCCGTTTCCACAAAGCCGCCGTCGAGCAGAATGTCGCCTTCGGGCGTGACGATCAAATACGAGGTGATGTCTGACGCGCCGACGTAGTAGATGTTGCCGATGATATGAAATGGCGGCCCCGGCTGATTGAGCGCCTTCATCGCGTCGCCGGCCTGCGCATGAGCCGCCAGCGGAATCATCAACCAAATTGTGAGGATGCAAAACAGTCGCTGCGCACCGGCGAGGGAAAGTGTATTCGAGCTCATTCGTCCGCCCTCTCTCGAAGCGCGTCGCGAGTTCGTCCAAAAAAAGACGAACCCGCGATCACGAGTCGCCACACTGAGTCAGGTTGCGCGCGTTATTTCGTGCCCCCGGCAGGTGGTGGAGGCGGTCCGCCCATACCCGGGCCCCCGGCTGGCGGTGGATTTGTTAGCAGATTCTGAAAGGTCGCTTCACCGCGGTCGACAAAGGCCTTGCAGCCCGCGGGATCGATGAATGGATTTGGATCGGCGTTCGCCAGCAGCGCATCATGCTTCTGCTCCATGTTGTAGAACGCTGCATTCGACCCGAGGAAAATGTCGCACTTCAGGGTTGGCAGCACGTCCATGGTTTTCTGCCAGTCGGCCTTTAAGTTGGGATACAGGGGATTGCCGGTAAAGTTGGTGTTTGGAAAAGGTGTCACAATTCCAAAAAACACCACGTTGTACGATTTTCCTTTATCCGTTGTTACCATTGTCCATGTTGTGTTGCCCGGCGTGTGACCCGGCGTAAGATGCGCGGTCAAGGTCACCCCGCCAAGCGTCACCGTGTCCTTGTCGTGAATGACTCGATCAACGTGGACCGGAGGAAATAGATTCCGGTCTCCGAACATCACGTCATTGTGGCCGCCGCTTTCGAAGTAAGGCGCGTCTTCCGCCATGCCAACGAGTTGTCCTCCCGTTGCCGTCTTGAATTCGGCCATGCCGCCGCCGTGATCGATGTGGGCGTGGCTGTTGAGCAGAATCTTCGTGTCCGTAAGTTTGAACCCGAGCGTTTGGATATTGCCCTCAATCTGTGGCGCCATGTCCGGGTATCCGGTGTCGAGCAAGATGTTGCCTGCAGGAGTCGTGATCAGATAACACGCGAGCCCCTTGGAACCGATGTAATAGATGTTGCCAATAATGTGAAATGGCGCGTACGGCGCCTTCATGTTGTTCGCGCCCGGAGGCGGTCCGCCAGCCGGTGGCGCCTGCCCCGGAGGAGGCGCAGCGGGTGCTTGCGCGCCCGCAACCGCAGGCATCACCATTATTGCCATTGCCAGAGCAAGAATCCCAATACTCCACCGAGCCCCTGAACACCTATTCGAATTCATGTCCCCCCCTTTTCTTTGTTGCACGTGTTGCAGCTGATTTCAAAGATGTCTCTAATAATCCATAGTGGCGATTAAAAAACTTTGGGAATACTCGTGCCTCGCGCTTATATCGATCTGGCAACGCGCGGCATGGGATAAAAGCGAAGCCAACGACCGGCGCTCGCCCTCCATCATTTCCATGCTACCGCGAGCAAACTACCAGAACGAAGGCTCGGCGGCAAACGGTAGTTCGTGTAAAGACTTGGACGCCTGGAGGAAGTACCCGGTTACCGCGGATGATCTTCCGCCACTCGCGAAATCCCTATGGAGTGGACGGCGGGTCTCTACATTTCGCACGGTATTGACTCGGCTGGGTGTCTGTTCCAAATTGACAGAGGAAGCGGGCTCTATAACACGGAGACCAACGATGATAAAAAAAGTGAAGGAAGGCTACAAAGTGCTGTCGGAAAAAGGAAAAAATCTAGGCGGGCCGTACAAGTCAAGAGCGGAGGCCGAGAAGCGCCTCCGGCAAGTGGAATATTTCAAGCACCGCAAATAGAATTCGCCGTCGAGCGCGTCAGGGCTGGATCTGTACCAGCGAGTTCTTTTTGTTTGAGCTTGCGGCTTTGGGGTCCNNGGGTCCCATCGAGACGATCGGTTCAAACGCGATCGAAGTCGGTTCACCGTGAGCCCCACCTTCACCGACCCCCCGATGAAATGACCCACTTTGAGCCCCCCGGCAATCTTGACCCCACGGACCCAGTGCATACCGCTGCTTGCCGCACAACCGCACTGCGAGCAGTCGGGCGAGCCACCAAAAACGCACGGTTCGACGCGGCTTTCGAGGTCCGCTGAATAGTTGGCGGACATTTTTGCAAAGACGCAATCATCGGGATTCTTGGGCGGTTCTAGGAATGCCTGCGCGAGGCCTTCGTTGAATAGCAGTCTCGGATAGCGCCGCGCCAAGGCTGGCAGTTCGCGCGCCAGTGCCACACGATCCGCAGGTGTGAGCATCTCCGGACTGCGCTCGTCGATCTGCGGCGTGTACACGCTTACCCAGATGCGATTCACCTCGGGCCTGCCGCTCCAGAAAGCCACATACTCTTCCAGATAACCAGGGCGCTCCAACATGGGCCGGGTAATCACCCAATGGACGTTCACCTCCCTCCCTTCGATATTCTTGAGGATGCGGTCGTACGTCGCCGGTTTCCGCCGAATATCGTGATGCTCCGGCAAGCCGTCCACCGAAATTGCAACGCGCACGCGGTTTAGCTTCATCCACTCGACCGGGATCGGGATCACCCCGCTGGTGACCACGAGCGAAAATATTCCCATCTCGCTGAGCGCCGGAAGAATTTGGCTTAATTCACGGTGCCGGACCATAGGCTCGCCGCCAACCAACGAGACATGGAGAGGCTCATGTTTGCGCACGAGCTGCAATACACCCTCGACCAAAGCATCTCCGCGTTGGTCGTTGAGCTCGCTTAACGTGACGCCCCCGCCTAAGTGCGCATCTCCATAGGCATAGCATCCAGGGCAGCTCAGCGGGCATTCGCGCGTGATTTCGATCGAGAGCATCGGGACGGCGCCGCTGAGGATCTTTCTCCAGGCACTGAGCACCTCTCGCGGCGTGAGACTGGGGTTGGGTGCAGTGGCGTTCATCCGCATAAGATGCAGGCCTCGGGGGCGAGGGTGCCTAAAATTTATCAAAAAAGGTGTCAGGAAGCGAAAAAATCACGGCCCTTGAGGAGGCGCAGCGGTCGGTTCGGTGCCACCGATTACGACGGTCCATGGCCGCACTTCCCAGCGCGCTATGAGTCCATTGATCACGTAAGGATCGTTGCGGGCAAAGTCCTCGACCACGCTCTTGTCCTTCGCGCGGAAGACCAGCAGTGCTCGATCGGCAGGATCGGCGAATGCGCCGCCCAGCAGGAGCTCGCCGCGAGTATGGGCCTCTCCCGCGTAGCGCAAGTGCTGATCCCGAAAAGCCGTGCGCCGCGCGAGGTAATCGCTGACCACTTCATAGACAAGCGCGTAATAAGCCATTGCTAATTCTCCCTGCTAGAAAAGCGTTTTTAGAGCATCCAGGCTGAATGGTTTGAGTTCGCTATAGCGCCCTTCGCGGACTTTCGAAGCCCAGGCCGGATCGGCCAACGCAGCGCGTCCGACTGCGACCAGATCGAAGTCGCCGCGGTCGAGCATTTCCACGAGCCGGTCCATCTCTGCCGCTCGACCAGCGCCGTTGCCTTCACGAGATTTTGGATCGTCCATTCCCCCGAATGACGCAAGAAAATCGATATTTAGGGTAACCGAGCCGACCGTGACCGTGGGCTTGCCGGTGAGCTTCTTCGTCCAGCCCGCCAAATTGAGATCGCTAGCCTCGAATTCGGGTTCCCAGAATCGTCGTGTGGAGCAGTGAAATCCATCCACCCCAGCCTCCGAGAGCGGCGCGAGGAAGCGGGCCAGTTCGTCTGGTGTCTCCGCCAGTCTCGCCGTGTAGTCCTGCCCTTTCCACTGCGAGAAACGCAAGATCATCGGAAACTTCGGTCCCACGCGACGGCGGCACTCCTGAATAATTTCGACGCCAAACCGCGTACGCTCCACCAAATCGCCGCCGTATTTGTCCGTGCGATGATTTGTCCCGTGCCAAAAAAATTGGTCGATGAGGTAGCCGTGCGCGCCGTGAATCTCTATGCCGTGAAAACCAACACGCTGCGCTTTCACGGCGCCTTGCGCGAACCCTTCGATCACGGCATCGATGTCGGCTTGCGTCATCGGCTCGCCCACTTTTGTATCTGGCTTCAGCAGTCCGGAAGGGCTGATTGGCGCAACGGGCAGCTTCGGCGTGATTCCAGGCTGGGACACGGCTCCCACATGCCAGAGCTGGCAAAAAATTCGTCCGCTGGCTGCCTTCACGCCGTCCACAACACGCGCCCAGGCCGCAAGTGATTCCTCTCCATAGATATGAGGACACGCGGGCACATTCTGAGCCTGCGGATGGTTGACCGTCGTGCCCTCGGTGACAATTAGTCCGACGCCGTCTTCAGCGCGTCGCCGATAATACGCTGCGACGTCCGGTCCCGGGACGCCGTTCGGTGACATGTTGCGTGTCATCGGCGCCATAACGATTCGATTGGCAAGCGTGAGCCCGTTCAATGTGAACGGTGTGAAGAGTTTTGCAGTGGATGCTGTCATAGGATCGGTTGAAATGAGAAAATCAAGCGAGCGGCTTGAACGAATTCCGGTTCTCTGCTTTCAAAGCAGATCACATTGTATATTGAGTTTCTATGTTGAGCTTGAAGCGATTCGAGATTTCCACAATTGACGTTGAAATCCACAGATCAGCCCGATTAAAAAAATTCATATGGTCTTGACGACATCCAAAATGTTGGTATACTCTCCTGATGTTGGTAGAGCCCTGAATCGAGGGGATTGCTGCTGACGGTCCGGGCTGCCGACTCATCCAGAGGTGAGGTTGGTCACAAATACCGGGTAGAAAGAAATCGAGCTTCGAGCACATCCGTCCTAGAGTCGCGCGAACGTAGCGGCTCAAGAGAAGGACGGATTCGCCCGGCGCTCGTCGCCGGGTTTTTTATTGCCCATTTTTTTCGCAGGGTCGGCTCCAAATCGACACTGCGCTCCGCCTGGAGCGGAGACGTTTTGATCGGAAACAGATGATCGAAACGACGATCTTTGACAACTGAAGGAAGTAGGCATCGCGTTGTGCGAATTTCAAGGTTCGCATGGCGTGATAAACCGCAAATTTGCACGAAAGTAGCGTTATGTGGAAAGGCGAACTTTCCCGTACACGACGCTTCTATGGGCATTTTCCGCCGCGATGGCGCGAAATGAGCATATAACAACCCCGAAACCGACGGAGTAGGGCTGCAAGACCCTTCCCCGCGATGTTTTGGAGGTCTTGATCCTGTGAAGGATCGAGACGTGTTGGGTAAGTTTTATGGTTAAGCTACTAAGGGCGTACGGTGGATGCCTTGGCGCCAACAGGCGATGAAGGACGCGGTAAGCTGCGATAAGCCCCGGGGAGCCGCAAACAGGCTTTGATCCGGGGATTTCCGAATGGGGAAACCCTATCTGGTAAAACCAGGTAACGGCCCGCTGAATATATAGGCGGGTACGAGCGAACCCAGGGAAGTGAACCATCTCAGTACCTGGAGGAAAATAAATCAACGAGATTCCGAAAGTAGCGGCGAGCGAAATCGGAACAGCCCAAACCGGGGTGTTTACACTCCGGGGTTGTAGGACCGCATAAGTAGAGTTATCAATCCGGAAGCTAGGCGAACCCGCTGGAAAGCGGGGCCATAGAATGTGACAGCCATGTAGCCGAAAGTTTACCGGACTCGAAGCGGTATCCTGAGTACCACGGGGCACGAGAAACCCAGTGGGAATCTGGGGAGACCACTCTCCAAGGCTAAATACTC
>PKUY01000021.1 GCA_003131705.1 Acidobacteriota bacterium | reverse complement strand
GGTGGCAAGCAACGGCTGGGGCTCGGACCAACTGAGTACATAGTGTTGCATCGACCGGTTGAGCTGGCAGCGTTTATCAGGACTTAGGCCAAGAGGAACAAGAGATTGGTAGGATACAAGTTTGCATGGTCCTTCTCAGTAACCGAATCATCCGTTTGGTGTCACTTAATGGTCAAATGGTTGGTCTGTTCGGTTCTCTCGCGCGACTGTAAGTTGCTTGCCATCAATGAAGCAACAACCTGGCCCGACAATTGCACTAGATGTATCGTGTGACGCGACGGTTTAATCAGTGTCAATTTTCGTCGTTCTAATCGAACAGGATATCCCAGGAGGGATCCAAATGGCTAAGAAGCTCGCATTGCTCGTTCTAGCGAGCGCCTGCATGCTAACGCTGCCTGCGCGTGCAGACACAATCCTTTCAAGTAACGCCGGACTCAATGACGGCACACTTTCAGCTAATGTAGCTGTCGCGCCGGCGGGTAGTACGCCTAGCACCGGGCCTGCAAGCATAGTGGACATTGCCGGCAGCCCAAATGGTGCGTGGGACACCCTTCCCGGAGGCGATTGGATTTCGGTTGCCAACTCCGGATCCGGTCCCGTTGTCGAACCCAACGGTTTCGCCACGATCTTTACCGACACGTTTTTCCTGAGTGCCGCTCCCACCGCCGCGTCACTATATGTTCTGGCGGATGATACGACTTCGGTCGTCGTCAACGGCACGACCATCTGGAACGCTACGGCCGGTCCGTTCCCAACTTGCTCCTCTTCAGAGATCGGATGCTTGGCTACCACCGAAGGCATCTTCATCGACGGGGCGCTTCTGGCCAACCTGGTACAGGGGACCAACACCATTTCGTTTGAGGCTTATCAGGACAACGGGTCCTCGTATGGTTTGGACTTCGCCGGCGCTGTCGCTACTCCGGAGCCAGATGCGCTTCTGATGACGGGTTTAGGCTTGGGAGCTTTGATTCTGCTGGGTGGTTCAGGCCGCCGCCGCTTCATGGTTAGCTAAGTCAAGCCGATCGGATTGTTTGCAAACGCCCCGCTACTGCAATGTGGCGGGGCGTTTGATTTTTGTGCCGCTGGTGGAAGCTGAAGGACTGCCGATAAAATCCATTGGTAATCGCCGCAACCGCTCTATCAGTCCCACCCGTTACTAAACGTCGGGCGAACAGCTCCTGATTAGTTCTATGAAGGGAGAAGTCAAGAAAAAACACATCTCCTTCGGCTGGACTTTTTCTTGCTTCTCAGCCCACTTGATCGAGCGGGATTTGTTCTGACCTACCGGGCCAGGTGCTCGGTTGCGGGGCAATGTGACCCCGTGGTTTGGGTTTTCTCTACCAGCGGGTTTCATCGCTTCTGGCGACGAAGCCAGTCTGTTCTGAGACCGACAAGCAGCACACGGCTGTCAGTTGCCAACCATGGGTCGAAGAACGGAGGAACAAACGGTCCAGTCACCGTCGTACGCCATGCGTTCTCGGTAGTACGGCGATCGTAGCGGTGACGTACGAGTCGCTCCACATGAAAGGCGGCTAAACCGCCAAAAGCCGGTTTTTCTACCGAATCGCTCCGGTCGATACTCTAGGACGGGAAGGCAGGAATCTTTGCCGAAACCGGGTCTTCACGCACGGTTTAGTTTTGAGGTTTTGATGGTTTTTGAGTCTTGCTCGACATGCGAATTCGGCCAGGGGCTAAATAATATCAAAGCGAAAAAATAGAATTGGTTATCTGGGTTCTAGTTGAAAGAGGAGGGAGCTAGATCTTCTTTGCTTTCAGGTCCTGAAGGAGTTCGTTGTAATTCTTGAAGAGTATTCGATCTAGTTGTCCTTAGAAGCCCGAAGTCAGGGGATTTGGGCGCGCCTGACCCTGAGGGGAACTCTGCTGACATGTTTTTGACGTGTTTGTGGTGAGGGCCAATCAAGGCCGCTCGATTGAACGGGTATCACTCATCGAGTTTGCGGGCGCGGATGTACATCATGAGGATAATGTCCGTTAGCTCGAAGACCGGCAAGAGTTCGGCGATGGTCTTAAACTGTCTCCCAAGTTCGTTCTCCCGTTCCGTTTCAGGCACACCAGCCAGCAGGATTTCTCCTACGAGTTCACCTGTAAATTTGTAGTGCGTTTTTCCCAATACGTCCCCAACTTCGATGTAGCCCCACCTGTCTAAGGCCATGTTGTTGAGGGCCAATTCGACACTCCTTTGTAGAACGTGGCCGCCAAGCGNNTCCACCAGAGGTTTCGCCTTCTCAAGTTTGCTGAGCATCGTGCCGAACTTTTTCTGCTATGGGGCGGGATGTTTCTTTAGAACGCGCTTGAACTCCAGCACAGTGTTCAGCGATTCGAGCGTCTTGCGGATTTCCAAGAGCGTCCTGACCAAGTTGCGCCAAAAATAGAGTTTCCTCCAAATGGCGGAGTGGCTGTCTAGGGGTTTGATCCCTCGCTTGTAGAGCCCCTGCATTTCAAGGGCGAAATCCTCGCGCAGAATGCACAGCCGAGCCACGCAGGCTGCGAAGCGATCATTGGGCGGGAACCACCTGCGTAGCTTCATCTGTCGAAGGTAGATTTTGCTCATTGCGGAATTGTACGTCTTGTTAATAGAATCTGTTCAATTCCATGATCCGGTTCAAACGACGCTCGGCTCACTGCCGAAATAGGAATCTGAAATGATCGCTTCAGTCGAGACCAACGGTCTGCGCTTTGACATGTTTACCGGCGAAGAACGTTTCCTAGCTCCGAACGCTGTGCTTGTATCCGCCCGGCAGGACGCCTTCCTGATCGATTGTGGATTCGTCAAGAGCGACGTCGAGAAGCTTCTCAAATTCGTTGGGCAGAGCGGCAAGCGTTTGCGCGCGATCTTCATCACTCACGCGCACCCCGATCATTACGGCGGAGTCAACGCATTTGCGGAGGCCTTCCCCGAGGCGACGCTCCTCGCCCGACAAGGCGTGATCGACGGCATGCTCGAATGGCCCGCGAAGCGCCTTCATTGGCAGGACATGTTTGGTGACCAGCTACCCGTCGACCTCGTCTACCCAAGGCCGCTTTTGGGCAAGGCTGCGTACTTGGCGGACCGGGAGATGCTATTCCTCGATCTTCCGATCTGCGAGACTGTGCACGCCACAGCCTTCTACGTGCCCTCTGCGCGTGCCCTGATTGCGGGCGATCTGATCTTCAATCGCTATCATCTTTACATGGGAGACACTAACAATCCCACCGCTTGGATCTCGGCAATCGAGCAGGCTCGCGGCATCGGTCCGATCGATCTTGTCTTCCCCGGCCACGGTAAATTGGGCGGAGTTGACATCTGCGCCGAGACAATCCGCTGGCTCAAGGATTATCGGAATGTCGCCAGGCCCGGCGTACACTTCACCGCCATCGCCAGGGAAATGATGAGGCGATATCCCGATCATGGGCTAGCGCTTCTGCTGTGGCTGACTCGCGGTCCCGGCTTCGGCACAGCCGGAGCTAGGGAAATTGGCGTCCCGGCGGAACTGCTCGGAGGATGAACCACCCTCTTTGGTTTAGAGTCGGTCTACGCCGCATGCAATGAGGATCAGGCCGAGAGAAATTGCACTGGGCATCGACCAGATAGTGTGGATCCCTAAAAAGTAGGCTACGCTAGCGACTGGCAATGGACAGCGTGAAGTATATCGGGATGGATGTTCACAAGGAAAGCGATCTCGATCGCAGTTCTAAATTCCTCCGGCAAGCTGGTGATGGAGTGCACGATCGAAGCCAAGGCCATTACCATTCTCGATTTTCTCAAAGGGCTGCGCGGAGCCTGATGATGGACGACCGGGTATCTTTTCGATTCCGCCCAAGTTCTGACGCTCGGCGAAGCAGCTCATCAAAGTCTCGGTCGGACCAGTTGGCGATTGACATCCCGTTCCTCCCGCTCACGCTCTGCTCTTCTGGCCAAGGATACCACTCCGGACTCTCTCTTCGCCTGCTCGAAGCAACACAAATTCCAAGTGGTGTAAGAACGGGGTCGGTCACTGTTCTAAACGCCACGGAACCCAAGAATAGGGCCTCACACCGTCAGCATCCGGTCCAGTCACCGTCGTACGCCATGCGTCGTCGTTAATTAGAACGGTTCGCGATACGGGAAAGGCAGCGAATACCGGCAGATTGAATTCTCGTCTCAGGCATTTTTAGTTTCCTCTTCGCCTTCCTTGCCCCAATCCGCAACAAAATCTTTGCCCGAATCAAACTTTAGGAAGGGCGAAACCTATACATTATATAGAGCGATGTCGCGTTTTGCTTAAGACCAGCACCGTTCAAACGAATTTCGCCCGACATTTGATTCCGCTTACGTGACGCTAGAACTACGTCACGCCCCTTGATTCGGAAATCATTCCGATCGAGGCATCGGATTCGCACGGGTGAAACATCACTTCAAGGAGAAACAATGACTAAGAAAAANNTATATTGCGTTACGTGCTGCTAGGCGCGGTTGGCCGGTGATACCGCTTAACTGGGCAATGAATGGACGATGCAGTTGCAACGACTTGAATTGTTCCAGCGTTGGAAAGCACCCGATCACTGCACACGGCGTCAAGGACGCCACAACAAAGAGATCGACCATCCGCCGCTGGTGGCACGAATTCCCCAAAGCAAACATTGGGGTCGCCANNAGAATTCTTTGCGGCGATTTGAAAAACAAAATGGCCCGCTACCAAACGGGCCCGCCGCTCGAACAGGCAGTGGCGGATTTCATTACTACTTCAAATATTCGCCGGAAATCGTTGGCAACAAAATTGCCCTAATGCCGGGCATCGATGTGAAGACCGACGGAGGCTACGTCGTCCATCCTGGCAGCAGACACAAGTCCGGGAAAAGATATGTTTGGCTCCTCGGCAGGTCTCCGAAAAAAGTGTCTACCGTGCCTGTCCCTGAGTCCTTATTAAGATTAACAAATCCCGCTAAGGCACCGAATAAAGCGCCGGAATGTGAACCGATGATTCCAGAAGGAGGACGAAATTCAACTCTGGCTTCACTTGCTGGGACTATGCGCAGTCGAGGAATGACTTACGAAGCGATTGAAGCTGCTTTGCTGGAGGACAACTCTCTGCGATGTGACCCGCCTTTGCCAGATTTTGAAGTCCGCAACATAGCGCGCAGTATCAGTCAGTACGCGTCAGGCGACGTCAGGATCCTTTCTTCTACTTCTAAGGATGATGATGAAAAAGAAAGAAAGTTACATTTTCGAACGGGAAAGCAAATTGCTGTGGAAGCACCGGCGAAAGTGCCGTGGTTGGTTCGTCCGTTTGTGGTAATCGGCGGCATCACGGAAGTCGAAGGCAAGGTGAAGTTGGCTGGAAAAACAACTTTTCTGACGTACATGGCCGCTGCAGTACTAGACGGCTCTCTTTTCCTTGGTCAACAGACATCCCAAACAAATGTTGTGTACCTGACCGAACAACACCTGGTCTCCTTCCGGGCAGCGATGGAGCGTGCCAATCTACTGGGCCGCTCAGATTTTCATGTTCTTAACTGGACGGACACCATCGGCGTTAAATGGAAATCGATCGTGCAAGCAGCGGTGACTGAGTGTAAGAGACAAAACGCCAAGCTGCTGATTGTGGACACACTTCCGCAGTTTGCTNNGGCTAAGCTGGGAATCGCTATTGTAATCGCTCGTCACGAACGCAAAAGCGGCGGTTCTGCTGCGGATTCAGGACGTGGCAGTTCCGCATTTGCGGGCATCGCAGATATCATCCTGTCGATCCGGAGACAAGGCGAAAACCAACCACGAAATATTCGGCTGATTCAAAAGGAATCCAGATTTGATGGACCTGATGAATTACTCGTGGAACTGACGGATGAGGGTTATCGAGCATTAGGAGCTCCCGGTGAAGTGGCGAGACAAAGAGCGGCCGATGATCTTCTATCAGCCATTCCTCAATCCAGGAAAGAAGCCNNAAGATTTTAAAGCGCGGTCGGGGGAGAAAAGGTAGCCCATTTCGTTATTTCCAGAATGAAATTCATTCTGCTTGAACCACATCCATAGATAAGCAGAAAGAAAGTTGGCGGCGGTTTTCAGATCACTCGAACGGGGTGCTCGGTCAACCGCCGCTTTCGCTTCATTCAGCAAGCATTGGTCATTGAAGATGGGTTTCGT
>PKUY01000244.1 GCA_003131705.1 Acidobacteriota bacterium | reverse complement strand
GCTGTTGCCCCGGTGATTGCCGTCCCGCTCTTCCACCACTGATAGGTCAAGGGCGCAGTGCCCGTTGCCGCCACCGAAAAAGTTGCCGTTTGTCCCACAGTGACGGTCGGACTGGCTGGTTGAGTTGTAATCGATGGCGCAACAACCGCAGTGTTAACAGTCAGCACTGCGGCGTTACTGGTTGCGCTGCCGGCACCGTTGCTGACCACCACGGTGAACTGCACGGCGTTGTCCGAGCTTGTTGTCGCCGGAGTCGTGTAAGTGGAAGCTGTTGCCCCGGTGATTGCCGCCCCGCTCTTCCGCCATTGATAGGTCAAGGGCGCAGTGCCGGTTGCCGCCAGGGAGAACGTCGCCGTCTGTCCGACGGTGACAGTCCGGCTGGCTGGTTGAGATTTAATCCAAGGAGCCGCGCGATGGCGAAAACGAACGTACCGCGATTGCGGCGCTGATTGTGCCACCGTACCAAAGAGGCACAATAAGACAGCCAAACCCGTCGCCCGCGCAGCCCTTGCTTTAGGTAGTCCTGTAGTATCCAATTTGCACCCTAGTTCCCATTTATGTACCGGATGCCCAAGATGCGCCGGTTCACAAGTTACAATTCAAAGGACAGGAGAGGCTGGGGGGGGTCCTACCACCTGCAGGTTAGTCGGATCTACGGAGAGAAACTACTGATCACAAGGACAGAAGAAGGTCAGTCTGAGCTTACGGCAAAACACTGACTCCGGATGTCCCCTGGTCCAGTTGCCATCCAAGAATGAAGGGCGAGTGCGAGGAATCCTCAGCTATGAGTGATAAGTGCAAGTCGACGATCTGCGCGCCAGGATGCTCTCTGCAGCAGCGCAATCAGACAGCGATTTTCCAGTGTTTATTCGAAGCGATGGCCTTCGTGTCCACCACTGGCGCAGTCCAGTAATGCTTGCAAACGCAGCCTATTCTGTAGAGACTATCATCGGAAGCCACTCTGTCTTTGTACACTCATTACCCTTGAAAGCGCAGGCAGCCGCCGGCATCGCGGCCATATGGAGGTCAAATGAGCAGAAAGCCGAAACAACCGAAGAAAGAAAACAACGGCGCGTCGATGAATCGCCGAAGGTTTATCGGAACACTCGCGGCAGCAGCGGGCACGAGCGCCCTCGCAGGCGCCGCTCCGTTTGCGCCCACAGCCAGTGCTGAGACTGTCCATTTCACTTCGAACCCTCCGGGACTCGGTGGCGCAGGCCCCTTTCGTTCGGAGTGCGACATTCATGACTGCGATGTTGAGGGCGAGATCCCTTCGAATATCGACGGCGCCTTCTATCGCGTCGGGCCGGACTGGCAATATCCACCGATGGCCGGCAACATCCCGTTCGACGGCGAAGGGCACGTCAGCATGTTTCGCATTTCAAACGGACACGTCGATTTCAAGAGCCGCTATCCCCGCACGCAGCGGTTCAAGGCTCAGGCAGCCGCGCGCAAAAGACTCTTCGGTATGTATCGAAATCATTTCACGGACGATCCGAGCGTTGCGAAGCTAAGTCGCGGCACGGCCAACACGCATATCGCCTACTACAATCAAAAACTCCTCGCGTTCAAGGAAGATAGCCCGCCGGTGATGATGGATCCAATCACGCTCGAGACGGTGGACGACTACTACACCTTTGGCGGAGGCATGAAGAGCCTCACGCACAGCGCCCATCCCAAGTTCGATCATGGCACCGGCGAAATAATTTCCTACGGCTACGAAGCAAAGGGTTTCGCCACCGACGATATCTACGTTTTCTCAGCGAACGCAAAAGGCAAAGTTACGTGGGAGGCGTGGGTCAAGGCCCCCTACGTTGGCATGATTCACGATTTTGCCGTTTCGAAGGACTACGTCGCGTTTCTCGCTATTCCCATGGCGACCAACGTCGAGCGCATGAAGCAGGGCCAGGTTCACTTCGCGTGGGATTCCAGCCTGCCGACGTGGTTCGGCGTCATGCGTCGCGGTGGCGATGGCAAGGATTTGAAATGGTTCAAGGGTCCGGAGCGCTGCGCCACTCATGTGATGGGAGCTTTTTCAGACGGAAACAAGATGTACGTCGATATGGATATGGCGCTGAAGAACCAGTTTCCGTTCTTCCCTAATCTTCACGGCGAGCCGTACGATCCCAAAGCTGCGTCGGGTTACCTCCACCGTCTGTCCGTGGACCTGTCGAAAAAAGACGTTACGGATTACAACATGGAGAAACTCTATCCCCAGAGCGGCGCCTTGCCGCGCCAGGATGATCGCTATCAGACGATCCCGTATCGCATCGGCTTCATGCCCACGTCAAATCCGACGAAGCCGCTCAGTCCGAAGCTCGGCAACGTGGCTTTCCGTCCAACGAATTCGTACACGAAATTCGACCACGCAAACCGCACCACTACCGAATTCTGGATCGGCGACGATTCAAGCCTGCAGGAGTGCTGTTTCGTACCCCGCAGCAAAGATGCAGCCGAGGGTGACGGCTATCTCGTCGGCGTTGCGAATCGATTGCTCGAGGGCGGGCGAGCCGATCTGATCATCGTCGATACGCAATACATGGAAGGCCAGCCCATTGCCAAGGTGAGGCTGCCGTTCCGCAGTTACAGCCAGGTCCACGGTTGGTGGGTCCCCGGCGACACCTTGCCCAAAGCCTGACCCGCGTCTCGCAGGTCGTAGCGCCCGCTGTCATGCCGCCCTCTTCGTAGGGGCGCAGCATGCTGTGTGCTATTCGCTGCCTACTGGCGCGCCATCTCCCAGGCGTGCGCTCTTCGTCTCCCCATTTCATCCCTCTCGAAAAAAGTCCACACGACTCGCTTGACA
>PKUY01000190.1 GCA_003131705.1 Acidobacteriota bacterium | reverse complement strand
CCATCTATCTTCCGATGATTCCAGAGTTGCCGATCGCCATGCTGGGTTGCGCGCGGATCGGTGCAGTGCATTCGGTGGTTTTCGGCGGATTCAGCGCGACGGCGCTCGCGGACAGGATTGCGGACGCGAGGTCCAAAGTTCTGATTACCGCCGATGGAGGATTTCGGCGCGGGAAAATCGTTCCGCTGAAAGAAACGGCGGACGCGGCGCTGAAGAATTGTCCGACGATCGAGAAATCCATCGTCGTGAGGCGCACTGGCGAAAATGTGGACTGGCAGGAGGGCCGCGATCTCTGGTGGCATGACATCGAGAAAGCGGCGCTGAAAGAGCACACCGCCCCATCGTTTGATTCCGAGCATCCGCTTTACATCCTCTATACCAGCGGCACAACTGGAAAACCGAAAGGCGTGCTGCACACGTCAGCGGGCTATCTACTGCAGTGCATGTGGACCACCCGGCTGATTTTCGATCTTCGCGACGACGACATTTATTGGTGTACGGCGGATATCGGCTGGGTTACGGGTCACAGTTACATCGTCTACGGTCCGCTCGCGAATGGCGCGAGCATCGTGATGTATGAGGGCGCACCCGATCAGCCGCGGAAGGATCGGTTCTGGGAAATCGTCGACCGCTACAAAGTGACCATTTTTTACAGTTCCGCAACGGCGGTCCGCGCTTTTATGGCTTGGGGGATGGATTGGATTAAGCCGCACGACCTCAGCAGCCTGCGCCTCCTCGGGACCGTCGGCGAACCCATCAATCNNTTCGCCGCTGCCCGGCGCAACGCCGACAAAACCCGGCTCCGCCACACTGCCCCTGCCCGGCGTGATCGCGAAAGTGGTCAATATGCAGGGTCAACTAGTTGGCCCAGGAGAAACTGGCTACCTGACAATCCAGAAACCGTGGCCTTCGATGCTGCGAACGATCTATGGCGACGACGAGCGCTATGCACGGGAATACTGGAGCAAGATTCCCGGTGTCTATTTCGCTGGAGATGCCGCTCAGTGTGACAAGGACGGCTATATCTGGGTGCTCGGGCGCGTGGACGACGTCATTAAAGTCGCGGGACACCGGTTGAGCTCGATGGAAATCGAAAGCGCGCTCGTGAGCCACGCATCGGTGGCGGAAGCCGCGGTGGTCGCGCGTCCGGATGAGATCAAGGGCGAGGCTATTGTCTGCTTCGTCACACTGCGTTCGGGGCAATCGCCCTCGCCGGATTTGCGTTCGGCGCTGATGGAGCACGTCTCAGTGACGATCGGGTCGATCGCGCGCCCCGCCGACGTGCGGTTCTGCGCTTTGCTTCCCAAGACCCGCAGCGGCAAAATCATGCGCCGCCTGCTCAAGNNCCCGCAGCGGCAAAATCATGCGACGTCTGCTGCGTGAACTCGCTCACAAAGGCGGTATCTCCGGCGATACCACTACGCTCGAGGACATGGCCGTAATCGAGCGTCTCGCCAAGGAACAGGGCAAAGAAGAGGAATAGCCGCAAACAGCTCTCGACAAACCGAATCTACCGCGCGCTCTCTGGTATATACTCCACGGGTTTGGGGCGACGTACTTAGCGTTCGCATCGCTGATGGAAAATAGGCCCGCTTAGGGGGGGTTCTTTGATTCATTCCAAATCGATAAAGATCTTTGCCGGTGTTGCGATACTCGCCTTAGTATCCGTGAAGATACCCGCGGCACGGGCCCAAAGCGGCGCCGATTGGCCCATGTACAATCGCGANNCAGCCAGGTGACGCCTATCGTGGTGAACGGCGTAATGTATTTTCCGGCGGGAAACCGCGTCGTCGCGCTCGAACCGGAGACGGGCAAGGAGATTTGGAGCGATCAGCGAAAAACCGGCCTCGTCTCAGCGCGCGGCGTCGCGTATTGGCCAGGAGATGGAAAGATGTCCCCCCGCATCATTTTTACCAGTGGCCACAAGCTGGTGGCGCTCAATGCGAAAACGGGAGAGCTTGATCCTGGGTTTGGCGATGGCGGAGAGGCCACGATGGACGTGCCGTTTGCCGAGGTGCCGACCATCTACAAGAACATCATCATCGTCGGCGCAAATGTTTACGGACCGGGTGAAACAAATACGCATCCGCAGGACGAAGTGGCGAGAGGCATTCCGGGCGACTCACGAGCCTACGACGCGCGCACCGGGAAGAAACTGTGGACGTTTCACACCATCGCTCAGCCCGGCGAAGTCGGTCACAACACCTGGGGCGACGATAGCTGGAAAGGCCGCGGAGGCACCAACGTCTGGTCAATGACGTCGACGGTTGATGAAAAGCGCGGGATCGTCTACATGCCGATCGGCGGGCCTGCTGCGAACTACTACGGTGGGGATCGCCCGGGCGACAACCTGTTTTCAAACACGCTCGTCGCCATCGATGCAAATACCGGGAAATTGAAATGGTATTTCCAGACCGTTCATCACGAATTGTGGGATTTCGACCTGCCGCCAGAACCCGTCTTGCTTGACATCATGCACGACGGGAAAAACGTCCCGGCGCTGGTGCAGACAGGCAAGATCGGGTACGTGTTTGTCTTCGATCGAGTGACGGGCAAACCGGTCTTCCCTATTGAAGAGCGCCCGGTCCCCAAGGGCGACGCGCCCGGCGAGCAGTATTCACCCACGCAACCGTTTCCGGTGAAGCCGCCGCCTGTGGCTCGCGTAACGATCGGCCGCGACGACATTGTGACCGCGGACGACACCACACCCGAGCACGCAAAGGCCTGCCACGAACTATGGGACAAGGGAGACTTCTACAACGAAGGCCCGTACACGCCGTGGGTGGTGCATACGAAACCAACCGATACGAAGTTGACTCTGATTTTCCCGGGGGCCACGGGCGGAGCGAACTGGGGCGGCGCCGCGTCGGATCCCAAGATGGGTTACGTGTTCGTGAACATGCAGAACGCGGGTTCGACGGGATTCCTCGAGAAAAATCCGAAGTACAACGCGACCACAAAGGGCAACGAAGTTGAGTATCATCGCGGCAGCGGAGCCGGCAGCCAGTACGGCGGCTTCACCGCGCCCGTGAAAGATGCGAACGGCAAAGTGATTGGCAACTGGCCGTGCCAGAAACCACCGTGGGAGAGTTTGTCTGCCGTCAATATCAACACAGGTGAGATTGCCTGGACGGTGCCGCTGGGAATCACCGAAGAACTGCCCGAAGCAAAACAGCGCACTGGACGGTCGGGCGCATTCGCCGGCCCGATTGCGACAGCGGGCGGTCTGGTCTTCATCGGAGCAACCAGCGACAACCGTTTCCGCGCGTTCGACTCGAAGACCGGCAAGGAACTCTGGGTCACGAAGCTCGACTACACCGCCAGCGCCGTGCCGATCACATACCAGGGCAAGGACGGCAAACAGTATGTCGCTATCATGGTCGCCGGCGGCGGCTCGGGCACCAACCAGGCGTTGGTGGTGTTTGCCCTGCCTTAACACACGGCCGAGGGAGGCTACTATGGCGGGTAACGGGCGCCGTCAATTTATTAAGATTGCGGCTGTGGGCGCCGTCGGCGCGGCATTGGGTATCCCCACGCACTCCGCTGCCGATCCCGTTCTCGGCATGATCTTCCCTCCCGCGAACACTCCCGTTCCGCCGGAAGCCCGCCTGATGTATCCATCCGGCGTCCGTTTCCTCGCGGAAGGTATTGGCCTCGAGCGGATGACCCCGGAAGGCTACGACAAAGTATTCGATCGCATCGTCCCGGCGGCGAAGAAGCTTGCGGCCGACGGAGCAAACGCTATCGTCGTGATGGGAACGTCTCTGACTTTTTACAAGGGAGCCGCGTTCAACCAGCAACTGCAGGACTCCATCACCAAGGCGACGGGCTTGCCCTCAACCACTATGAGCACAGGCATCGTCGAAGGCCTGAAGGCTGTCGGCAGCCGCCGCCTCGCGGTCGCCACCGCATACAACGAAGAGGTTAGTCGCCGCCTGCGTGCGTTTCTGGAGGAGTCTGGCTTCGAAGTACTCGCGATCAAGGGCCTCGGCATCGAGAGATTTGAGGACCACGGCCCGGTGACGCAGGACGAGTTGCTGAAGTTCAGCTCAGGCGTGTGGGAGACAGCGCCAAAGTCTGACGCAATCGTGGTCTCCTGCGGCGCCTTGAAAACGCTCGATCTCCTCGTCCCACTGGAGCAACGCTGCAAGGTGCCGGTGATTTCCAGCATGCCGCACGCGTTATGGGCGGGCGTTCGCCTGCTCGGACTCAGCGGACGCGCTCCTGGGTACGGAACTCTGCTCGCGCGGGCGTGATCGGCTTTCACCGCCCTAGCGTGCCGGATGTCTTTCAAGCACGCACGCCTCTATTCCAGCTAAAGAACTAACCCTTTCAGCCGATTCACCTCGTAGGATTCGACACGCTCAGCGTGCCGCGTGCCACCGCGCGAAAGTGACGTCCATTGAAATCGACGGGATCGGGGGTTCGTGTGAACGGACATAAGCGACAACGCAGTCCCCAACGAGTTCAAAGCGACTTCGCACTGAATCCGAAAACCTTCATTTTTTTCGACAAGACAACCAACACGAAGCGCTTCGAAGTAAAGGCGGGCCGCGACGGCAAGCTGCCCGTGGAGGAAACGATCAGCCTGCTCGCGATGCAATGCGTGGTGCGCGGGCAAATGCCCAACGATTTTCAGATAATGGTCTCGGCGGGAGAGAATCTCTTGGATGGCCTTGTGCCGCGCACGAACAAGCTCATCCAGGCTTGCATGGCTACCGTCCTGCCCATCCCGATTAGTCAGCGCCAGCAAGAAGTGCTCAGAGGCATACTGCAGAATCTCTCCAACAAGGAAATAGCCTCGCGGTTAAACATCGCAGAGCGAACCGTGAAGTTCCACGTATCCGCGCTTCTACAGAAGTTCCATGTCTCGGGGCGGGGTGGCTTGATGCAGAAGGCGGGGGATCTACTGTCAGGTGAACGATCCCGCACCGAAAACCTGTCGCCCCAGCTTCTGGCCCTCCCGGCGTCCAATTTGGTTCCGCTTGGCCCGGTCTTAGAGCCGAAATTACTCCGCTTGACCGCTTCGGAGCGAAGGGCCGTGAATCGCTAGGCCGCCAGTCGGTGATGTGTTCACCGGCTTGGCTTCTCGGGCGTTCCGAAGAATCAAGGGTAAAAGAAACTCCCGTAAGCGACCGCTCTCAGCAGCCGGCAAGCGGCTCAGTTGAACGCCCAGACGGTTGCCTCCGATCACACGCACCACGTAGCCGGACCCGACGATGGGCTTCCCGTTGGGTGAAAGCTCGAGACTCATTCGCACGCACGAACCGACGGGAACACTGCGGCTGCTCTGGATCAACATCCCGTTCAAACTGAGGTCGATGGTTTCGCAGTCTCACTCCTCCTTCTCAAGACCAATTCGTACATTGCATCGTATATCGACGCGCGAAAACCGGCGGCGCTCGTGTTCGATGGCTCCGTGGCTGGAGCGCACCAATCTCAGCAGGCGCGCCTTGTCGATGGGCTTGTAGAGGAAGAGACTGGCGCCCGCCGCGAACCCTTCAGAAACAGCAGCGACGCTTTGATCGTCGCTAATGAAGATGATGGGCGTCATCTGGTTAATTCCGGACCCACGCATTTGCCGCGCAAGCTCAACTCCGCTGGGAGCGTGCATCCGGAAATCGAGCAAAACCACGGCAAACTTCTCCTCGCGAAGGGGTGCGATCGCATCTTTACTGCTGCCTAGGGCCATGACTTCCATACCGGTCGAGATCAGGACGGTCTTTATGAGGTCGCATACGGCGGGTTCGTCATCCACAATCAAAGCGCGGCTGGGCATAGGAATCTCTCTGTGGAGCTCATCGGCCGAGGGGGTTCTTAGCTGTAGTCATGGCCGGAGGCGAGCTTGAATCTTAGACTATTGAGTTAGACGTGCTGGAGGATCGTGCCTGCTGGCAGTCACGCGATGGCTGGGTCTGCCAAGTACGTCCGGCGAACAGACTCGCGGATGTCTGCTGCCGGACCACAATTTAGGAGGTTCGTTACCGCTCGCGTCGGATAGGGGCCGAAGTCAGCCGTTTGCCGCTCGGGACAGCTTTCCCGGCTGCTGCCCTGGGATGTGGCCGCGTGAACGCGCGAGTCTCGATGTCGGAGTGCCCTCAAAATCGATGATGTCGCTTGACCGGTAGGGCTTTTCCCTCTCGCACGCTCTGCACCGAAGGCTGAACACCCAATCGTAATGCTCGTGCCCCAAGTTTGATTCCTGGCTTGCGCGCGATGCCTCCATACTGGCAACGATCCCGGGAAGTGGGATAGACTGCCGACAGGACAGGCAACGCACACCGCGATAAGACTGCTTGGCTACGTCTTGATTCATACAGAACTCTCCTCAGATAGTTGTTCCTATGAAGGGAGCGAATAATACACCCAGGGCCCGTCGGAGTCTACCCTCTGCAGGGTATCTAGCGAAATTGCCACCCAAACATTGGGAAGCCAGAGAAGGTGTGCCAAAAAGCACAGTCAGCACTTGCCACTTCCGGTATCGTTTACGGACAGGCAGTGCGCGGGATACTTTTTCTCAACCCGTTCATCATTGGTCTATCGGAGCCTCGAGTAATGAAGGTGCAGAGGAGGTTCAAAAACATGACCTTTTTCGGACGGGCGGCCGAGTCCTCAAGGCCTCGATTGGGCAAGGAAATTTTGGTTTCTCTGGTGTCGGTGGTCCTGTTGTTCGCGACATGGCCTCAGAACCTGCCTGCCTATCAAGACGAGCAAGCCTCGGCGCAGGGCACGCAGGCGCCGCCACACACGCAACAGACTCCCGACCAGTTGCAGCAGTTGGTAGCGCCGATTGCGCTGTATCCCGATTCGCTTGTGGCCCAGATCCTGGCGGCGTCCACGTTTCCCGAGCAAGTCGTCGAGGCCGACAGATGGGTGCAAGCGCACCCTGATTTGAAGGGCGAAGCTCTGGGCCAAGCTGTGGACCAAGAGCCCTGGGACCCGAGCGTCAAGGCGCTCGCTGCATTTCCATCCATCCTCGGAAACATGGACAAGAACCTCTCCTGGACGTCATCTCTAGGCGACGCCTATTACAACCAACAACAAGACGTGATGGATGCCGTACAGGTGATGCGTCAACGAGCGCAAGGAGCCGGCGATCTTAAGACCACGCCGCAGCAAAACGTAACGACGCAAGGCTCGACGATCATCATTGAGCCTGCGAATCCCGATGTCGTTTACGTTCCTGCGTATGATCCGTGGTTGGTTTACGGAGATCCCATATTGGCGTGGCCGGGCTGGTATCCGTATCCTGGAATCTGGTATGGCGGCCCGTACCTCTCGTTCGGAGTCGGCTTCGGAATCGGCTTCTTCGGCGGTTTCGGATGGGGCTGGCCTCATTGGGGATTCGATTGGCTGTACCATTTCGCAATTTATAACCACAACAGGTACTACTCCGGAAGCAACACTTTCTACAACCGGGGCAATTTCTACCGAGGAGGAGCGCGCGGCGGAGCTTACGCCAACCGCGGCGGAGCTCGAGGCGGAAGCAACGTCGGCGGGCGTGGCAGCGTTTACAACCGTCCGGGCGCAACGACCAGACCCTTCAACGGAAACACCGGGGCTGCTCGAGGATATGCTGAACCCCGCGGCCAGAGCGGTGTCCGTTCGGGCGCCTTCAGCGGATACGACCATGGCGGACAAGCAAGGAGCTATTCGTCGCGCGGAAGCGCCAGCGTCGGTGGAGGAGCGGCCCGTGGCGGCGAATCTCGCGGCGGCGGCGGCGGATCTCGCGGCGGCGGCGGCGGATCTCGCGGCGGCGGGCGCCGGTAATCAAAATTTCGCCATGTTCCTAGTAGATCGTCAAATTTAGAAATGGAGAGAAGCGATATGCGGCGAATCAAGCTGACCTTCGACAAATTTCATTGGGCCAATCTTTCTGAACTGGCAGCGGTCGCGATCCTTTTGACGGTGTGTTTTCCCGCCCATTCCATGGCGCAGCAACAGGGCCAGATAACATTTGCATCGCCGGAAGCCGCGAGCAGCGCACTGGTCACGGCAGCGCAGAGTAACGACGAAAAAGCGATGCTCGATATCCTCGGACCAGGGGCAAAGCAAGTCGTCTCGTCGGGAGACGCAACCGAGGACACCGCCAACCGCGCTAATTTCGTGCAGAGATATCAGGAAATGCACCGGATGGTGAAAGAACCGGATGGAACCACGACCTTGTATGCCGGCGCGGAGAATTGGCCTATGCCCATACCGCTCGTGAACAAAGGTAATTTGTGGTATTTCGACACCGAGGCTGGCAAGAAAGAGATTTTGTACAGGCGAGTCGGACGGAACGAAATTTCGACCATTCACGTCTGCCAGCAACTCGTGGCCGCGGAGAAGGAATACTACTCCGCGCACAACAATGAATACGCGCAGAAGTTCATCAGCGACGAAGGGCAGCAAGACGGCCTCTATTGGAAAGCAGAAAACGGTCAGCCTCAGAGTCCCGTCGGGCCGCTTGTCGCGGAGGCCGTCGCCGAAGGCTACACCCCCACTCACGACGGTTCGCCCTCGACTCCTTATCGCGGCTACTACTACCGTGTGCTGACACGTCAGGGCCCAAGCGCTAGGGGCAGCGCGAAAAGTTACATCGCGAACGGCAAAATGACCGAAGGCTTCGCTTTCGTGGCCTATCCGGCGGAAGACCGGTCGTCCGGCGTCATGACTTTCATCGTGGGCAAGGATGGAGTGGTGTATCGCAAAGACCTCGGCCCGAATACAGCGACTCTCGCTAAAGCCTTGAAGTCATTCAATCCCGATTCCACTTGGAAAAAGGACGAAGACCAACAGGAGGAGACTGCTGCCGAGCAAAAAACCAACTAAGAGGCTTGGTAGGGTCGAGGAATGGCGCCAATACTCCGTAGGTCCGGTCTATCCGTTGCTCCCCGTTTCCTCTGGGAGTGCCTCACTAACAGAACCGTGGGTGGTGTAAAGATTGTTGTGTAAACGGTTTCAGTTTTTCTTGTTTTGAGTCCTCTGTCGTTCCGTAAAAACAACCGCTCCGTCATTTTCACAGCTCTCTTCGCAGTTTCTTCCGTGGATCTCTGAGCCCAGATTGTCACACACGCTCTCCGGCTGGCATGCGGTCCGGCCACAGAATGCTGAAATGGTTCAACGCCGCATTCCAATTCGGTATCGGCATCGTCCATTTCTTCACGGCGTTGCGCAACGCCAGGTATAACAACTTCAGAGCCGCCTCATCATTCGGAAACGAACCCCGCATTTTGATGATCTTGCGCAGCGACATGTTCAGCGATTCCACCGCGTTCGTCGTGTAAATCACTTTCCGGATATCGGCCGGATAGGCAAAAAACGGCGTGATCCGATCCCAATGCCGGCGCCAGCTCTGGCTCACCATCGGACATACGGCATCCCACTTTTGCGCAAACGCATCCAGCTGCAAATCCGCATCCGCCGCGCTGGCCGCTTGATAGATCTTTCGTAAGTCCGCCGCCACCAGCTTGCGCTGTTTCCAGCTCACATAGTTCAGCGACGCTCGCACCAGATGTACGATGCACGTCTGCACCTCGGCCTTCGGATACACCGATTCAATCACCTCCGGGAACCCCTTGAGCCCGTCCACGCAGGCAATTAAGATCTCTTTCACCCCCCGGTTGTGCAACTCCGTCAGTACTTGCAGCCAGAACTTCGCCCCTTCATTCTGCGCTGCCCATAACCCCAAAATTTCCTTCTTGCCCTCCAGGTTCACCCCGATCGCTACGTGGATCGCCCGGTTTTGGATCTGTCCACCATCGCGCACCTTCACCCGCAGCGCATCCATGTACAGGATCGGGTACACCTCATCCAGTGCCCGGTTCTGCCACGTCTTCACTTCCTCCATCACCCCTTCGGTGACGTTGGAGATCAGCGTCGGCGAAACTTCCACCCCGTAGATTTCCTTCAAGTGCCCTTCGATTTCTCGCGTCGTCATCCCCCGCGAGTACATCGAGATGATCTTGTCGTCAAAGCCGCTGAAGCGGCTTTGCCCTTTGCTCACGATGGCCGGTTCAAAGCTCCCGTTGCGATCCCGCGGTGTCTCCAAGTCCATCTCGCCAAACTCGCCCTTCAGCTTCTTCGTGGTGCTCCCGTTTCTCGAGTTCCCACTGTGGTGGCCCGCTGGATCATGTTTTTCGTAGCCCACATGGTCGGTCAGTTCCACTTTCAGTGCCCGTTCCAAAAGAGCCTTGGTTATTTGCTTCAACAATCCGTTCTCGCCGATTATGTCTTCCGGCTTCTTGTAGTCCGCCAGCAGTTCATCAATTAGCTTCAGATTTGATCAGCGATGGTCGTCCCTACCGCGACCATGTGGGTTCAGTAAGCAGACAAATGGAGAATGGAAGGCACGCATCGCGATAGTGCTAAGTTCCTACCGCTTCCGTTGACCTTTCTCTGGACAAGGAAATCTGACCGCCAGCAGAAAAATGCATCGTCAATTCCGAGATCTCCCCGCTATCGACGTAGTTGCACCATTCAACTCTCTTTATGGCGACATATATGCTGTTCCCGCTGCTGTCGCCAATCGTAAAGCTCTCTCGATCAGAATTGAGTATTTGTCCTCGGAAGGTGATGGAGACCTCATCGGATGAAAAGATACATAGAACTGGGGCCGGCGTAGAGCGCCACCCATTCACTAATCGTTCGGCGTGTTCTAAGGATACTTTCACGTTTTCTGTCGTTGGTGAAACGTTCAGCATGCCTCACCGTAGTGACCAGACCGAGCACTTGTACCACGGCGAATGAGAGAGTTTACATCACAGGCATCGGGTGTGAAACTGAGTTCGGTGGAACCAACGGGCTAGCAGCCCGTGGTGAAAGTCAGTTTTTTGTTTGTTTGTAGCTTGAT
>PKUY01000280.1 GCA_003131705.1 Acidobacteriota bacterium | reverse complement strand
ATTACTTATGACGCTGTGTTTAATTTCGCGCTGTGGTCCTAAAATTCCAAAAGATGCTGCGTCCAATTGTTTTCGCGTTTATTTCAGGAAGTACGAGCGATAGAGCGTGTCGCGCTGCGCGGGAATGTATCCGGCATCAGTGATGATGCGGCGGAGTTCCACTTCATTTGTGCGGTTGCGCACGCCGGCAGCGTAAACCACATTTTCTTCGATCAGAATGCTGCCCACATCGTCGGCGCCGAACTGCAATCCCACCTGGCAGACTTTGATTCCCGGCGTGAGCCAGCTGGATTGAATGTGATCGACGTTGTCGAGATACAGGCGGCTGATTGCGAGCGTTTTTAGATAATCGACTGCGGTGGTTTCCGGGACTTTTTTCCCCAGCGGAGAATTTTCCGGCGCGAAAATCCAGGGAATGAACGCGGTGAACCCGCCATTATCTTCCTGCATGCGGCGAATCGTTTCGAGGTGATTCACGCGGTGGCGGTACTCTTCCCCGCAGCCGAACATCATGGTCGCGGTGGTGCGCATGCCGAGCGCGTGCGCCTCGCGATGGACGGACACCCATTCCTCCGATTTGCATTTCAACCGAGCGATGCGATGGCGAACTTCGTCGTCCAGAATTTCCGCGCCGCCGCCAGGAATCGACTGCAGGCCGGCGTCGCGCAAACGGATGATCGTCTCGCGAATCGAAAGACCGGAAACTTCGGCGATACACAGAATTTCCGGCGCGGAAAAACAGTGGAGATGGACTTGCGGGAATTTTTCGTGAATCGAGCGCAGCAAGTTCTCGTAGTAGTCGATCTTCAGGTCGGGATGCAGGCCGCCCTGAAGCAATACGCCCGTGCCGCCGAGCTCGATCATCTCCCGAATTTTTTCGAAGATCGTTTCGATCGACAGGATGTAGCCTTCCTTCGAGCCGAGCGGGCGATAGAACGCGCAGAACGAGCAGTATTCCGTGCAGAAATTCGTGTAATTGATGTTGCGGTCGATCTGATAGGTGGCGACGCGCGGGTCCGTCTTCTTGCGGCGGACTTCGTTGGCCGCCATTCCGATGCCGATCAGGTCATCGGAGTTGAAAAGATCGAGCGCTTCCTGTTGACTCATTCCCATAGTTTCCCTGTCGTTGTCCTACTGTCGCGCACCATTGTCGCATTAAATCGGGCGAAACCGGATGGCTTCGCTATCCGCTCACCGAATTGTCGAGTAGCTTGTGCGCCGATCGTTTGTTTTCTGTAGGTTACGTCAAATTCTACTCGGCAGCGATTGTCGAGTAGAACGTGGGGCTTCAGACCGCACGCGCGGTACAGGCGGTGCGATGATTTGCCGAGAGGGCTCGAAAAATCGTGGAACGTTTACCCGGATTTTGTTGCGATTAGAACGGATCGCAGTCGTTTGTTTTGTGTGAGTTGAGCCTGATTCCAATAACGGGATGTTGCGATTAGAAATACGTAGGCGGAAGGCTGGACGGCGCGAGCCGTAGGGTGCCGAGACACAGCCCACGAAGGCAGGGCCGGGCGAGACATGTCGATGTCACGCGCCGCGGCGGACGGCGGAATCGGCTTTTGCGGCGGCGAATTCGAGGAGGCGGGCGCGCGGAATCAGGCCAGCGGCGGCGGCTTTTTCGAAGTAGAGATTGATGCCGGCGAGATTGTCGTGGTCCAAATCGAAATTAATGTTTTCGGTGAGATAGCGCTCGAGCGCGCGCGGAGGCAGATCGAGCTTGATCGACGCGGCTTCGGAGATCTCGCGTATGTGCGCGAGGCCGTACTGCTTCGACGCCTGAAAATCGGAGACAACTTCGGGCGTGATCGCTTCGGGCCGGCCCGCCCAGATCGCGAGCACCGCGGGCTTTCCCGTCATCTCGCGCCACTGATGCACGGCGTCGTACACGTAGATCGTGTCGAATCCAGGCACGGGCATGTCTTCCCCATCGCCCTGGCAACACTGCTCCCCGGACGGCGCTTTTCCGTTGAGGGCTTCCATCTTGAGAGAAATTCGCAACGCGGGGTCGCCGATCACGAGGGCGGCATCCGAATGCTTCAGCATTTCGGAGGCGTCCGGCGCGGCGTCCACGAACTCCGGGGCAATCTTCCAGTAGCCTGCCGAGAGCAGGCGTACAAGGCAGGCCGTGGCGCGCGAACTCGTGTCGAGCGCGATGCGGTTGACCTTCTCGATGGGCTTTTTCGCCACGACGAGGAGGCTGCGAACCTCGCGTTTGGAGGCAATGGCCATGTCGGGCAGGGCGATGACGCCGTCGATGCGCTGGTACTCGATCGAGGGGATGATGGCGACGTCCGCATCGCCGCGGCGGAGCGCTTCGGCGCACTGGGAGGGGACGGTGAACGAGAGGTCGTATTTCCCGGCGAGGGGGCCGTCGGTGAAGCCCCAGACGAGTGGCGCCGTGTTCAAGTATTCGACGACCGAGATGCGCAGCTTCGTCAAAACTTAGCTCCCAAATCGCAACAATACTAGCACAACCGCGCGGTGGGCTCGGGCGGCGGCAGTTCGGATGCGGAAATTGAAGCGGCAGCGGCACGCAGGCAACTCGAATACTTGCTGCGATAAGGCAGCGCATCGGAAAGCGCTTCGCGCGGACGATTTACGGCGGGGATGAACCGCCCTTCCGGTTCGGGGGTCAGTCCGCGCCGGCGATCTTCTGTCGGAGCTACAGCTAAAGGTTCGACCCCCTAAAAGGCTCTAACTGTGCCAGTTTGGGTCCATTGAAGCGGCCTTTGTATGCGCTCTTGAGTGTCGACCAGGCCCAGCAGGTTGACGATTTGGTCGAAGTTTCGGGGCTGAGTTCGTCGGAAGTGCTGGCGGCGCTATTTGACTTGGAGCTCAAAGGCGTGATACGCCAGTTACCTGGGAAGCAATTCCTCAAAGTCCTGTTGTAATTTACAGACGGACAGCAGGTTAGGATGGTAGCTCCGGCTGGGTCGCAATCGCGGCCCTGAGCGGGAAGCTTTTGAACGCAATCTTTGCGCGAGGAAATAGAGCAGATACGCATGGCAAGATCACTGGTTATCGTCGAGTCGCCGGCCAAGGCCAAGACAATCAATAAGTATTTGGGCCGGAACTACATTGTAAAGGCTTCTTACGGGCATGTGATGGACCTGCCGAAGAAGACTATCGGCATACTTCTGCCCGGCGAACAGAACGGGAAAAAGAAGAGCAAGCGCAAGTCGAAAGGGAAAGCTGCCGAGAAGAAGGCGGCCAAGCCGATCGTAGTCACTTCCGAGAACATCTTCGAGCCAACTTACGAAGTCATCCCCAGCAAGATTAAGGTTATTGGGGAACTGCAGCGCGCCGCACACACTGCGGAAGCGATCTACCTGGCTGGCGACCCGGATCGCGAGGGAGAGGCGATTTGCGCTCACCTGGCCGAAATACTGGGCAAGCCGCGAAAGTACGCGAAGGTAACCGAGGTCGCCGTAGAAGCGAATGGCAATGGCGCAAAGAGCGGCGCCAGCGCGAAAGTGGAGAAGAAGTCAGCCAAAGTCGCGCTCGAGCTCAGGGCGACTCCGCCGAAAATCTATCGAGTGATGTTCAATGAGATCACGCAGAGGGCCATCAAAGCGGCCTTCGAGCATCCCACGCAGGTGAACGAGAATCTGGTGGATGCACAGCAAGCCCGGCGCGTGCTCGACCGTCTGGTCGGATACAAAATTTCGCCGATACTCTGGGACAAAGTTCGCCGCGGACTTTCCGCCGGACGCGTGCAGACGGTTGCGCTGCGCCTGATCGTCGAGCGGGAGCGCGAGATGCGCGCTTTCGTGCCGCAGGAATACTGGACGATCCACGCGCTGCTGGCCGCTGGCGAGCCCCCTGCATTTGAAGCAAAGCTCATCAAGTACAAGGGCGAGGACCTCGAAGTTCCCGACCAAGCCGAGGCGCAGCGAATTCTTGCGGCGGTGCAACACTCCGTTTGGCAGGTGGCGAGCGTCGCGCAGAAGGAAAAGCGCAGATTCGCTCCTCCGCCTTTCACCACTTCCAAGCTGCAGCAGGCGGGTTACAACCGTCTTCGTTACACGGCCAAGCGCACGATGATGCTGGCGCAGCGGCTCTATGAAGGCGTTGACCTCGGGGACGAGGGCTCAATCGCGCTGNNGGTCTCATCACGTACATGCGCACCGACTCGGTGAACGTGTCGGCCGATGCGCTGGCTCAAGTGCGCGATCACATCGGATCGAGTTACGGCCCGAGCTACCTGCCGGAGAAACCCAACTTTTATAAGGCGAAGAAAAACGCGCAGGAAGCGCACGAAGCGATTCGTCCGACCGACGTTGCGCGCACGCCGGAGAGCGTGAAGCGCTATCTCGACGACGATATGTTCAAGCTCTACCAGATGATCTGGCAGCGCTTCGTCGCTTCGCAGATGGTGCCGGCGGTGTTCGACCAGACGACGATCGACGTGGACGCCAGCGGATACACTTTCCGCGCGACGGGCTCCGTGATGAAATTTGAAGGCTACCTCGCCGCGTACCAGGCCGTGAAGGAAGAAGAGGAAAAAGAGGACGAAGCCGACGCGGCAGGCAACAGGCTCCCCGCGGTTACCGAGGGCGAGCAGCTTCGTCTGGAAACGATTCGCCCCGAGCAGCACTTCACCGAGCCGCCACCGCGATATACGGAAGCCACGCTCGTAAAAGATCTCGAAGAGAAGGGAATCGGCCGTCCGTCAACGTATGCCGCGATCATTTCGACGATTGTCGAGCGCGAATACGTGATCAAGGACCAGGGCCGTTTCACGCCCACTCTGCTCGGCGAAAAAGTCAGCGACCTGCTCGTGAAGGCGTTCGAGGATATTTTCGACGTCGGCTTCACCGCGCGCATGGAAGATGAGCTCGACGAAATTGAGGAAGGTAAGCTTTCCTGGCGCAGCGCGGTTGGGGAATTCTGGGGACGTTTTGAAAACGACCTTGGCAAAGCTGCCGACGCAATGGATTCGTACAAGGCCGGCATTCCCACGGGGCAAAAGTGCGAGAAGTGCGGCGAGGGAGAATTGCTGGAGCGCATCAGCCGGCACGGATTTTTTCTCGGGTGCTCGCGCTATCCGGATTGCGATTTCATTCGCGATCTCGCGGAGCCCGGAAACGAAGATCCGGCAGGCGAAATCAAAACGGAATACTGCGACAACTGCGGAAAAGAAATGGCGATCAAGCGAGGGCGCTTCGGCACGTTTCTCGCTTGCACCGGATATCCTGACTGCAAGACGACGCGGCGCATCGCCGCGGGCACCAGGAAAGCTCTGCAGCCCGACGTGATTCTCGATGAAAAGTGCCCCACGTGCGGCGAAGCTCAGCTTCTGCGGCGCCAGGGCAGGTTCGGCGAGTTCATCGGCTGCCAAAATTATCCGAAGTGCAAATACACGCGGCCCATCACGATGGGAATCAAATGCCCGAAATGCAACGAAGGCGAATTCGTCCGGCGCGGGTCATCGAAGGGACGCGGGCGCGGAAGAATATTCTATGGTTGCAGCCGCTACCCGGATTGCGATTTCACAACTCCGCACGAACCGATCGCCGAGCCGTGCCCGAAATGCGGCGTGCCGTTCGTCGTCGAAAAGCATACCAAACAGGGAAATTTCCGGGCCTGCCTGAACAAGGATTGCGACTGGGAAGTTGCCGCCCCGGAAGCAGTGCCAACGGTAATACCTCCACCCGAGGCTCAGCCGATTTTTTCCGGGGCTCCCGCAAAATCCTGACGGAAAGTTCCTCGTCGGCCCGAATTGCGGCAGTGCGTCAGCTGAAATCAGGAGTACTTCTCCAGTACCGCTCTAATCGGGCCCAGACGGTTCGAAACACAACATTCAGCTGTTAGTATTCAAACCTGTTGATACTTGGCCAGTACCGTACATCTTCTGGCTAGCTGACAATTCACAGGAGAAGCTCGAATCGCTGCCCAAGAATCGGTCGACAGAGACACATGTCAAAGTGATGCGAGTTCTTGTCGGTTTGGGAATTGTAGTCATTGCGTGCGCGGCTTACGCATGGTTCTTCGGTATCCGGACATTTTATGTTTGGGAAACACGCAGAGCGGCGCTCAAGGAACCCTTCCTCTGGACCACGCCGATCCAGATCTCCGACTTGCCCCTTTCTCAAGCGCCCGGTCAGAAACTGTCCTACTTTGGCTACGAATTTGAAGTTCCTTGGGAAGATATTGCCCGGGAGAAGTCCAGGGTCCTCGGGCCCAACATGGCAATCATCGTGTTTTGATCGGGTAATGCCGTCTCATTCTGGAGTGGCTTGCCGAACGGACTGGTGAGCAAACTCGCGGCAGATGGCAAAATCGATCCGAGATATCTGGCACAAGTTTTTGGAAACGAGTCAGTCCAGTCGGATTACGCCTTTCAGCGAGCCATACTGGAGACCACGCCCGGTAAGTTTTCGGTGTTAATCGCTAAGAGGCGGGCGATTCAGTTAGGAACACTCTTCGAGATGAAAGCAACCACGTTACGGCCGGGTGCTGAATCGGGCGTTTTTTCCATCCGTACAAAGGAATTCGAAGGGTTTCAATACGGCCGTCCCCAAAGTCCTTCAAACCGTCTGAGCGTTGAACTATTCGCGAGCGACGGACACGCGGATACTATTTTTGGCCAGAAATTGAATCGGTCCATCGCTATCTCGCAAGCAGACGTAAACCGCATGGTACAGAGCATACATAAGACGGACCCAAACTCGCACTAATAGCCGTAGTGCTTCAGGAAAAGCTTACCCTTGGATACTTCTCCTCTTTGGCCGCAGCGCGAAGAGAGATTCTCGCTCCGCACTCTCGGAATGACAGCAATCTACTTTTTTCTAAAACTGTGTGGTTATCCACTAGCGGATACGGACTCCGCGGCACGCGGACTTTTGCTGCCCCAAATTTTGCACTGAAGCGTTAGACTCGCCGCATCTCGGGTAGTATGCTATCCGCCGTTCAAGGGGATTGCCGCGGTTTGGGGGGATACTCATGACTGCGATTCGGCGGTTGTGCATTCTGGCGCTCATTTTCATCTCGTGGGCTCTTTTTCGGAATTCGATCTCTGCTCGCCCGAATCCAAAGCAGGATTCGCCCGTCGTCAACCCCACTGCTGCCGATCTTGAGCGAGGCAAGAAAACTTTCGAGACGACCTGTTCGACCTGCCACGGCCTCGATGGCGGCGGCGCCATGGGGCCCAATATTCAGGGAATTCCATTTCGGCTGGGCGCCGATGCGGTGACGAGCGTCATCAAGAACGGAATGAGCGGCGGGATGCCTTCTTTTTCCGGCCAATTGGATGCAACGCAAATTCAGCAGGTCGTCGGCTATCTTCTAACGCTCAGCCACAAGGACACCGGAACAATTGCCGGCGACGCGGCAAAGGGCAAAGACGCCTACCAGTCGAGCGGTTGCGCCGGCTGCCATATTGTTTCGGGACAGGGCAGCGGCGTGGGGCCCGAACTCACCATGGTTGGCCAACTGCGCGGACCCGGCTACCTGCGCAACGCTGTGTTGTATCCGGGCACAGATTTGCCTCAAGCGCGGGTATTCCTTGAAACTGGAGGGCTCCTTGATTACATGTTCATTCACGTCGTCACGAAGGACGGGCATGTGTTCGACGGCACACGCGTGTCGGAAGATTCGTTTCGCATCGTGATCAAGGACGCCGCCGGGAAATTTCATTCGTTCCAGAAAAGCGATCTGCGGGAGTTGAAAAAAGAGCCCGGCAAGAGCGTGATGCCCAGTTTCAAAGGCAAATTGTCCGACGCACAGGTCAACGATCTGGTCGCGTACCTTGCGAGCTTGAAGGGGGCCCAATGAAGACCATCAAATATGCCCTGCTTTTGCCGGTTCTTCTTGCGTGGCATCCGGCGCCCACTCTCGCACAGAGCGTGCCATACGAGCGCATTTTGCATTCGCAGAGCGAACCCCAGAGCTGGCTGACATACGGCGGCAGCTATTCCTCGCAGCAATTCTCGTTGCTCAAGCAGATCACGCGCCAGAACGTTTCGAGTCTAAGGATCGCGTGGATTTATCAGCCGAGCCGGCCCGTCGCGAATCTCGAGTCGTCGCCGATCGTTGCGGATGGCGTGATGTACCTCACCGAACCGCCTAGCACGGTTACGGCTTTGGATCTTCGCACCGGACTGAAACTGTGGAGCTGGTCGCCCGTGCTTCCTGAACACGTTGTCTCGATCGGTTTGTATGCGACGAGCCGCGGCGTGGCGATCCTTGACGACACTGTTTACATCGGGACGGCTGACTCGCATCTCGTTGCGCTCGACTCAAAGACAGGCGCGGTGCGCTGGAATGTGCACGTCGCCGACAATGCGATGGGTTATGTCATGACGGGACCGCCCCTCGCGATCAACGGAAAAATTATTGTCGGCATCGCAGGAAGCGAAGCGGCGGTCCGCGGTTTTCTCGACGCATACGATCCAAAAACCGGCAAACGGCTTTGGCGTTTGTGGACCACTCCCAGGCCAGGTGATCCAGGCGCGG
>PKUY01000011.1 GCA_003131705.1 Acidobacteriota bacterium | reverse complement strand
CGGCTGCGATCTGCGCGATTGAGGCGGATGGTCGTCCGCTCGGGAACTGTACTAGCGGCGACGGCGTGTGATATCCTTGGTTGCTTTTAGAAGACTCTCACTCGGGAAAGACTCGCACACCGGACGAAGACCTTGTTTCGAAGGCACTGCAGTGAGCACGGCGGCTCGGGCGTCACGTGTCTCCGGTAGATCGCGACGGAACGAGCTTCCCCTGAGCGTTAGGATGGGAAAAGACATGTCGACACCAGCCGCGACACCGAAAACCGCCGAACTAAGCCTCGCGCACTCCCCGGATAGCGATGACGCTTTCATGTTCTATGCGTTGGCGACGGGCAAAGTCCGCCTGCCGGGCGTGAAGTTCACGCACATCCTCGCGGATATCGAATCGCTGAACCAAGCCGCGCACAAAGAGACCTATGACGTTACTGCCGTGAGTTTCTTCGGCTATGCGTTCGTCGCGGACAAGTACATCCTGCTCGATTGCGGCGCGAGTTTCGGGGAAGGTTACGGGCCGATCGTAGTTTCCTCGCACCCCATTAAAAAAAACGAGCTCGCTGGGAAAAAGGTAGCGATCCCGGGGAATAAGACGACCTCGTACCTGGCGCTGAAGCTCTTTGAGCCGAACGTTCAAACCGTGACGATGCCCTTCGACAAGATTCTGGCGGCGGTGCAAGCGAAGGAAGTCGAAGCGGGCTTGCTGATTCACGAAGGGCAGCTGCTTTTTTCGCAGATGGGTTTGCACAAGGTCGTCGATCTCGGCGTTTGGTGGCAGGAACAGACTGGACTTCCTCTGCCGCTCGGCGCGAATGCGGTTCGCCGCAGCCTGGGTCCGAAGATGGGCCTGGATGTAGCGCGGATCATTCGCGAAAGCGTGAGCTACGCGCTCGAACACCGCGAGCCTGCCGTCGACTACGCGTTGCAGTTTGCGCGCGACATGGACCCAGCGCTCGCCGACAAGTTCATCGGCATGTATGTGAACAAATGGACGCTCGACTACGGCGAAGACGGCCGCCGCGCGGTGCGGGAATTGTACGCGCGCGGAGCGGCGATTGGTCTTGTCCCGTCGTCGTTCAGGGCCGAATTCCTTTCTGAAGCTGCCTAATACTCCCAGCGAAAGATTTTGCCGGTGAAGCTATTCATCCTCGAACGATTGACGCCGACGCCGAAGTGATTTCCATCGACCATAGAAATTCTTGTACGGGCTGCAGATAGGGACGGAATGCAACGCATTCTTTCGACGTATTTGTACGCGAATCAGCCGCTGACGCCGGTCCTGCTTGAGGCGATCGCGAAAGCAGGCGTCGATAGCGTCGAGATCTTTTGCGCGTCCTCCCATTTCAATTACGGTGCGACGGAATCTGTGCGCGAAATTGCCCATTCGCTCGGGCAAGCCGGCCTCACATTGCATGCGCTGCATGCGCCTGTGGAGCGGGAAGCGCTGGACGGTCGGGAGAGCGGCATGCCGATTTCCATAGCCGATCCGGAGCGAATCCGGCGGGTCGAAGCGGTTGACGAAATGAAGCGCGCGCTGGACGTGGCGGAGCGAATTCCGTTCCGCCATTTTCAGCTGAGCTTGGCCACCGGCATACAGGCGGCCGATCCCCGCAAGCTGGATGCGGCGTTCAGTTCGCTGGAGCTTCTGGCGGTTTTCGCGAAACACCGGGGAGTGACGATCGCACTGCAAAACACGGCCAATGATCTCGGGTCTCCGTCATCGCTCGCGCAATTTATCAAGGACACGCATCTGAGCCAGCTGGCTTTTTGTTTCGACCTCGGCCACGCGTACATCGAAGGCGGCTCCGACGCGGGCTTTCAGATGATGCGCGACCGCGTCGTTACCGCGCACATCCACGACAATCACGGCGAGAAGGACGAGCATCTACTTCCCTACGAGGGCACGATCGATTGGGATCTAGCGCTGGTCGGATTCGCGAGCATGCCCGAGCCACTCCCTCTGGTACTCGAACTGAAGGAGGTGTCGCCGGGCGCGCCCTCGCTCGAGCAGATTCGCGCGACGTTTGACAGGATTGAGAGGCAGCTCGACGAGAAGTACGCCGGCGCGCCGCGAAGCGCCTCGATCGGACCTGACGCCTCCACGCGATGAACCTATGAGCGAACAAGCCCACGAATCGGCACCGATTATCACCATCGAACACGCCGCCGAGCATGTCGGGCGCTTGGTGACCATTCGCGGATGGCTGTACAACATGCGCGAATCGGGGAAGCTGCTATTCCCGATTTTTCGCGACGGCACGGGCGTGATGCAGGGCGTTCTCTCGCTGAAGGAGCAGCCCGATGCTTTCGCCGCGCTCAAGGGCTTGCCGCAGGAATCAAGTGTGATCGTAATCGGGAAGATTCAGGCGGAGCCTCGCGCGCCGGGCGGCTGCGAAATCCACATCAGCGGGATCGAAGTCATCCAGCGCGTTGCGGACTCAAATCCGTATCCGATTCAGCTCAAGGAGCATGGCGTCGATTTTCTGCTTGATCAGCGGCATCTCTGGATTCGCACGCCACGGCAGGCTTCGATCCTGCGCATTCGCGCCGAGGCCATCCGCTCTGCGCGCAATTACATGGACGATTTGGGTTACACGCTGACGGACGCGCCTATTTTTACACCTGCGGCTTGCGAGGGCACCACGACGCTGTTCGAAGTGAACTACATCGACGATCAGAAGGCGTACCTGACGCAATCCGGCCAGCTTTACGTGGAAGCCACGGCTGCTGCGCTGGGGAAGGTGTACACGTTTGGACCCACCTTTCGCGCGGAGAAATCTAAAACGCGGCGCCACCTAACGGAATTCTGGATGCTTGAGCCCGAGGCTGCGTACGCGCACCTGGAAGACATGATCGAGCTCGGCGAAGGGCTCGTCAGCACCGTCGTGCAAGCGGTTGTGAAAAACCGCGCGCGCGAACTCGCCACACTAGGTCGCGATGCAGCGAAACTCGAGAAGATCGTCCCGCCGTTCCCGCGAATCACCTACGATGATGCCATTCAGGTTTTGCAGAAGGCTGGAAACCCTGCGAAGTGGGGAGACGATTTTGGCGGTGATGAAGAAACCTTGATTTCGAAGCAGTTCGAAAAGCCCGTGATCATCCATCGATATCCCGCGGGCATGAAAGCATTTTACATGGCGACGGATCCGGCGCGTCCGGAGCTTGCCCTCAGCTTTGATATGATTGCCCCCGAAGGTTTCGGCGAAATCATTGGCGGCGGCGAGCGCCAGTCGAGCTACGAGACACTGGTCCAGCGTCTCCGCGAGCACAACCTACCCGAAGAGGCCTTCGAGTGGTATCTCGACCTGCGCCGCTACGGCAGCGTTCCGCACGCAGGCTTCGGTCTGGGCCTCGAACGCACCGTGACATGGATTTGCGGAACCGAGCACATCCGCGAAGTGATCCCCTTCCCACGCATGCTGTATCGCGTCTATCCTTAGTGCCTCTGCGCTGCCCTGGCGGCACAAGGCAAACAAACCGCATGCCCCAGAAAATTCGCATCATCGGAGTGCCGATGGACTTAGGCGCCAGCCGTCGCGGCGTCGATATGGGGCCGTCCGCGCTGCGCGTGGCGGGATTGCAGGCCCGCCTGAAGCAGCTGGGTAACCAGGTTGAAGACATCGGCAATATTCCCGTACGGCAGCCCGAAGAGCAACCCTACGGCGGAAAGAACGCCAAGTATCTCGAGGAAATCGCCGAAATCTGCAAAAGCCTTGCGGACATCGTGCAGAAGACGCTCGAGGAAAATTTCTTTCCCGTTGTGCTGGGAGGCGATCATTCCATCGCCGTGGGGACTGCAGCGGGCGCGGCTACGTATTTCAACAAAACTTCGAAGCGCATCGGCATGATCTGGCTCGACGCGCACGGCGACATGAACACGCCGGAATCGTCGCCGTCGGGAAATGTTCACGGCATGCCGCTCGCGGCCATCATGGGGTATGGCCCGCCGGAACTGACTGAACTTGCCGGCATCAAGCCGATGATCGAGCCGCGGAACGTCACGCTCGTGGGCATTCGCGATCTCGATTCGAAAGAGCGCCGCCTGGTGAAGGAATCGGGTGTGCACGTTTACACCATGCGCGACATCGACGAGCGCGGCATGCGCGAGGTGATGTCGGAAGCCATTCGATTTGCGAGCGACGACACGGCAGGCATCGCCGTGAGCCTTGACATGGACTTCGTTGATCCGTCGGACGCGCCTGGCGTAGGCACGCCGGTGCGCGGCGGCGTCACGTATCGCGAGGCGCATCTCGCGCTCGAAATGATCGCCGACAGCCGGACCATGGTTTGCTTCGAACTCGTGGAGATCAACCCCGTGATCGACCTGCACAATACGACCGCGCTGCTGGGAGTCGAGTTGGCTCTCTCAGGGCTGGGCAAGAAAATTCTGTGAGCGGGCCGCGTTTAGCGATCTCATTTTGTACGGAGAGAATTGGGAGGGTGGTGTCTCGATGAGTTCTCAAAAGCGCCTGCGCGTGGGTGTAGTTTTCGGAGGACGCTCGGGCGAGCACGAGGTGTCGCTCGCGTCGGCGGCGTCCGTGATTCGCGCGCTCGATCCGGAAAAATACGAGGCGGTGCCCATCGGCATTACTAAAGAGGGTCGCTGGCTCGTCGGCACCACTGCGCAGAAAATGCTGGCTGATGTTTTGAAGTCGGGCGAGCGCGTCTGGCTTCCTCCCGATCCGACTTCTGCGGCGCTGGTCCCCATCGTGCCGGTCGCCGGACGCCCGACCGTTTTGGTCGATGTAGTCCTTCCCGTACTCCACGGAACGTTTGGTGAAGATGGAACCGTGCAAGGATTGCTCGAACTTGCCGGGTTGCCGTATGTCGGTGCGGGCGTACTCGCGTCGGCCGTCGGCATGGATAAAGATGTTCAGAAGCGGCTGTTTGAGCAGGCGGGGCTGCCGATTGTTCCATTTCTCGCGGTGCGGCGTTCCGAGTGGGAACACGAACGCGCGAAGGTCCTGAAGCGCATTAAAAAAACATTTCGGTTTCCGCTGTTTGTAAAGCCGGCGACATCTGGATCCTCTCTGGGGATGACGCGTGTGAAAGCGGCGCATGAAATTCCGGCTGCGCTCGATTTGGCGGCGGAGTTCGCGTTGAAAATAATTGTCGAACGCGCCGTGACCGCACGGGAGATTGAAGTTTCCGTTCTGGGCAACGACGAGGTACGCGCTTCTATGCCGGGCGAAATCCTTCCCCATCGTGAGTTCTATGACTACACCGCGAAATATCTCGAAGAGGGAACTCAGCTCCTGATTCCGGCGCCGCTGACGAAAAAACAGGTGCGCGTCTTCCAGGATTATGCGATTCGCTCTTTTCGCGCGATTGAAGGCACAGGGATGGCGCGGTGCGATTTCTTCCTCGAATGCCGCACGGGAAAGATTTTTGTCAACGAGCTCAATACCATCCCTGGCTTCACGGCCATCAGTATGTATCCGAAGATGTGGGAAGCCTCCGGGCTTCCATATCCGAAGCTGATCGACCGCCTGATCGAGCTGGCGTTCGAGCTGCACCGCGCGAAAGCCCGCACGAAATATTCCATCGAGCTTCCCGTCGGCTCTGGTGGCGCGCTCGAAGGCTAGAACCTTTTGACGAACGGCCCCCGTCTTGACATACCGCTGCTCCCTTGATTAACTTAACCGCCTAGTTGATTAATACCACGCATGCTTCGGGAGGCTTTTTCAATGCAATATCGCCGGCTGGGAAAGAGTTCTCTGATTGTGTCCGCGATGGGACTCGGTTGCATGGGGATGTCGCAATCGTACGGCACGCCCGACGATCAGGAATCTATCGCCACGATTCACCATGCGATCGACCGGGGAATCACCATGCTCGACACCGCCGATATGTACGGGATAGGTGCTAACGAAGAGCTTGTCGGCAAAGCCATCGCCAAACGCCGAAACGAAGTCATCCTGGCTACGAAGTTCGGAAACGTGCGCGCGCCGGATGGACGATTTCTCGGCGTCAGCGGACGTCCCGAATACGTGCAGAGCGCCTGCGAAGCCAGCCTCAGCCGCCTGAAAATTTCCATCATTGACCTTTACTATCAGCACCGCGTGGACGCCGATGTGCCGATCGAAGAAACGGTTGGCGCGATGTCGCGCTTGATCGAGCAGGGGAAAGTTCGTTACCTGGGGCTTTCGGAAGCGGGACCGCAAACGATCCGGCGCGCGCACGCCACGCATCCGATCACAGCCGTGCAGAGCGAAATGTCCCTGTGGACGCGCGATATGGAGGTCGAGGTTCTGCCGGTTTGCGAAGAGCTTGGCATCGGATTCGTCCCGTATAGTCCGCTGGGCCGAGGCATCCTCACCGGGCAAGTGAAGAAGAACGAATTTGCCTCGACCGACTTTCGGAGAATGTCGCCGCGCTTTCAGGGCGAGAACTTTCAGAAGAATCTCGAGCTCGTCAGCCGGGTGGAGAAAATGGCCTCGGAAAAGCGCTGCACTTCGGCACAACTTGCCTTGGCTTGGGTGCTCGCCAAAGGCGAAAGCCTGGTGCCGATTCCTGGCACGAAGCGCCGGAAATACCTCGATGAAAATATTGCCGCGCTGGACATTGCGCTCAGCGCTTCGGATCTGGCCCGCCTGAATGAAATTGCGCCACGCGGAGTAGCGGCTGGCACGCGATACCCCGAGGAGCACATGAGCCGGCTGGGAATCTGAAATAAGCCATGCGCCGCGGACGTAGAAAGGTCGAAGATCCTGCGATAGCGCGGCGAATTCTTGCCGCTGCGGAACAGCATTTCGCCGTGCAGGGGCTCGCCGGCGCGCGCACCAAGGGAATCGCCGCGGCCGCGCGTGCGAACAAGGCCATGCTTTACTACTATTTTGGAAACAAGCGCGGCTTGCATCGCGCCGTCCTAGAAAATCTTCTGAGGCAGTTTCGCAGCAAGGTACTTGCAGTACCGCAGGAAAACCTTTCTCCGCGCGAAAAGTTTTTCGGATACATCAGCGCCTATTTCGATTTCCTGGCCACGCATCCGAATTATCCGCGCCTGGTGCAGCGCGAGGCGATGGGCGCGAGCCGCACTTTCGACTGGATGGTGCGGGAATATTTCCGCCCTCTGCACAGGCGGTTGGCGCGCACGGTCGAAGAGGGAATCGCCGCTCGCGAATTTCGCAGCGTCGATGCGGATCAGTTGGTTTCGATCACCCTGGGAATGGCGACGTCGTACTTCGCGGCCGCGTCGATCACAAGCCACGTAGTGGGTTACAACCAGCTCGCGCCTCAGGCTGTGGCGGCCCGAAAGCATGCGCTGCTGGATTTTCTGCAGCATGGAGTGATTCGCAAAGGAGCGAAGGCCTGATGGGCGGACGCAGATCCTTCATGATTATCGGAGGCGTGTTTCTGATCGCCGTGGTTTTCTATGTGTTCACGACGCCGCACGGCAGAGATATTCCTCTGACGGGCATCATCGACGGGAATGAAGTGATTGTAAGCCCTCAGATCATGGGCCGCATCGTGAGGCTGACGGTGGACGAAGGCTCCGAAGTGAAAAAGGGAGACTTGATCGCCGAACTCGATCCGAAGGAACTGCAGGCGAGCCTGGCCGCCGCAAAAGCGAACGTGGCAAGTTTGCAGTCCCAGGTGAACGCGGCGAATCACAATTATTCTTTGACCGACGACCAGACCGGCGCATCGCTGAAGCAGGCGGCGGCAACTCTGACGTCGACGCGCGCGCAACTCGATCAGGCCCTTGCAAATCTCTGGCGCGATCAGAGCGACTACGACCGGATGCAGAAGCTTTTTGACGGCGGCGTGGCATCCGCGCAGGACCGCGACCATGCGGACGCAACTTTGAGAGCGTCCAAGGCGAACGTGAAAGCGCTCGAAGATTCCGTGAAGGCGCAGGACGCAGCCTTGGGTGTCGCCCAAGCGAACCGGAAGCAAGTGGACGTTCGGAGTAGCGACATCGCGACGACGCTCGCGCAGCTCGAGCAGGCGCGTGCCAACGCCGCCGAGACGGAAACGCAGCTGGGTTACACCGAAATTTACGCGCCGATCGATGGAATCATCTCGGTGCGCGTCTCGAAGCAAGGCGAAGTCGTAGCGCAGGGCTCGCCCATCGTGGTCGTGGTGGACGTGGATCATCTGTGGGTTCGGGCTGACGTGGAAGAAAGCTACATCGACTCGGTCCAATTCGGCCAGACGCTGCGCGTGAAGCTTCCTTCGGGGAAGATTATCCAGGGGCAGGTATTTTTCAAGGGCGTTGAAAATAATTTCGCCACGCAGCGCGACGTAAGCCGCACCAAGCGGGACATCAAGACCTTCGCGATCAAGGTGGCCGTGGCGAATGAGGGGCGAAGACTGTTTACGGGCATGACGGCGACGGTGCTGCTGCCTCCGATGGAAAAGAAGGGCTGGCTTTCGCGGCTGTGACTTCAGCCGACTTGCGGGGGGATTCGCATGGGCGCGATTGAAGTAGACCATCTGACGAAGAAATTCGGCGATTTCATCGCCGTCAACGACATCAGCTTCAACGTGGAGCAGCAGGAAATCTTCGGCCTGCTCGGACCAAACGGAGCGGGGAA
>PKUY01000138.1 GCA_003131705.1 Acidobacteriota bacterium | reverse complement strand
TCTGGGATTTCCCATGGGCCTCAGCGGCGGCGATCTGGCGCGGCGAGCGGTAGTACAGGCGCGGCGCTTTGGCGTTGAGATTCTCTCGCCGCAGGAGGCTGTTGGCGTCAGAACCGAAGGCTCTTACCGGATTATTAAATTGGCGGATGGAAGTGAGATCTCCTGCCACGCCTTGATGATCGCCGCAGGCGTCCAGTGGCGGCGCCTTGATGTTCCGGGGATCGATCGATTGCAGGGGGCCGGCGTCTACTACGGAGGCGGCGCGACAGAAGCCATCTCTTGCAAAGGCGAGATCGTTTACGTCGTCGGCGGCGCGAATTCCGCGGGTCAGGCGGCTATGAATTTTGCGAAGTATGCCGAGCGCGTGGTCATCCTGGTTCGCGGCGTTTCTCTCTCGAGCACCATGTCGCAATATCTGATCGAACAAATTAAGGAGACTCCGAATATTCAGGTGTGGGCGAATGCCAGCATGGTCGAGGCGCACGGCGAATCCCATCTCGAGGAGATTTCGGTTCTGTGTTCGGATACCGACAAGACTGAGCGCGTGCCGGCGAGTTCTATGTTCATTTTCATCGGGGCGCTGCCGCGCACCGACTGGTTGGCGGATCTGGTCGAGCGCGATGAACGAGGATTTATCCTTACAGGTCCGGATCTTATTAGGGACGGGGAACGCCCAAAAGGCTGGCCTCTCGACAGAGATCCCTTCCTGCTCGAAACGAACGTTCCCGGCCTTTTTGCCGTGGGCGATGTGCGCCACGGATCGGTCAAGAGAGTGGCTTCGGGAGTCGGTGAAGGATCCGTAGCGGTCCAGTTCATCCATCAATATTTGAGCAAAATATAATGGTCGAAAACTCCGAGCTACTTCGCGTCCCAGCTTTCGCCGATCTGCCTGGCGACCAAATCGCGTGGTTCATAAGCCACTCCGAAGAGATGCATCTGAAATCGGGTGACATAGCCTTTCGCGCCGATGATCCCGCCGATGGAATGTTCGTGGTGCTTGATGGACAGTTTCAAGCGCGCGGCGAATTGGGAGGCGAAACAGTCGTCTTGACGGTCCAACCCGGCGCCGTCACGGGAGTTTTGCCATTCTCGAGAATGAAGCAATTTACCGTTGGCGCGCGGGCGGTTACGGATGCGCGCGCTCTGCGTTTTCCCTCGTCCCTCTTTCCAGAACTCGTAAATAGAATGCCGGAGTTGACGCAGCGTCTCGTGGGCCTCATGTCGGACCGAATCCGCGAAACGACTCGCAGGGAGCAACAGCGCGACCGGTTGGCATCTTTGGGAAAGCTTTCAGCGGGTCTCGCTCATGAGCTCAATAATCCAGCTTCCGCGGCCAAACGCGCCGCGAGCCAGTTGCGCGACGTGCTGAAAAAAATCAAAGATTCGAGCCACGAATTGGGCAGGCGCGATCTCACCCCCGCCCAGAAATCGGAAATCGAGAAACTTGAGGCCTCGTTCGTGCAAAGCGACGACGTCCCGCCCGATGCGCTGACCATCAGCGATCTCGAGGAACAGATCGATTCCCTGCTGCGCAGCCACGGACAGAACGAGTTGTGGCAGATGGCCGCGGATTTAGCGCACAAGAACATTAAGCCAGAGGCGCTGGAATCGTTGTTCGCTACTCTTGATGCGGTAACTGCCCGAGCGGCGCTCGTTAGAATCGCTGCATCGGTGGAAGTCGCCACTTTGCTGAACGAAATCGAAAGTGGAACTTCGCGAATTTCCGACCTGGTCCGTGCCATCAAGGAATACACGTACATGGACCAGGCGCCCGTGCAAAACGTCGACATCGCAAAAAGCCTGGAAACAACGCTCACAATCTTGAATCACAAGCTCAAGAAAGGCGTGGTCGTGCAGCGCGACTACGGGAAAATTCCTCTTCTCGTGAATTCATTCGGAAGTGAACTGAATCAGGTTTGGACGAACATCATTGATAACGCCATCGACGCCATGGGCGGCAAGGGCCAGCTGCGAATTCGGACTTATCGACAGGACAACTCCGTTGTAGTCGAAATCGCCGACAACGGCCCCGGGATCCCGCCCGACGTTCAGCCGCACATTTTCGAACCGTTCTTTACGACGAAGGGAGTGGGCGAAGGTACCGGACTCGGCCTGGACACTGTAAAGCGAATTGTTAATAAGCATAGAGGGGATATTCAGCTCAATTCAAAACCCGGAGACACGCGCTTCCAGGTTTGGCTCCCGGTTATGGAAAATCCGGCTTAGGCCCGCTCCCACCGGAGGTGTGGTGAACTTACATCGCGATTTGTGGCCTGGAGCCAAATCGCGCGCTCCAATTCCAGATTGTCGCAAAAGCGGAAGTCATATCGTACAACGTTTATAAGAAAGCCACGCCTCGGAGGCTCGGAATTCGAGACTGGCCTTCTATATGTCAAAATTCTGATAGATTCCCGATGACCAAACAGCGCAAGAATAACGATCATCCCCCGCACCCAAGCCTCGATCGTTTGGCTCCCGGGGCGAGTGGCTTGCCAACTGCGGAGAACCAGAGGCTATTCTGGGTTTCTATCTGCTTTGCTGCTCTGACGATTTTCGCAGCCTACTCAAATCATTTTCACAATAGCTTCCACTTCGATGATTCGCACGCTGTAATTGACAACATCTACATCCGCAGCCTCCACAACATTCCGCGTTTTTTTACAGATGCGACGACCTTTAGTTCGCTCCCCGCGAACCAAACTTGGCGGCCCATCGTCTCACTTTCCTTTGCGCTCGACTATCACATCAGCCATGGCTTGCAGCCGCTCTGGTTTCATATTTCCACGTTCTTCTGGTTCCTGGTTCAACTCATGCTGATGTTTATGTTGTATCGCAGTGTGTTGGACGCAACCGCACCGCATCCAGCGAACCGCTACATCTCGCTACTGACGGTTACGTGGTACGGCCTTCATCCTGCGACAGCTGAGACCCTGAACTACATTGTTCAACGAGCGGAGCTATATGCGACCTTGGGTGTGGTCGCGGGGCTTGTAATGTATATTCGGCTTCCAAAGCTCAGGAAATTTGGTCTCTATCTCCTGCCCGTGATCCTAGGCGCCTTATCGAAGGCTCCCGCTGTTGTTTTCGGCGAAATCCTGGTTGTGTACATCTTCCTATTTGAAGAAGACGCCCAGTGGAACCGCTTATGGGCCGCAATCCGGCGCTCGATTCCGGCACTAGTGGTTTGCGCAGTTCTGGCCGTGCTGTGCGCGAAAATGACGTCCAAGACCTACGTAGGGGCCGGCATGCCTTCCTCAATGTATTGGGCGACGCAGCCGTTTATTTTATTGCGATACGTTAGGTCAATGTTTTTCCCGTTCTGGCTTAGTGCTGATTCCGATTTCAGCCCGTTCCACGGCTTTTCAGATCCTTTGGCATTGACCGGTATCGTCTTCTGCGGATTGTTGCTATGGCTAGGGTTTTGGTGTATCCGTCGCCGCGAACACCGGCCCATAGCCTTCGGGATCTTCTGGTTTTTCGGTGCGTCGGCGCCCACTTCTCTGTTCGTCCTCGCTGAAGTCGAGAATGATCACCGCATGTTTTTTCCGTTTGTCGGCTTGATGCTGAGTGTTACCTGGGCATTGGCCTTAATCGTTTTTCGATGTATTGCTAGATACCCCCAGCGACGACAGCGCGTTGTATTCGGAGTACAGGCAATAGCAGCGTGCGTGCTTCTGGCCTACGGTGCTGGCGCTTGGGAACGGAACGAAGTCTGGGCGTCGGAAAGTTCGTTATGGCATGACGTAACTATCAAAAGTCCGGAAAACGGCCGGGGTCTGATGAACTACGGGTTAACGCTCATGAGCGCGGGCGATGGGCAAGGCGCGCTTGACTATTTCCAGCGCGCCACTGCGTTCACTCCAAATTACTACGTGCTCGAAATAAATCTGGGAATCGCCGACGGCATGCTGAACCGCAGTCAGGAGGCCGAAGCACATTTTCACAGGGCTTTGGTTCTGGCACC
>PKUY01000058.1 GCA_003131705.1 Acidobacteriota bacterium | reverse complement strand
TGGGAGCGTATCGCATCCCGCTGGAGACCGGCCTTCTCATCCCATCTGGTAAGCGTTTATCAGATGGGATTGCGCAGTGGCTCAAGAAATCCACGTATAATGCTCGTCCCGAACGAGCCACCTCGCCCGCCACCGCAATTTCTGGTGCGGCAAGTGCGAACAGACAAATTAGGACACTACCCGCTCGGGGTGAGCCAGCGCTACAACGATGGGCGCATGTTATATAATGCGCGTTCCCGTGAACGATTTGATCCTCATTGTCCTCGGCGCGATACCCTTCCCCCGCAGCAAGCGATCGATTCAGGCGGCGCTGTGGCCGGTGTGCGGGTCCGGCGACTGGATCCTGCAGATCACTCAATTGAGGGCGGACGTGTGAGGATACGGCCCGAGTCTGCCGGATTCATCGTGCTGCTGGGCGCGTGCGGGGCCATGCCGCCCCTCTCGGTCGACATGGGCCAGCCGGCGATGTCGCCGATTGCCCACGCACTGAGATCGTTGCCTGCGGCGGTGGCCTACGCGCTGAGTCTATACATGGTGGGATTCGCGACGGCGCCAGTGGTCTTCGGCCCGCTTTCCGATCGCTTCGGGCGGCGGCCGGTGCTGTTGGGTGGGTGCGCGCTGTTCGGCGTGGCCGGGTGGGGCTGCGCCATGGCGCGTTCGATGACCTCGTTCATGGTCTGGAGGCTGATCGAAGGCGCGGGAGCGGGCGTGGGCACCGTGCTAGCCGTGGCGATCATCCGGGACCTTTTCGAAGGGCAGATGGCCCGGGCGCGGCTGTCCTACATGGCCGTGCTGACCAGCTTGGCGCCGATGATCGCGCCGACGCTGGGTGTCTGGATTCTGGCGCTGGGCGGATGGCGGAGCATCTACGCCGTGCTGGGTACGATCGGCGCCGCTCTGATTGTTGCCGTGGGCCTGGGGCTGGACGAATCGGCCGCGCCGGAGAAAGCACAGAGTCTCGCGCCGCGGCAGCTCCTGGCCAACTATTGGCGGGTGCTGGGCAACCGCACGTACCGCGGCTACGCGCTCGTTTCGGTGCTGAACTTCGGATGCCTTTTCGCATACATCGCCGCGTCACCGCTGTTGATGATCAACACGCTGGGGGCATCGCCGCGCGTCTATGCCTACCTGTTCGCGCTGACGTCCTTCGGGTTCATGACCGGCGGAGTGGTGAACGGGCGGTTGAACATGCACGGCGTGGCGGCAAGCCGGCTGCTGGCGACCGGCCAGGCACTGACAATGACGACCAGCCTGCTCCTGCTGCTTCTTTCGGTGACGGGCGCCGCCACGCTGGCGACGGTGACACCGCTGCTGTTCGCGACCACCTTCGCATCTTCGCTGGTCGCGCCCAACGCCACGATTGCCGCGCTCCATCCGGTGCCTGAGACCGCCGGCATGGCCTCGTCCATCATCAGCTGCGCACAGTGGCTGCTGGGCGCAGCGGCGGGNNTGCTGGCGGGCTTGCTGTTCGATGGGCACACGCCGCGGGGGCTGGCGGAAGTGATGTCGGGCTTTGCGCTTGCGTCCCTGGTGGTCTATTGGGGGTTCGTGCGGCCGTATGAGCGGCGCGTGCGCGGAGCGGAGCCGTTGGCGAAAGGGGCCGCGGTGGGCACGATTGAGGGCCCGTAGCAAGGCTCGGAAAACCGCGGATCTAGTTTTCCACATGCCTTCCATGAGAAGGCGTTGGCCCGCCTGCTGCTACGAACGATTACGAATAATAAGTTGATTTCCTGACCTTTGAAGGGGTCAATGACCGAAGTATGCCGGCCCGGGAACTGAGTTGAGCCTCCAGCGGACACTGTCGGGGAACGCTATTCTTCTTCGTCCTCGCCCATTTGCATGGTGAGGTAACGCTCGTAGCCGAGTTCCTTGATCAGGTGCATTTGCGCTTCGAGCCAGTCGACGTGGCCCTCTTCGTCCTTCAGTAGCGTCACAAAGAGATCGCGCGAACCATTGTCCTTTTCCGCGACAGCGACCTGGATGGCGGCGTTGTAATCCTTCACGGCGCCGAGTTCGAGATCGAGATCGCTCTGCAGCATGTCCTGCACGTTTTTGCCGACAGTAAGTTCAAGCGGCTTCATGGAGGGTGAGCCGTCGAGGAAGAGGATGCGTTCCATAAGCACTTCGGCGTGCTTCATCTCCCCGATGGACTGCTTCTTGATGTACTCCGACAGCTTTTCATAACCCCAGTTTTCGAACATCTCCGCGTGCAGAAAATATTGATTGATGGCCGTGAGCTCTTCGCGCAGCGCTTTATTGAGTTCTTCTATGACCTTAGGTGAGCCTTTCATGCCGATTGTCCTCCTGAAAAAAGGCGAGTGTAACGCAGTTGGCGCAGGAGCAACAACAAAACATGCCAACTCGTCGGCGGGTGCATCCTGCGGATGGACCTACCGCGGAAATGGCTGAGAAGATAGAAAAGGAGGCTGAAACTTGTGCTGAGTAGGGGATATGTCCGGTAATCCGACGTACAAGTTGTTAGGGATGCCGGTTAAACACGCCCATCGTTCATTGGTCAGCCAGATCGGGCACTTGGGCTTGCGTAGTAGTAGTTGAGGTGGCCGGCAATCTCTGCGATGCGGCGAGGTCCTGTTGGGCTCTGTCATGCAGGCGTCGAGCCTGTTCAGCAAAGGGGCCCGTGGGCGCGAGCAGCATCGCCAGGTGCACGTACCGTCGTCTCCAGTCCGCATCACAACGTGCTGCGGCTTGTGCTGCTTCTCCCAGCAAGAAACGCAGCAGAGAGCTGCCTTGCTTGGTGATGTGTCCCAGCCGTTGATGGCCGGCACTGGAGTCCTCGCACGGGATTAGTCCCACGTAGCTGCCGATCTGCTTGCCGCACTTAAACCGCTCCGGAGTTCCGATGATCAGCACGAAGGCCAGCGCCGTCAGAGGGCCTACGCCAGGGTGGGTCATTAGCCGCAGCACCTCGGGCCATTTCTTCGCTTCCTGCTCGATGGCTGCAGTGAGCTCTTCGATGGTTGGATTCATCCGGTCCAGCAGCTCGACGAGATCTCGTCGGCGCCGGCTGGCCCTGGGTGCTAGCGGAAGCTTTTCCAGCTGTGCTCGTCCTT
>PKUY01000016.1:6776-6928 GCA_003131705.1 Acidobacteriota bacterium | reverse complement strand
TAGCCGAGCCGCCTCTGTCGCCGAAATTGGTCCTAATCGCGATAAATGTGCGATCTGACGTCGGGTCATCCCATCCGAGCACGCTTACCGGTTACGGTGGTGTTCGGTTAACAAACTTTGCGGGTCGCGGCTATCGGCACACATGATCGAAG
>PKUY01000016.1:5927-6677 GCA_003131705.1 Acidobacteriota bacterium | reverse complement strand
ATCTAGGTTTACCTCCTAAATCCTCGCTTGTCTCCTTTAACCGTGCGATTTTATCATAGGACACGCCGAGCAAAGGGGACAAAGGGAATCGATCGTTCAGACTGTGGAAAAATGTGGTGGCTGTGGAAAACATGCAGGGTGACGCCAAGGTCTCGTCCGCCAACGACCATCGGAAAACATCGGCAGGAGNNAGAAGTAGAACACGGCCGCTGCAAAACCAACGAACAAAGCAAGGGTTGCCGTATACGATCACCTTTCCATCAACAACGTTTGCCACGCATGCCAGAAGCAGAAAACTGACATAGACGGCTCGATTTTTTGCTTCGGGCAGTATAATCGGGATTAAAGTTGAGACCCCCAAGGCGACGGCTCGCCAGAGTAAAGCTTAGGATCGCGCCAGTCGGGCATGGAGAATGATCGGATGGGCGACTCCGCGGTCGATCGTAGACGCTTTGTGAAAGGTGCGCCGATGGAAGAGCGCCGCCTCAGTCCGCGGACGAGGATGGGCGAACTCGTCTATATGAATATGCTGCCGGAGAACGGCGGCATACTGCTCGACGTTTCCTCCGCGGGCCTCGGTTTCCAGGCTGCTGACCCTATCGCGACAGCNNCCGGATGGATCGACGGCATTGAACTTTTCGGCGACCTGATGTGGCTCGATAACGCTCGAAAAAGGGGTGGACTGAGATTTGGTCAGTTACCGGAAGAAGTGCGCAAACAGATACAGGAGTGGGTTGGTGGATCTCCAGC
>PKUY01000016.1:0-5894 GCA_003131705.1 Acidobacteriota bacterium | reverse complement strand
ACCGAGGCGGGCCAGTCGTTTGTTGATGACAGCACGAGTCCCTCTCCCCCGATGCGAAATCAACCAGACCCGGGTTCCGCAAGGTCTCCTGCTGGGCCAGTTTCAGGACCGCCTAGATTTTTACCGGCCCCTACGCTGCCAGCCCGGGCGCCGAGGCCACCGTACAATGGGCTTCCTTCGTATTCGCCCGGGTGGGGCTCCATGGGGGTCCACGCCCTGGAAGAACGGGCAGACGCTCCGCATCGAAAGCAGCGCCTTGGCACTGTCGCGTTGACGGTCGCCTTCTCACTCGTCGTGGCAGCCGGAGTCTTCTCTTTCCTCAACAAGCGGGAAGCCGGCGAATCGCTGATTCGTTTAGGAGAAGCGCTCTCAGGCGAACATCCTCAACAATCAGCCAAGCCAGAAGCTGCGGCAACTCCAAGTTTCGNNCCGCTGCATCGGCGCCGGTCAGCTCTTTGTCTGCCACCGCGCCAGGAGTGAACGGACCGGCGACCAACGTGCCTCGAGACTCCGAGCTGGGCGCACTTGCCGGTTCCGATGCCATGAGTTCCGCGTCTGCAGCTGATAGAACACGGCAATCGGCTGAGGCAGGGCGACAAATTGAGTCCGGTGAGGCATCTCCTCCGATGCAATCGAGGCAGGCGGATCCGACGCCGCGCGCGGAAGGAGCGAAACGGTTGGATGCATCGAGTTCGTCCGCGCAATCGGAAACAAAGAATGCATCGACGAAATCAGCCCGCCGCAGTTCCGAGGTTTTTCCGCGAGAGGGCGACGGCCGCATCGAGCTTGCGCTCGCCCAACAGTACTTGCACGGAACCAGCGTCCGGGAGGATGGCGCCATGGCAGCACACCTTTTGTGGGTAGCAGTTGGACGAGGGAATACCGAAGCCGAGCTAGAGTTGGCGGACCTCTATCTTCGGGGAGAAGGCATACCAAGAAAGAACTGCGAACAAGCGCGTATCCTGCTCATCGCCGCGTCCAATAGTGGGAATCCAGTGGCAGACCAAAAATTAGCGGAATTGCGTGATTACGGCTGTAGATAGATAGTTGTCCAGCGCCAAAATTGTAGCCGGCCTCGGAATCAATCGCTGGTTCTGCCAAAAATCTCATCCGCACACGATTTCGATGCAGCACGTTCTTTGCGAAGGGCTACAATGTACCGAACGTGCAGATCGTGCCTTCTCGAATAAAAACGCGCTTCGCAGAGTTTTTCGAAAACCGCCGGTCTCCGCCCTGCCGCCTGTCCCTGCCACCACGTTTCTCAGGGGAGCCGCCTCTTCGCGCTCTGCTAGTTAAGTATGCTCGGTCGATCGTCGGTGATGCGACTTTAGCAGAGCCGAGTGCGCTTCAATTTGCGCTGTTTGGGCAGTCTACTGTGGCATTAGTCGAGTCTCGTGCAAAAACGCCGCAGACTGCGTGCAATTACCGACGACAGGCGGTTTAAAACCGGTCGTGGCCGTGGGTTTTGAGGCTCTGACGGGGAATGCGATGATTTGAGCTGATAAGGGGATATATCGGCAGCTATCCGGGCCTCAGTGGTCGCCTCAAAAGCGGCCAATGGTGGTCAGGTAAAATCCGGCCAACGGATTTCCCTGGAATCTGGGGTGCTTCTTGACGTTGTTGGTTATCTCTAAACAGGGTCTTTTTCGGTTCTCTCGAGAGGGTAAACTATCTGGCTAAGTTGTAACAGCAGTTGGGGATGCGGGGGGGGATTGGAACGATGAAGCGAGTTCCGAGGGATGGGCCGCGGGCATCCTTTCGACATCTCCCTTCCTGGCTGGAACCGGTCGTTCTCGTTGGCCGCTTTGTAGGTGACCATCATTGGCCGGATCGGGGTGACCGCTGAGGATCCGGGCCAGAGTTTATTGCAAACACGGGCTTAGACGGGGAGGAGGAGCTAGTAGTACAGGTACGAGTACAGCCTTAGGACAGTGAACTGAATCTGGTCTGGAGACAGGTAATTCGGTACTTGGTCGCGTCCGCCCTGGCCACCAAATCCAACCGCTCTATCTTTGTCAGGTCATTGACGCGCATTTCCCGTCTAGTTAAGCCGATGCAAGAGTGTGCGTATCCTACTTCATGCGTTCTGGGAAATGTCTGAATTTCTCCGTGGACAGTTTCGCGGATTATGCCTNNTTTAGCGCTAATCGGACGTCTCCTGACTCCCGGTGAGCTACGACTGAAAAGCGCGGAACCGATCGACTGCCACAGAGAGGCGGTTGTGAGAGATCCTGTGCTCGGGTCTATGTGGACTCAGCGAGTATGAGTTCTCTGCGCCTATCTGGTTTCTAAGGCGATCTGGCTTGGGTAAACCAAGCTCCGCTGCAGATAAGTTGCATGGTAGGGCCAGTGGGGATCGGACCCGTCGCCCAATATCTGGGCCCATATTCAGGATGTGTATCGAACGACACAGACACTAATCGTCTCCGTTGCAACAATCGAGTGTCAAACGCCCAGCGGTAAATGTCTAGCGGAGGAATACCACGATGATCTGCCTTAAGTGCGGACACGCAAATGGAATGCACGATGGAAACGGGTGCGTGGCCTTACATTGTTTGTGTGATCGATATATACCGTGNNGCTACGCCCGCTAAACGCGCCGACAGAATGGATCATCGCCCGCACTCGTCCAACGCAAACAACAAGGTCACCATAGATTTATCAACGCATAGCGTCGGTGGGCTGACGAAGGGCGACTTCGAACTGGCCGGGGAAATCCAGAAAATCCACGGCTATTAATCGGCGCCAGTTCGAAGAAGAGGCGGGACGGGATCGAGATTCTCTGGGAGCCGNNGTCGACGGAACATGAAATACGAAACAAGGACCACGAGAGAGATCAGAAATACAGCGGGAAAAATAAGCCTTGCAGTATTTGCCGTTGTGAACGCGCGGACTCCGAGTCCCAGAAATCCGATCATTAGCACGACAATTGAATATACTAAGGCGCGGCTCAAGAACATGCTCGGCTTCTTGTTTCTCGTCTCTAGTCCTCTTTCTTCTGGATTCAGAGGATTCTCAGCCTCGAATACCTAAGTCGCTTGTCCGCAACTTTGTGTCGCGCCGCATAGCTCTCAAACTGCGCCGGCCACGGTAAACCGGGATCTGGCAGTGTGCAGACGAATGCTGAAGCTTGCCACTCAGCAGCGACTCACCGGGGAGACGCCATTCACCGGAGGTGAATTTCTCGAAGAAAGAAAACAACGGCGACTCCCGCATATTTTGACCTGGAAAGAGCAGAATCGGCTGCTCGCCGTAGCGTCTCCCCGGGTACGAATGCTCGTCGTGCTTGGAAGCGAATCAGGTATGCGAACTCAAGAGATGCTCCAACTTCGGTGGGCAGAGGTGGACCTTGAGAATGAAACCATTCATGTGAAAAAGAGCAAAACGTTTTCCGGCATTCGAGCAGTCCCAATCTCAAGATTCCTCAAAGCAGAGCTGCTGAGATGGCGGGATCTTCTCGGCCCAGATTTCCCGGAGTGGGTTTTCCCGCAATCTTCGAATACCCGCCATCGCCTTCAGGGTGGTCGCAAGAGTTGGGCGAGTGCGTTGAAAAAAGCGGGAATAGCTTATTTTCGGCAGTACGACCTAAGGCATTGCTTCGCTTCCCGCCTGTCTGCCGCCGGTGCCTGACCGCTCACCGTTGCGCGAATGCTTGGGCACAACACGACGGGAATTGTTCAGACCTACGCCAAAGTTCTCGACGATACACGGCGGGATGCGATAGCAAAACTCGAGCAGTTTAGGAAGTCACACGAAGCGGAAACCGCGGAAGCACCGCGCCTAGAAGTTCTACAGTAGCGGACAGGCGAGCCGCGCAGGACTCGAAGCTGCAACCCGCTGATTAAGAGTTCTTCCACGCCCTCTGATTCTACGCAAGATAAACCCCTTAGCTCGTTACGCCTGCTTTTTAGTCCACCGCTTTGCGGTAACTGCACGCCGCTAGGACAACTTTTGTGTCGATCCCCGTGCTGGCCTCCGCCTGTTCGAAGCCTAATGCCCAACGCCGGAATTCGTACTAAGGGTCTGAACGGCCTGATTCGGAGAAGTACAAAAGTTTTATGGCGTATAGCCCGAAAGGGCCATAGGCGACAAACGTCCTAGGCCTTAAGATCAGCGCGATTGGGAGGTAACCCGAAGCGTGCTAAGTGGTCGATGAATATGCAACCGCCGGCATCTCACTAGAAAATGCCTGGGACCGCTTGGGCGCAGCATTATTGGGAAGGGCTTCGTGTGCGAGCTAAAAATCAAGATCACTTTGGAGGCTGGAGCAATTAATGATCGAAAAGATCAACCCACAAATGCCGGAACAGAGTGACCACGAAGCATTCCGGCAGAGCATTATTCAGTTGGACCGAGTCCTTGCCAGGAGTTGGAGAACCACCATAGTCGACATCGCAATAGTGCTCGCAACGATCGGGCCGCTGTTTTTCTTGGGGAATCTGTTCCTCGGCAATCAGCTGGGAATAACGTTCATCATCGAGGGTTTCCTGCTCCTCACGTTAACCTGCAATACGTATAAGCTTGTCCAACATCGTCAACTCAAGCAGGTGCGTAACAGTCTCGCTGAACAGTTGGAAATCGCAGTCAAGCAGCGCATACGAGTCGACAAATTATATGGTTTATCAATTCTGGATCCGCTCACCGGATTGCACAATCGGCGGTTCGGCGAAGAACGTCTCGAGGAAGAGATAGTGCGCGCCGAGAGAAATGGCGATCCACTAGCCGTTATCATTCTTGACCTCGATTATTTCAAGGAGGTTAACGATCAATTTGGACATGCCGGAGGCGACGTGGTTCTGAAAGAGTTCTCTCGCAGACTGAGGAAGGCAATCCGTGCTTGCGACGTGCCAGTCAGAATCGGCGGCGATGAATTCCTGATAATTCTTCCCGAGTGCCCGAGAGAGAAAGTTGACGTTATCCTGTCGCGGATAGGATCTCCAGAAGTCGAGCTTAATCGCGGTAAGGTCTCTGTCGGTTACTCGGTAGGTCGTGCACAATATCAAGTAAACGATACGATCAAAACTTTTCTCGGAAGAGCTGATGGAATCCTGTACGCGGACAAGGCGGGGCGAAAAACACACTCAGGGCGGCTGCTAGAGGCGTCGATATGGTCGGCGTCGGCAACGCGCTACGAAGAAACAGCGATCGCCGTTGACTCTACCAGCGTGGCCCGCTATACATAGTGCCTTCCGCGTGCTGGCACTCCCAAAGCGAGCGGCCGCTTTTCGGAAGAGATGCGCAGCCCGGCTGCACTTGTCCGGATCTGGCGATGCATATTCAAGCGCTGTCGAAATTCCGAGGGAGGCAATCATTTTGGGGCAGCGGTTGGCTAGAGCTTCGGTACTACGGGCCATGTTACGAAGTGACCATAGGCTAGTTCTTTCGCTCTGGCCCTCGTCTATCAAGGCATCAATTACACTACCCCCGTCAGAAGAAGGTCGTTGATCTGGGGCCGATGCATGTCACGACAGAGAGTCAGGAGCGAATTCCCCTTCCTCCGGTACTCGGAGGAAGGATTGGCTGGAGGAGTCATTTTGCTGGTCGTAGGAGCGATGAAAAAGTCATAGCCGAGACCACGAAGGCCTGTTTGGGAGAACTATTCTTGGAACCGTGTTGATCGTGATTTTGGTTTTGGCCCTTGTCGGTGCGCCACCAAGGTGGTTGAATAATAGACAGTAGGGTTCTTATCTACTAACTTAGCGCCGGGCTTAACCTGCCCGCGCAGAAAGGAAAATATATGCTACTGCTGATTATTCTTCTGGTGTTGTTGTTCGGCGGAGGCGGCGGCTATTACGGGTATTCCAGATGGGGATCACGCGGGGGCCTGGGGATAGTCGGGACGGTCCTGCTCATCGTGGTGATCTTGTACCTGGTCGGCGCGTTGCGTTGACCTT
>PKUY01000405.1 GCA_003131705.1 Acidobacteriota bacterium | reverse complement strand
GTCGTCCCTACCGCGACAGTTAGCCTAAGCCTGGACAAATCCTTGCACTTATATAGGCAGCGCCCCATACCTGAAGGAGAACAGTCGAAGTGCGACAACGGCCCAGAAAATGAACATTCCAATTTGGAATGTGACCGGCCAGAATTCAAGCCGTCCCGAAGGGTATAAACGCTTGTATTCCTTTTTTATTCTGTACATTTTGTCGGGATGCATTCCCCAATAAGAAATCTGCTTGTCATCTGGCAGTTTTCGATTGACCGATCCGATCTCTTACATGAGAAAGAAACCGGACATCGCACAACATCTCATACCCCCTAAAAACAGGACACAGTCGGCAAAGCTGAAATCAAACGGTGGATTTCCTAGTTACCTATTAGCTGCCGTGCGGATGCCGTCGTGATTTTCTCGAAAGATAACTTTGGCGGTTATTCGGGACGCATTTCGAATGATGTGGCAAGATTGAAGAGCTGGCGCATTCCAGGCACCGATAAGTCGCGGAACGATCGAATATCTTCCATTCGCGTGGAGTGAACTGACCTGAAGACCGGAGCAACACGGGGATTCCTGAGGCGGAGGGATGGGCGGGTTCAAACCCGCCCCTCTCCGCTACCACAGCTCAGAAGATCAACTTCAGCGCAAATTGGATCTGCCGCGACGTGGTGGACGCGGTGGTAATCGTTCCCGCGGTGCCACTGATGAACGTGGTGGTGGTCGGAATGGGGGTCCCCAGACTACCGCGCGTGCCCGCGAAAACGGCACCGACCGGTAGCCCGAGATTCGTGTGGTTGAGAATGTTAAAGAACTCCGCACGGAACTCCGCGGTTAATTTTTCGGTAACCTTCGTGTCCTTGATCACGGAGAAGTCCAGGTCCAGCAAACCGGGACCCGTCAGCGAATCTCTCGGGACGTCTCCAAGCGTTCCGTNNCGAAGGGCTGAATGGCGTAGCAGTTTGGGTTGAACCACTGCACCGTCGTATGTGCGAGGTTGACCTTATCCACGATTTGGTTCGGATGACAGCCCGCAGCACCCGAATAGTTGGGACGGTCTCCCGTCAGCCCACCTGTGTTCGACTCCTGCGGCGTAAGCCCGTTCATGACATAGACCGGAAAGCCCGTGGCGACGCTCAAAATTTCGCTAACCTGCCAGCCCGAAACTAGCCTGTTGCCGCGGAACGGCAGCGTGTACACGCTGTTGACCCGCAGTGCGTCGTCAATGTTAAAGGTGCTCGGCCCCCGATCGTATCGCGGATTGTAAATATCCGTAACCTCGAATGCGCCTTGTTCCAGACCAGAACTCGCGGAGCCATTGTCAATGGATCTCGAATACGTATAGGACACTTGGCCCTGCAGATTCTTGCTGAGCTGGCGCGTGAGACTTGCCACCAATCCGTTGTAGGTCGAATGGCTTGTAGGCGCGGTGAAATCCAAGCCGCTGAAATGGATGTTTGGCACGGCTCCCGTGAATGTGCATGACGAGCTGACGCAGTTGCTGGGGCCGCCGACCACAGCAGGAGTGTTGTAGTTTTGTTGGCTATAAAGGTGGACGCCTTCCGCGCCGACATAACCAAGAGAGGCAACTGTGCCCCGCCAGATGTCCCGCTGGACGGTCAGGTTGTACTGCATCACGTAGGGAGAAACATTCGCCCCGTATTTGAGTCCATAGACCGCGCCGTACGACGGGGTACAGGCCGGAGCGCATTTGGCCGGATTCGGGAAAAGAGCAACAGCGCCGGGTCCGCTGAGGACCACCGTGTTGGACGGAGGATCCTCGGAATATGCATTCAGGAAAGTGCGAGCGGCCAACTCTTCGTGGAAGATGCCGAATCCGGCGCGAATCGAAGTCTTGTGGTCGCTGAACGGATCCCAAGCGATACCGATTCGGGGATCGAAATTGAAGGCGTTCGGATTCGCCCTAAGGACGTGACGGACCGGCGTGAACGTTGCCGAAGACAACGGGTCAAGGAGGTTGGTGCACGCAAAGTCCGCGCCCGTGCAGATCGGGTTGGTTTCGAAGTCGTACCGCAAACCGAGATTGATCGTAAGGTTGGGCCGAATCCTGAAATCATCCTGTATGTAGGGGAAGAACTCGATTGCGCGAGCGTATCGCGTCCTGTTAAAGGTTGGAGACGGATTGGCCTCGCCCTGGAATTGCACCGGGCTTGCCGACAGAAAACCCGGAAGGCTGCCGAAGACGAAGATTCCGCCCTCCCGGCCCACGGCGATATTGTCTTCAACCCTGGTTATGGATACTCCGGCACTGAAGCTGTGGGCTCCATGCGTCCAGGAAAGATCGTCCCCTCCCGTGAACTTGTTCTCGATCAGATGAAAGCGTGCCGTAGCGCCCGGACCGATCGGAGAGGTGCCGCCAGCCACGATGATGTTACCGTCCTCGCGCTGCCCCGGTGTATAAGTAGGTGCAGTAAAGCCGCTCGCGAGATAGAACTGCAGCGGATCGGTGGCCGGGTTGGAAAGGAAACCTTGGTTCGCGCGCTCGTTGGTTCGTGAAAAACTGAAGCGGATCGCGTTGATTTCCGTCGGTGAAATAATGTGCCTTTCTTCAAGATTGAAAAACTGGTCGCCTCCNNGGCAGGTTCGAGAAGGGAACGGGCAGCTTGAGATAGGCCGTGTCGGTAATGTATCGGCCGAACAAAGAGTCTTTCGAGCCGAGCGAATAGTCCATGCGCCCCAGGACGTAGTTCTCACTCACCGGCTCGTTCGCGATGGCCGTGAAAAGCGAGTTGCCAGTCGGAAACCTTTCGCCGTCGGGCAACGGCGCGAACAGCCCCGCGGCAACGGTCTGCACAGGAGCCCCCGCGAGCGGGGCCGGGTACGCCTGCAGATACGGAACCACCCTTGGGTTGATGGCCGCTTGTAGCCGATTACCCGGGTTGCAAGTACCTCCGGCAGACACCGGTTTTTGCCCTGCCACGTCGTTGCAGGGAACATAGCCAACCTGGTAGGGCACCTCGGCGGCGCTGTACGTCCCCAGGCCGATCGAATCAAGGTCCGGAACAAATTGATTTCCGGTGATGCCCAAGCCCGAGCGAAGACCTTCGTAATTCACGAAGAAGAAAAGCTTGTCCTTCTTAATGGGACCGCCCAGGGTGCCCCCAAACTGGTTTCTGCGGAACGGCGGGATCTTCCGCCCATCGAAGAAATTGCGTGCGTCGAGCGCGCTGTTGCGCAGATATTCGTACGCGGAGCCATGAAGGTCGTTTGTGCCCGAAGTGCTCGCGGCATTGATTGCCGCTCCGGTTCCGCCGAATTGCGCGCTATATGTGTTGGTCAGCACCGCGAATTCGGCGATGGCGTCGACCCCTAGCGAGTTACCGGTGATATTCGAGCCCGTGCCTTTGTTCCAATAGCCTTGCAGATCCTGGTCATCGAGCAGGAAGACTTGGCCCACCGGCCTCGACCCGGCAACAGAGTAGGTGGCCCCCGGTCCGTAGAAGCCCGACGAAATTCCTCCTCCTCCCCCACCCGTGATGTAGCTCTGTGTGATGGTCTGAACGTCGGGCGCGAGCGAGAGAAGCTGCTCGAAGTTCCGGCCGTTCAGCGGCAACTGGCTCATCTGCTCGGGAGTGACCAGGGACGAGATCGCGGCGGTTTGGGTCTCGACTCTCGAAACCGCACTTTCCACGTTGACCGTTTGCGTTATCTGCCCTACGGGTAGCGAAAAATCGACGACCAGATTGGCACCGATCGTGAGGGTGATGCCCTTGTGTACGACAGTCTGGAAACCGGAGAGCGAGGTTCGAACTTCATAGCTGCCAATGGGCAGATCCGCGATTCGGTAGCGGCCCGCGGAATCGGAAACCGTGGACTGGGTGACATTCGTGCCAACATTCTTGGCTTGGACGGAAGCGCCGACCAGTGCCGCGCCTGAACTATCCGTTGCGGTGCCCGAGATCGTCGCCGTCNNTCACGCCTATTACCGTAATGAACAGAACTACAGTCAGAACGCATCTCCAGGCAGACTTCACCACCCCCATTGAATTCGTCATGAGTAGATTCTCCTCGTTCACGGTGTGTGGGCCACCCGCCCACAGAGTTAACTAGGTACTACTTCCCTCCAATATTGTCAATATCGGAACTCACGCGAGGGTAGCCTAAGTCCTTCCATGAGAAGGCNNTCGCTCGCTGCAAGGTGGGCGTCCTCAATTCACTTTTCCGTATTTATCAGGCGCTGGGCAGTTAGCTGTTTACGGTATACGGTATACGGTATACTTTTGCTGTGAACACCCTCAGCGAAGTTGAAACCAGGGTTCTGGGCTCACTTCTGGAAAAAGAGCTAACCACTCCGGAGTATTACCCGCTCTCACTAAACGCTCTGGTCAACGCCTGTAATCAGAAATCCAATCGTGTTCCGGTAATGAACCTTGACGAAAACGCTGTCAGTGAGGCGTTGCGAAGCCTGGACAAAGAAGGCCTTACGGGGCGCGCGGATAGTATGGACAGTCGCGTGACTAAGTTCGAGCACCGACTTCAGGAAGCCTTTAATCTCGACCGCCGCGAAATCTCCATCCTCTGCGAGCTGCTTTTGCGAGGCCCGCAGACGCCGGGAGAGCTTCGCAGCCGCGCAGAGCGAATCCACCGATTCGACGAGCTGGGTCAAGTGCAAGCCACGCTGCAAAGCTTGGCGCAGCGCGAGCCTCCGATGGTGAAGATGCTTTCCCGTTCCCCCGGCACCAAGGAGGCGCGCTACTCCCACCTCTTATCAGGCGATGTGCAGATCCAAGCTCCGAAGACGACTACTGCTACGCAAGCACCCGAACGGGCCGTCAGTCACAGAACCGCCGATGGTGAACGGATCGCGCGTCTGGAAAATCAAATTGTGGTTCTTCGGAACGAAGTTGAGGACTTGAAACACCAGTTCGCGGCATTCCGAAAGCAATTCGAGTAGCCTGATAGACGATTCGGTTCTCGCTTGCATGGTTGGCAAGGATTATCGGACATTACCCACTTGATTGTCCGGTTGCGTTAATCAGCCTTCGGAATCCCGCCGGGGCCTGCTCCGGTGGCAGGTTCGTCGAAACCGCTGGAGATTGACACCGGCGGAGCGGCCAGCGTATGGTTCCTTCGCAAGGCAGTTAACTTCGGGCCCGGCCAAGCATTCAACCAGTTCGAGAGGAGACTTCAAATGCGTAAGCTGCTGGTACTGCTCTCTGCGCTCGGATTGGCTGGCACTTTGTACGCAGCCGATTCGTTCACGGGAACGTGGAAGCTCGACACCGCCCAATCGAAATACGAATCCGGTCCAGCTCCCAAGGAAGTAACTCTGATGGTGCAAGAAGGCAAAGACACAAACGACGTGACCGTGAAAGGAACCGACGGAAGCGGGAAACCTCTGACGACACATCTAACCCATCCGACCCATGGAGGCCCGATCACGTTTTTGGAAGGCGGACCCACCGACGGAAGCACCGAGAGCGTAAAGATAGTCGATGCAAATACCCGCCACCTGACGACTATGCAGAGCGGCAAGGAAGTCGCGACGGAGCAGATCACACTGAGCGCCGACGGCAAGACGATACGGGAGGTGACCAAGGGCACGCTCCCGAGCGGCAAGCCGTTTACCGATGTAGCGATTTACGAAAAGCAGTAGCAGCCAAACGCTTTAGAGAAGCGTGTCTAAGGCGGTGTTTGGCCTTCCTGCTGCTGGGATGTGGAGCCGTTTTCCGTTCGATAATCGATTCCACTCGTATGGTTGGTCGGGTTACCGGACATCAAGTTCAGTAATGGTCCTGGGGAACTTGATGTCCGGCTTATCGGGCACTTGAATAATTGTCGGTCAGCCGAGTAAGAACAATATTTTCGTTTGGGCCGAGTCGAGATATCTGCGAAAATCGCGGCCAACGAGTAAGGATGAAACGCCCTCTTCGCCAAGCTTTAGCCGACCTCACGTCTCAGCAGTTGCAATCGCGATTCTGCTAGTGTGGTCGATTGAATGGGTATGCCAAGCTCTCTTGGGGCCGTCTATTCGCTTAGTCGATTTCTTGTTCACGGCGGTGGCCATCCTTGATATTCCCTTCATTTCTCCCAAACTTAATTTTGAGGACCGCCGTATGTTCCTCGATACATGCTTCTATTTCTTCAATGCTCTTAGCACCGTCGCCGCAGCGTGGCTTCTGTCGCGCTGGGTTTATGGAACAGGGCCGATCCGTACGTTACGCAGTTATCGCGGACGACTCGCAAGGAGAAGCCATGCTGGAGCGATTAAGACAAACTCTTGTAGAGAGCTATGTCGGCGCCGTAGCGCTGGGATGGCTCCTTGCAGGCGGTCTCATGGACTTCGTGGGCATTTTTAGTGCGCCCGTCGCGGTTTGGGTTTCGAGAAACCAATTGCAGGTATTTACGGAGCATACTACCGGGCCGGGGGGCTTGCGCCTGCAAGACGGGCTACCCGAACTGATCAAAGCATTCGTGATTCTACTGATTTGGTACGTTCTATTTCGTTGGCTGTACTTTAAGCCTTTGAAAATAGGCTCATCCGAGCCGAAAGCTAACCCAGAATAACCCGTCGGAGCGGCTAACTCCCGATCAAGTGCCCTTCACTGGTCACAGAACGACGGTTATGATATGGACTCATACGAAGCAACCAAGCAGAGTCATCCGCAGCTTCCAAATAAAGGGACGGTTCGCATGAGTTCATCATCTGGCCTCAGAATTCTCGCAAATGGCATGGCTTTTATCCTCCTCAGCGCCTTCTCTCAGGCAACAGCGGCGACGGGCGGTTACCACCTGCTCAAGAAGTACAGTTTTGGCGCAGCTGAGGGTAGTACTCGAGAATATTTTGACTACATCACGATCGACTCTTCTGCGCGCCGCGTCTACGTGTCGCATGGGACAGAGGTTAAGGTAATCAATGCCGACGATGGGGCCCTCATAGGCAACATCACGGGCTTGAAACTGGATCACGGAGTCGTCATCGCCAACGAGTTCGGCCGCGGGTTTATCAGCGACGGAGCTCAGGGGAAAGTGGTCATTTTCGATTTGGGGACTCTCAAGGTGACCGGCGAAGTAAAAGCCGACAACGACGCCGACTGCGTTCTGTACGATCCGGCCTCCAAGCGTGTCTTTGTGATGAATGGAGACCCCCACAGCTCCACTGTGATCGATGCCAAGACTGGGACCGCCGTGGGAACCGTCGAGCTGGGCGGTGCTCCTGAATTCGCCGTGGCCGACGGCAGAGGAACTGTTTACGTCAATATCGAGGATAAGAACGAGGTAGTCGCCATTGATTCCCACGCCCTCACAATCAAGTCGCGTTGGCCGGTAGCCCCGGCCGGAGGGCCCACGGCTCTGGCGATGGACATGAAGCACCGGCGGCTGTTCACCGCTGGCCGCAATCCCCCAATCCTCGTGGTGATAGATGCCGACAGCGGAAAGGTTATCCAGTCGTTCCCAATTTCGGCGGGTGTGGATGCCGCCGCCTATGAGCCTGAAACAGGAATGATCTTCGCCTCGACGCGCGAGGGGATGATCCATATATTCCACGAAGATTCCCCTGACAAATTCAGTGAAGTCGAGACCGTCAGGACCGAGGTCGGCGCCAAAACCATGGGGCTCGATACGAAGACGCACAATCTCTTTTTGGACACCGCAGATTTCGCTCCACCTGCGGCTTCCACTGCAGACCAGCCCCGTCCGCGACCAATGGCAGTTCCGGGAACGTTCCACGTCCTGGTTTATGGTCCGTGATGCATCGCACTCGGGAATTCTGGGTATGCGGGAGGGCCGACGGCCAGAGTGAAGCCACCAGGTTTCGTGTTGCAAGTGGAATCACAAAAAGTTCCGACTTCAATCTCATAAATTCTTAACGCATCTCGAAGGGCTTCGGCACTGGGAGGCAATTTACTCTGTTCGCTTACCACAAACGCCAGGCCCGTGGATCGACTGTTCACGGCCTCAAACGGCGCACCCTCACTCACATTCCACCCAATCGCCTTGAAGACCGTCAGGAAATCTTGTGCGTAACCGAGCGAGTCGTTTGCTGAGGGATGATAGCAGACGCCGACCTCTTGGCCAGGAAACGCACGAAGAACCTGAATGAGGACTGCCTTCTGGAGTGTAGTTAGCTTCCGTGGAGTCGGCTGCATTGCTCTACCCTAGCCAGTGTTGCCACGTCGGCTACCCTTTGTCAATGACTCCAGCTACCTCCCAAAGTTCGAGGTATCCCGGAAATCGAGTGCTGTCACATGCGCATTAATCGGGACTTACGATAAATTAGTGGGGCGTTCTTCCACCGTAACTACTGTTCGCATCAAAGCCGCGAAGGAGTGAGGATGTAATCGGGTGAATCTGGCAGAATCCGTCAATTCACAGGTGGGCAGAAAAAAGAAAGGCGCATGGCAGAATCACACACGCCTTCCCCTACGGATGGATCAATTATTCGTATACCTCAGGGATCACCTCCTTCTCGACAAGAGCGTCGAGACCCGTATTATAAAACCTAATTCGACGTTTTCGTCAAGTTCGGGCTGCTACACCCAGTGATTACGTAATGTGCCTTGCGGCTGATGGCGAACCCGCTGATCTGGATCGAGTTTCGGGATTGAGGGGAGTCGACTGGAGTTGTAACCGGTTTTGGGTGAGGAAAGAAATTGACAAGAGGGGGCTTATTGCGGCGATTCTGCGGTCGTAGGGAATACGGCAGCACCGGCGTTGCTCTTGAGCGCCTGGGAAGATAGCCGGAGACCTCGCGATCCGCGGGGGAGAGGAATCAACTGGTGTTGGCGGCGAGGGCGGTGAACCAATAGGCGATTCTCTTGGCGCACTCGTGAAAGGTCTCGCATTTCCCGCGAGCATGACTGCAGACCTGGCGGTGGTAGAAGACCAGGGATAAGGTATAGGCGAGAAACCGGATCATGGTCAGCACCACCAGAGCCGTGGTTTGGTGGACCGCGGGGTGTTTGAGGTGGCAGTCGGTGGTGATGGTCTGAAAAACTTCTGTATCGATTCGCCAACGGCTGCGACTGAACTGATAAATGAACAGCGGCGAGATCGAGCCGAGTTCGAAATTGGTGGCGTAGAAGTTGGTGCTCTCTTGCGTCATCGCTGTCTTGCTCTTGATTCGATGACCGTCTTCATGGCTGACGGTGACGCGATGCTGGTGTTCGATGCGAACCGTTTTGACGACGCGCACCAGGCGATCGGCGACGGGCCAGTCGACCTCCGGCAAGTGCCAGTAGCGAATCTCCCGGCCCGGTTCGGCGTGAACGCCGAGGGGAGATTCTTGCGTGAGACGTTCGGCTTCGTGCAACAAATCGGGCTGGTTCTCTTTCAAGGTGAAGGCCCAGACCAGACCCAGACGTTGCACTTCTTTAATGAAGGGCGCCTGCAGATACAAAGCGTCACCCACCAAAACATCCAGGAAGCGCCGGCCTAACTGATGGTCCAGATCTCGGAGCAGCGCCAGCGCACAGGCTACCTCACCTTCGCCGTTCTTCTGAAAGCGCAGCCCCAGGGGAATGGGGAAAGCCGTGCTGACCACGGCTACGACGGCGATGCGGTG
>PKUY01000368.1 GCA_003131705.1 Acidobacteriota bacterium | reverse complement strand
ACGGATCGATGCCCGCGAGATGGGCGAGCTCGTCGATCACCTGCTCCGAGATAAATGAAAACGAGAGATCGAGCGGCGAGCGGAGCCACGCGGCCTTCAGGTACTTGGTCCCAGGAACTTGATGATTCACGAGCCGCACATTCGGAATGTCGTACATTCCGCCGCAATCGGCCGGATTCACCTGCTGGGCCGCGCCAAGTCTCCACTCGGCAGCGGGAGTGCCGACCGCGAGCTGCGCCGAAGTTTCGATGGCGCTCCAGTTGTGGTGCCAGCCGTGGTATTCGTACGCCAAGATTTTTCCGTTGGTGTCGACTGCACCGCGCACTTCGCCAACGTGCGCGGGGCCGTAGTTGTCCCAGCCGTGCTCATCCCAGCGCATGAACTGCAGGCGGACGGGCTTGCCGGCGAGCTGCGAAAGAATCGCGGCAGCTTGGGCGACGTCGTCGTAGCAACTATGGCCGTAGGTGCCCGATCCTTCGTAGTACTGCACGCGAACTTTTTGCGCGGGCATTCCGAGCACGCCGGCGACCGTATTGCGCGTTGCGTAGACGTCCTGCGTCGAGCAGATCACCAGCGCAGAATCGGCGGAGACATCGGCAAGCGCGCCATTCGGTCCAAAGGGAGCATGGGCCTGATAGGGACTGCGGCAGGTTTGGGATGCGACGTGCGCAGCGCCGCCAGAAGCCGCGCTGAACGTTGCGGTGACATCACCTCTCTCTAGTACGATTCGGTCCGTGGTTTTGTCGGCGCGCATCGCGTCGTAGAGTGCGTCACTGCCGGGGAGCGTAGCGGGCATGTCCCAGGTAATTTTCAGTTGTTGCGCCGCGCGGATGGCGTCCCACTCGGCGTCCGCGACGACGCCAACGAAATCGCCTTTGCGCAGCACACGCGCTCCGGGAATATTCGCGATCGATGTTTCGTCGATGGTCGAAACCTTTGCGCCGGCGCCATACACACCCTGGCCTCGCGGACGCACCACGCGGCCGTGCACTATCCCTGGTAGGCGTACGTGCTGCAGGTAGACGTATTTGCCACTGATCTTGTCCGGAATGTCGTTTCGAGTGGGCCGCGCGCCAACGAGCTTGTAGGCGGCCACGGGCTTTAGCGGCGCCGATCCAGTGAACGCGAGGTTGAACGGCTTTTCGCCCACGAGCTCGCCGTACGTTACCTCCCCTGCGGTGAAGTTCGCGGCGGACACGACGCCTTTCGATACCGATAGCTGCTCGATCGGCGTGTTCAACTTTTTGGACGCGAGTTGCAGAAGCGCGAGCCGCGCCTCGGCTGCGGCGGTGCGAATTGCAGGGCTTCCGCGCGCGATGGAAGAGCTCGAATACGTGCCGCCTTGATTCGGCGTGATGTTGGTGTCGAGCTGGATCGTTTTCATCTGGCTCATGTCCAGGTCGAGTTCTTCGGCCGCGATCTGCAGCAGGGATGTTGTCGAACCTTGCCCGAGCTCGACGTAGCCGATGAAGACGGTCGCGGTGTTATTGGCGTGGATCGCGAGCCACGTGTCGATCTGCTTGGGATCAGGCGGACCGGCCGCATTTCCGCGCGCGGCAATCGGCGGAACTACTTGGGCGGATACGTCATCACCAAGAATAAAGCCGGCGCTGCTGAAACCGATTATTAGCGCGCCGCCAGCTTTCAAGAATTCGCGGCGCGGAAACGGAGGACCTGAGNNGATCATGCCGTTAAAGCAGTAGCCGCACTGAACGGCTTGCTCGTCGATCATGGCCTGTTGCACGGGATGCAGGACCGGCGGCTTCGCGAGTTTTTTCTGCTTTGCGTACCATGTGGGCAGGCCTTCGAGCGTCGTCACCGACTTGCCTTGCACAGCGGAAACCGGAGTGACGCACGAACGCGTCTCGACGCCGTTCACTAGCACCGAACACGAGCCGCATTGTGCGAGCCCGCAGCCAAACCGGGGGCCCCGCAGCAGCAATTCGTTCGAGAGAACGTAGAGCAGAGGCGTATCCGGCACGGCGGCAACGTCATGTGCGCGTTCGTTCACCCGGATCGTGAGCTTAGTGGCCATTTTTTGAACTCCCTGCAACATAGGAATCAGGTTTGTCTGAGGGTAACACGGCATGTCAAGCACGGATTCGCCCATTCAAGACTGGCGCGCGCGGAGAACCGAAAGGGAGATTCAGGGCCAAAGGTTTTTCCATTGACACTCCCAAAATCATTTGCTATACCGCGCCGGATAACCCCAGGCCAAAAGAAAACAACTGATCTCGGAGGTCTTTATGAGATTCAGGGCCACGTTACTTGCGTGTTTTTTCCTTTTTGCGACCGTCCTTTCCGCACAGACGATTTCTACTTCCCAGATCAGAGGCACTGTTCAGGACGCTAGTGGCGGGGCTGTGCCCGGCGCCCAAGTGAAGTTGACGCAGACGGCGACGGGGGCCGTTCGCACCACGGCGACCGGCGCAGATGGAAGTTACACTCTGCCAGATCTGTCTGTCGGGTCCTACACCCTGGAGGTGAGCAAGGAAGGATTCACCAAGTATTTGCAAACCGGCCTTGAGTTGCAGGTGGGCGTCAACCCGACGATCGACGTCGCTTTGAAGGTCGGCGAAATGACTCAAGAAGTACAGGTTGAGGCGGAAGCTGGGATGGTGGAGACACAAAGCCCGGGGGTCGGGCAAGTGATCTCTCCGCAGCAAGTTCAGGATCTCCCGCTAAACGGACGCCAACTGACCGATTTGTTGTATCTCTCCGGCGGCGTCGCACAGGGCAGAACCTTCCGGGCATCGTATCCCTCGGTAACTTCACCCTCGATCGCAGGCGGCGCGCAGGGCAGCGTGGCCTATTGGCTGGACGGCGGCACGCACAACGATCCGCTGAGCAATCAAAATCTTCCGCTCCCCTTTCCGGATACTGTCGAAGAGTTTAAGGTCGAAACCAGCTCGTTACCCGCCCAATATGGCACGCACCCTTCAGGCACGGTCAACGTGGTCACGAAATCCGGCACGAACGCTTTTCATGGCAATGCTTTCGAGTACCTAAGAAACTATATCTTCGACTCCAAGAATACCGGCTTCGCTGCCGCCGTGCCCACTCCCACCACTCCCTCGGCGGCGTTCAGGGACCCCCTGAAGCGCAACCAGTTTGGCGGCACGCTCGGGGGACCGATTCAGAAGGACAAGCTGTTTTTCTTCGTTGGCTGGCAGGAAACCATCCAGCGATCCAGTTATCCGGCGGCGCCCGTGTCGCTCCCAACGGCTGCAATGCTGGCCGGCGATTTCACCGGATACAACACTCTTTGCGATCGCGGACTTCTCTCCCTCGGTGCGCCGGGGTCACCCTACGTTGGAAACCAAACCAACCCAGCGAACTTCAGTCCCATCATTATGGCGCTGGAGAGCCATCTGCCAGTGCCGACGAATCCGTGCGGCACGTATAACTTCCAGGCTCCAGCCAATTACACCGAGAATCAGGGGCTGGCCAGGATCGACTATCACCTAAGCAATGCAAATACAATCTTTGGACGCTACTTCATCACGAATTTGGTGGCGCCGCCGGGCTCGCCCAACCTACCGGCTGGCCAGGGCGGGCTTCTGATAGCGGCCATCGATGGCCAGTTCGACCGCGTCCAGAGCCTCACTCTCGGCGACACGTACCTGTTCGGCTCGAGTACGGTCAACAGCATCCGAGTGACTGGCAATCGAAGCTACAACCTTACCGTTCAGAACTCGACTTTCGATCTGGCGGCTCTGTTTGCGGCTGCGGGAGTGACGCCAGGCGATATCTATCAATTAGGCTCTCCCAGGGCTCCCAAGTTTCCGAAGTACATGCCGAATTTCCAAACGGGTGTCGGGCTTTTCGGTTTGTTCAACTCGACTCCATCGATCCAGCCATACGACACCATCGAGATTTCCGACGATCTGTCGCTGACGCGCGGGGCTCACCAGGTTTCATTCGGCGTCGAGTTCATCAACCTGAGGGCCTTTGCTACCAACTACCTGCTGAACCAGGGCTCGTTCACGTTTGACGGCTCGCGTACTTCAAGCGGCCCGCCTGGCACGCAGGTGTCCCTCTCCGACTATCTGCTAGGCTGGACAAACAACGGTGCCGGCTTCTCGCAGGACGCTCCGATCCCTTCCATCCAGCGCCAGAATATCTTCGCGCTCTACGCGCAAGATGCTTGGAAAATCACGCGACGCGTGACGGTCACAGCTGGTCTTCGATGGGACCCGTTTTTCGGGCACACGGATCCGAAAGGCCACGTTGTCAGCATCTCGATCCCGAACCTGGTTGCGAACGTCCACAGTGTGAAGTTTCCGACTGCCCCGGCCGGCTACCTTTTTAGCGGAGATCCAGGCGGGCCCAGCGGTAACAAATTGTCGAAGAACGCGCTGGACAAGTGGAGCCCGCGCATCGGAATCGCATGGGATCCCGAGGGCAACGGACGGATGTCCATCCGAGCCGGATTTGGCATTTTTTATGACTTCCCGAATTTCTCCTATGACCAGTTCGGATTCGAAGAGCCTTACGGCGGGGCTGTTAGTAACCCCGCCTACGGTTGTACTACGACGTGCATCAGTGATCCCTGGGGAACACTAGCCGGGTCACCGAATCATTTCTCCTTCACAGACCAACAGGGTGTCTTGCACAATGGTGCAGACCCCTTCCCGCAATTTGTTGGCACGGGCCCCGAGAACGCCGCGTACATTCAGGGCGCCTTGGTGTTTAGCTATCCCCAGAACGTAAAGCCAACCTACGTCATGCAATACAACCTCAGCATCGAGAAGCAGGTAGGCACGAACTGGCTTCTCTCTGCAACATACCTCGGGAATCAGCAGCGCCACCTATGGGGAAACAACGAAGCCAATCCGGGGATGCAAGGGCCAACATGCGCTTACAACGCTCCGCCCGGAGCGGCATGCGTGCCAGGACCATGCCCTGGGTTTCTTCCTCCGTTCGTGTGCTCTACATTTGCATCTCCCTTCCCCAATGACCCCGGCTTCTTCACGTTGAACGAAAATCGCTTGTTCAAACAATTCAACGCAGAGGCTGCGGGTGGAGTGGGGCCGCAAGGGGGACCGCTCTACGGCGAAACGCTTCTTCTGGAGGAGCAAGGAACCGGAAATTACAACGGTCTGATACTTTCGGCCCAGCACCGCTTCGCGAGTCACTTCACGTCGACCACCAACTACACGTGGTCCCACTGCATCTCGGACAACTACACCACCACACTTGGCTTCTTCCTTGCGGCGGAGGCGGTGCCGTACAACCGAAGGGCGGATCGCGGCAATTGTCCGAATGCCGACACGCACAATGTGTTCAACCAATCGGTCGTGGCCGAGACTCCCAAATTTTCAAACCACATCGAGCAGATCCTGCTCGGGAACTGGAGATTTTCCGTCTCTGCCGTCGTGCAATCCGGCACGGACTTGTCTTCTCCGATCAACATCCTCGATTTTTCGGGCACTGGGAACGGGTTGACGCAGCGCCCCGACCTCTTAGCCGGGGCGGACCCATATTGTCATCCGAAAGGACGAACGTGCTGGCTAAACCCGGCGTCCTTCGCCACGCCAGCTCCCTACACTTTGGGCAATCTGAAAAATAACAGCCTGTTTGGCTCGGGTTCTATCATCGTCAACACCTCCCTGGAGAGAATCTTCCAGATCCGGGAGAGCCAACAAGTGTTATTCCGCTGGGAGGTTTTCAATCTTCCCAATCATGCCAATCTCTACGGACCGCAAACTGCAGTGGTCGCGCCAACTTTTGGCCAACCCACGCCGGGTTCCACTACGGGCCTAGGCGCCTTGGCCCAGACGACCAACGATCCGCGCATCATGCAGTTTGCGTTGAAATATAGCTTTTAGCCCAACGCGGCCAGAAGTGCGGCTGATCTTTGATCAGGATACTCCCCTCGACCACGTTCAGGGTTTGAAGCGCGGGGCTCCGCCGGGTAAACTGAGACCTGTGGAGGGGTAGGAAAGTGGTTGACTCCGGCGGTCTTGAAAACCGTTAGGCCCGAAAGGGTCTCGTGGGTTCGAATCCCACCCCCTCCGCCATTCTTCAGCGAACGTACGTAATACCAGCCATCCCTTGGCCGAGGTTCGCGACAATTGAACTCATCTTCAAGTTCGCGAATAGCGCGGAACGACGATCCGGCTCGTGATATCTTGGGCTCCGCAGTCCCTCCCCCGATTTCCCGTGGTGTGCTAGAGTCGGGGCGATCCGATGGATACGACCGCGATCGCCACCGAACATCTCACGCGCCGTTTCGGTGAACTTGTTGCTGTTGATGATGTAAATCTCCGCGTCACCGCAGGGCAATTCTTCGGATTTCTGGGCCCGAACGGCGCGGGGAAATCCACCACCATCAAAATGCTTACCGGCCTGCTTGCGGCTTCCGCGGGGCGCATGGAGATTCTCGGGGTCGATCTCGCGAGCAATCCGGTGGAAGTGAAGCGCCAGATCGGCGTGGTGCCTGAGGGCATGGCGCTTTTCGGGAGGCTGACCGGCACCGAGTATCTGAATTTTGTCGGGCGAATGTACGGTCTCGATCGAGAGACGTCCGCCAAGCGCACGGCGGAGCTGCTCGAATTCATGCAGCTCGCGGAGCGGCCAAAAGCTCTCGTCACCGATTACTCGCACGGGATGCAAAAGAAACTGGCTCTCGCCGCGGCCGTGATTCACGGACCGAAGATTCTATTCCTCGACGAGCCGTTCGAGGGCGTGGACGCCATCGCTGCGGGAACGCTCAAAGCAATGCTGCAGCGCATGATCGTGCGTGGTGCCACAATTTTTCTCACGTCGCACGTTTTGGAGATCGTCGAGCGCCTCTGCAGCCATTTGGCCATCATCGACCACGGACGGCTCGTCGCGCAGGGTTCACTCGAAGAGCTTCGCGCGGGCGTCCAAGCGCATGCCGCGCCTGCCGGCGAAAAACTCACGCTCGAAGAGATTTTCCTCCGCATCGTCGGCAGCTCGCGTCTCGCCGATCAGGAACTCTCATGGCTGGGCTGATTTCCGCGCCGCACGCACGCGACCAGTTCATGGCAATCTCGCAACTTCGCTGGCAGATTTTCGTTCATTCCCTTCGCACTCTTCCCGGGCGGCTCGAAATGGTCTCCTGGATTTTCGTCGGGCTCGGGTATGCCATCCTCGGCATCGCCGGAAGTTTAGGGCTCGGCGCGCTGGGATGGTTTTTGGTTTCGCGAGACAAGTTTGCATGGCTCGCCCTGCCGATCTGGATAATATTCCTGGTCTGGCAGCTTCTTCCGGTGATGGCCACAGCGTTTACCGAAAACTTCGACGCCTCAAATTTCCTCCGTTTCCCGTTGCGCTATCGTTCGTATTTCCTGATTCGGATTTTTTACGGCGCGCTCGACCCCACGACGCTCATTGGAATTCTTTGGCTCATCGGGTTAACGGCCGGGATCGGAATTGCCGCTCCGCGTTTCCTGTCTTGGACCGCGCTCGTGCTCGGCACGTTTGCGGCGCTCAATATTTTGCTGGGTCGCATGATTTTCAGCTGGGTAGAACGATGGCTCGCGCGCCGCAAAAGCCGCGAAATTATCGGCATCTTCTTTTTTCTATTCATTATTGGTGTTCAGTTCATCGGACCGGTGGTGGGCCATTACGCCGGGCGGCGAGCGCATCCCGCTTTGCCGCAGCTCCTGGTGGAGATTCTTCCCGCCGAACACTTGATGCCACCGGGCCTCGCGGCGGCGGCTGTATCCGACGCGGCGCAAGGCGGCTTCGCCATCGCGCTGGGCGATCTCGCGCTCCTGTGCGGCTATGCCGCCGTGTTCCTCTTGCTGCTCGACATACGCATGCGCGCGCAATATCGCGGTGAGAATCTGAGCGAAGCGGTGGCGCCCGCGGCATCGCCAAAAACCAAGCAGGCGGTGCGTTTTGGCTGGACCATGCCAGGACTCTCCGGTCCCGTCGCAGCCATCGTCGAAAAAGAATTTCGCTATCTCGCGCGCAGCGGCCCCATGCTATTCACGCTGGTGATGCCGGTTGTGGTTCTGCTTCTCTTGAAAATGGGATCTGCGAATCACATGGGAAGCCGCCCTGTCCGCATGCCGCCTCTCGATTTCGCATTTCCGTTCGGCGCGGCGTACGCGCTGCTGATCCTCAGCAACCTTACCTACAACAGTTTTGGAGCCGACGGCGCCGGCATCCAGTTTTTCTTCGTGTCACCAGTCCGCTTTCGCGAAATCGTGCTGGCAAAAAATGTGACGCACGCCGCCCTGCTGGCAATCGAGATGCTGCTCATGTGGACGGCGGTGTGCGTGTTGTTTCATCCGCCGGCAATCGGCGTGACGCTCGCCACGCTTGTGGGAGCTGTTTTTGCGGCGCTCCTAAATTTCACCGCGGGGAATTTCATGTCGCTCTACGCGCCGAAGAAATTCGACTTCGCGGTATTGGGCAAGCAGCGCGCGGCAGGCACGACCGTCCTGGCCAGCATGGGAGTTCAGATTTTTATTTTCGGGCTGGTGGGATTCACGATGTTCGTGACTTCGTTCAACGGCAAAATCTGGCTTGCGACAATCCTTTTTCTGGCGTTCGCGGCAGCGGCATTTGCGGGCTACTCGGCCGCGCTGAATCGCATCGACCACGTGGCGATCAGCCGCCGCGAAAGTATCATCGCGGCACTCTGCCGCACGTAATGCGCTCCCGTTCCCCGGATCCCGACTCGCCTCAGGAAATCGCGCGCTTCAGGAAGGCATCGATGCGCGCATTCGCCGCTGGCGCTTGCGGCATCGGAAAAATATTGAACGCGTGCGGCGCACCCGGATAGATGGCCAGCTCCGCTTCATTTCCCGCCGCAATCCAGCGGGCGTGCAGGAAAAGCGTATCGTCCAGCAGCGGATCGATCGTGCCGATGGTGAATATCGCCGGGGGCATCTTATTCAGCTTCGCATACAGGGGCGAGACGTCCGGATCGCGCGGGTTAATGCCTGCCGGCAGGTACGCTTCACCGAATTTCTTGATGCTGATTTTTCCGACGAGAATTCCCTTGTCTGGCGCAAGCGATTGGCTCGGCGTCATGGACGTATCGAAATTCCCGTATGCCAAATTTGCGGCGCGGAAGCTGGTGTACCCGTGACGATCGCGCATGCGCAGCAGCGTAGCTGCGGTCAGAGTCGCTCCCGCCGATTCGCCGCCGATCGTCATCACGTCGGTACTGAATTCCGACTTCGCGTTTTTCACCAGCCACGCCGCGACGGATTCGCAATCGTCCCATGCTGCGGGGTAGGGATTCTCCGGCGCGAGCCTGTACTCGACGCTCGCGCACGCCATTCCCGTGCTCTCCACAATGCGCTCGAGCATGGGGTCCTGCCCGGCGGACGAGCCGAAAACCAATCCTCCGCCGTGAATATGCATGTAAACGCCCTTGGCTTTCTCGGGCGCGACCACGCGCAGCGCTACTTTGTGCCCGCCTTTGCCGTCCACCTGAATCGTGCGTGCGCGCGCGGACTGCGCGGGAGGTGGGAACGGTCCTCTCCCGCTGGCGGCGGCAGCGCGATACGCCGGCGCGCCGATGTCCCACCAGTCGGGCCCGCCCGACATCGCCTTGCGAAACGCTTCATTAGCCGCGAGGGTTTCCGCGGCGATCGCCTCAGGTTTGAACAGAGATGGCTCGAACGAAATACTTTTGGTCGCGCTTGCGTCACTCATTCTCTGCCTCCGATGCCTTTCGATGACGACGACACGGGAGTATATCACCGCGCCTTCTCCATCTCTATCGTTGCGCCCTCTCGGTATCTATTGCGTTCGCACTGTATGTGTCGCCGCGAGCAGCCCTTTGTCATACATGGCCGCATAGTACAAATACTGGCTCGCGGGATCGCTCGGGTAGCTGATTTCGACGCTTTCGATCTGGCCGCTCGCGCCGAAGCGTGCGGTCAACTTTGAGTTGATGCCGGCCCAATAGCTCGGGAGGTTCAGCTTCTGGTAGCGCGCCGTGATCTCGTCGCGCAGCGCAGGATCGAAGTGCACGCCGTACTTGTCCACCAACGCCTTGATCGCGTCGTAATCGCCCTCGGCTTTGATGCGCATCAATTCCGCGAGCAGCATGCCCACGCCCTGGCGCATCTTCGCGTAGTCCGTTACCCGGACGTACGTTTTCCCATCGCGCTTGAACTGTTCGATACCGCCGGTCTTATCCATAATGTAGTGCGCGATCATTTGCCGGTCGCGCGCATGATCTTCCTCGATCGTGTCGCCCTTGGGCATGCGGCGCAATTGAACCAGGCTCACCTTGGCCGCCGCGTCGTACATCGCCTTTGCAACTTCTTCCTGATTGCCGACCAGCCCCAGTTCCTTCAGCCTGGGATCCCACACATTCCAAAGCGCCATCAGGTCGGCCCGGCCTTCCTCAAGAGTGGAATAATATTCCTTCAGCGCCGGCTCGCTGCCATTTGCGAATCGAGCGCTCAGCTTGCCCGACCCGTGGCCGATCACTTCATGGAGCGCGGTCTCCAAATCCTCCGCTTCGTCGCCGTACTTCTTGTCGCGCGAGATCTCCTCCGGAGAAGAGCTGAATTCCTCGATGGCCTGATCCCCGGTAGCTTCGTTCAGAGCGCGGTTGCTGCTCGTAAGCAGAAAATTCTTGCTGCCGTATTGCTCTCGGATCACGTTTTCGTTCGGGAGGTTGTCGCCAATCGTGTTGACGTCGTAATCGCCCGTCTCGATAAGCGTTTCCACGGCCTTTACCACCGGCAGCTTGAACGATTTCTTCTTGTATTGTTCCTCCCACGGAGCTTTTTCCTCGAAATAGGCTGCGTTGCTTGCCAGTTTGGCCATCGTGCCCGTTACCGGTTTGTCGGTGATGGAAACGAAGCTGGCCGAACTGCCTTTCGCTCCGCGCGCGTCGCGGTAAATCTCCACGAAGCCATTCGAGAAGTCCACGGTGGCGTTCTCCTGCACCCAATCCGCGTCGAACTTTAGCCAGTCGTTGAAGTCGCCCGTCTGGTAGTAGCGGATCAAGTCGGCAATTATCTGCGCTTCCGGCGGGTCGGCGAAGGCGCGGGCTTTCTGCAGACAGGAAATCGCCTTTTTCAGGTACACGGCGTACAGTCCTGCGGGAATTTTGCCGTTGGGCGTCCCCGCGCGGTACACCTCTTCGTGCAGTTTCCCTTGAGCATCCTTCACGACGCGCGAATTCAACGGATGCTCCTCGTGAAATCCGTTCAGGTCTGCGAGCGAAAGGCCCGGATAAAAAGTATTCGAGCTGGCCTGCACGATGTCCATGCCCGGCCCAGGGCTCTTGGCTGTGTCCATCGGTTCAAAGTTGGGATCGAAGAGTGAAGCACGGAGGGCTTCCAGCCCCTTCTCGAGTTGCGCCGGAGTCGTGATCGGCGGCAAGTCGCCATACGTAGTTTTCATCGCTCCGTTTTGCTGCGCGATGGATGCGGCTTTTTTCAGATCGTCAAAAGTAAAGGCTGGCAAAAATTTCTGCGAGTTTTCTTCGCTGTGATTTCCCCGGTTGGCCCAGAAAAGCTCGGTGAAATCGATAATCTGGGACATCGCCTGCGGATCGATCTCCGCGGGATGCGCGACGATTTCCTCCAGCAGCCGTTTCTGCCGGAGGCCGAAGTGCGAGAGCTGATCGTAAATGATCGGATCGATGGCGATCGAGGACTGCGTGAGCCAGTAGGAAAGCGCCTGCTGTTTGGGGGTCAAAGCATGAAAGCTGTCCGCTTTGACCACCACAAACCCGGTCCCGCCCACCCGCGCGATCAGTGATTTCCCCGGCGCCGGTTTTTCGCCCTGTGCGAACGCCGCCGGACTCGTCAGCGCGAACGAAAGCAGCGCCGCCGGGGAAAGCACGAGTCCACCGCCAAGCACCAGCACGAAGTCGGCTAAACGCCCGATTCTGGATTTCATGTCGTCTCCCGGCTGCCTACGTTACCTAGTTTGCGCCACCAATCGCAAGCTCAGCCACCTCTTGCCGATTCGCGCAAGCTTCCTAGCGGCCGCCTCCAGGATGGCGTCTTTGGCTTTCCAGTTCCTACTAACGCGCACTCCAGGCGTTCCTACCGCCTACGTCTCGCCGGCTCTTTAGGAGGCTGTTGAAAAAGTCGGCTTTTCTGGCGAAAACGGAAAATTAGGAGGCAGAAAATGTCTAGGACAGCTGAGAAAATCGTTTGCAGAGCTTCCTGGCGCGATCCAAATTCCTGCCAATTTCTCGGGAGTGGGTTTTTCAACAGCCTCTTAGGCAAGGCGCTCCGTCCCCAAAGCGCCGTAGGCGCGCCATTGGTTAGCCCAGCGCGCAAGCGCTGGGTACGTGCTATATAGACGTCCCGAGCACCGTAGGTGCGACACATGTCTGCCTTCATCCGTCGCCAAATTCTTTACACCAATCACATCCAGACAAGCGCATTCTGATCATGATAGTTTGGTCGCGAGATGCGAATGATTACAAATGGAAAAGTGGCGGGAAAGGGCGGCCAAATCCGGCGCCGCATAGAGCCGCGCGGAGATCGCGTCGAAGCTCGTCCCGAGCTCGCCGCAAACGTCTATCCTTCGCAGCCCTCGACTCCTCGACTAGCCACTGGTGCTCGCCACCGTCTCCTACGATTTTCTAATCGCAACATCCCGCTATTAGAATCCGATCTAGCCCCTTGCAAACAAGCGATCGAGACTCGTTCTAATCGCAACATTTCGCGAGTTCCGCAGAATTCGCGTGCGAGATTGATACCCACAGCAATTCTTTTTTTTCTGCTGTCACTCTGCGGCATTCCGTCCGCTTTCGCGCAGACCCAAAAGCCTGCCATGGTCCTCGGTGACTTGCACAGCGATTTGCGAGAATTCGTCGAAACTTCAGCGGTTTCCGGCTACGAAAATGTGCTCGCGGAAAAAATTCGCGCGAAAATCGCCGCCTTCAACCCAGTTACGGACAACCTCGGCGACGTCATCGTCACTATCGGCAGCGGCGCGCCCCGGCGCCTGATCGTAGCTCCGATCGACGAGCCCGGTTTCATCGTCAGCGGAATCGCCGACGACGGCGACTTGCGCCTGGAGCGCCTGCCGCAATCCGGGTTGCCGCCGATTTTTAACGAACTCTATTCCGCGCAGCCGGTGAAGGTCGGTAGGGTCAACGGAAAATGGATTGACGGCGTCTTCGCCGGGCTTTCCATACATCTACAGAACGACCGCGCGAATTCGACTAGAGCGAGCGATATCGAAAACATGTACGTCGATATCGGCGCGACCTCCGCCGCCGAAGTGCGCAAGGCCGGCGTGGACATCCTCAGTCCGGTGGCCATCAACCGCACACTCATGGAACTCAGTTCCGGTGAAAAAATGGAGGGCGCTTCCATCGGCGACCGTTTTGGCGCGGCTGCCTTGGTCGAACTCCTGCGCTCCATTCAGGGAAAAGAGATCAAAGGCACGCTGACGGTTGCCTTCGTCGTCCAGCAACGAAGCGGCGGGCTGGGATTGGCACGCATTTTGCGTCCCACCCAAAGCGACGAAATGATCTACGTTGGCCGCCTGTTGTCCGGCGGCGCTGTTCCCGACGTGCAAGGACTGCACCGAGCTCCGCGCCGTGAGCCCGGCAGCGGAGTNNCTCATCGGTCTGGCACAAACGAATGACGCGCTTTCCGGTCTTGCAAGCGAACTGAAGCAATTGGCCGACACGAAGAAAATCCCAATCTCAACCGATTACTCCGCTGGCCTGATCCCTCGCAGCTACGCACCGCCCCCAGATTTCCCGGCGAAGTGGGTGCATCTCGCGATTGCTAC
>PKUY01000207.1:6644-6797 GCA_003131705.1 Acidobacteriota bacterium | reverse complement strand
AGGCGCGTCCCGGACAGCACTGCGGGTTTCACGCTTTCTCAACTGCAAGATTTTTTCTTGGCGCCGGATTGGCATCCTGACGATCATCCTCGTATGCCGGAAATCGTGGCGCGTGGCAGGAAGCCGGAAGTGTACGCTTGCGGTTTCTGCCAT
>PKUY01000207.1:0-6637 GCA_003131705.1 Acidobacteriota bacterium | reverse complement strand
CCGAGGCTTACATCGTGCAGCAGGTGGCCGATTTCAAAAGCGGCGCCAGAGAAAGTTCCGTGCTACAGCGGGCACCGGTTGCTTTAATGATGTCACTTTCAAAAGCCGCTACAGAGGCGGAGGTGGCCTCGGCTGCAGCATACTTCTCCCATCTTAAGCCGAGGAAGACAATCACGGTGATTGAGACGAATGTGGTTCCGAAGACCTACGTCGCCGGATGGTTCCTCGCCGCCCTGAATCGCAGAGACAAAGAGCGGATTGGCCACCGCATTATCGAGGTGCCCAAAGATCTGGACCGATTTGAGTCGCGCGACACACGAGCCGAATTTATAGCGTACGTGCCGATGGGCAGCATCGCGAAAGGCGAGTCGTTAGTCACAACCGGCGGCAATGGCAAAACCACGCAGTGCGGGACGTGTCACGGTCATGATCTCGGAGGCCTCGGCCCGATACCGGCAATTGCCGGTCGTTCGCCGAGTTATATCGTCCGGCAGCTTTACGACATCCAGCACGGAAAACGCACTGGGCCGGGGAGCGCTGCGATGGCCGGCGTTGTTGCCAAGTTGAACGAAGATGATTTCGTTTCGCTCGCCGCGTACGCAGCTTCGTTGACGCCGTAAACTGCTTCGCTCCCCTTCCCTAGGCGGCGACAGTTTTCCTCGCGGGAGGCGCCATGAATTCTGGACCGACCGGATCGGAGATTGTCTGCTGCAGAATCCGATCGATCTCCGTGAGAGTATCCGCATCGAGCTTCCAGTCGAGCGCGCCCGCCACAGCTTCCAGTTGAGCAGGATGGCGCGCACCCCAGAGCGCCGCGCTGACTCCAGGCTGGTCGAGCACCCAACGCACGGCAAGGTCCATCACGCGCTTTCCATGTTTTTTCTGCGCAAGATCATCGAGTTGCTGAACGGCATTTAGATATTGCGCGAAGCGCGGGGGCTGGAATTTCGGATCGGACTTGCGGAGATCGTCGCCGGTAAACTTCGTGTCCGGCTGCATTTTCCCGGTCAGGAGCCCGCGGCAAAGAGGTCCGTAAGCCAAGGCGCTCAGATTTTTCTCGCACACGTAAGGGAGCACGTCGCGATCGATTTGTCGCTCGAAGAGATTGTAAGGAGGCTGGACGGTGTGCAATTCAGAGACGGACATGAACCGATCCATCTGTTCTGGCGGGTAATTGCTAATGCCGATCGCGCGAATCAGCCCTTCTTTATAGAGTTCCTGCATGGTCTGCGCGGTTTCTTCGATCCGGACGAGAGGATCGAGCCAGTGGACCTGATAAATATCAATGTAACTCGTGCGAAGACGGCGCAATGAATCTTGGACTTCCTGCCGGAGCCGGGCGCGTGAGGAGTTTCGGGAAACCGAACCGTCGCGCCACTCGAGTCCCACCTTCGTGGCGATGAAAACCTTCTCGCGCGAGCCTCTCTCCTCAATCGCTTTCCCTACGGTTTCTTCGGAAACGCCGAAACCGTAAACCGGGGCNNTCCGAATCGATTCCCGTTCGTCACTGCCTCCCCACATCCAACCACCGATGGCCCATGTGCCCAGAGCGATGCGAGAGACGTTCATTTGCGTGCCGGAGATTTTCGTGTATTCCATGCGATTCATCCTTTCCCGTGAAAAGCGTCTGGCGCTCTGAGGAATAGGATGCTCGACGCTGCACATTGGAGTCAGAAAATTTATCCACCGGAACCGGTCGCGGTGAGGTCCGGATCTAGGTGCGTCGCGCGGAGTGCAGCAGAACCGTGCCGAAATTCCAGGAGGCGATGCGGACGTCGGCGAAGCCTGCTTTCCCCATCAGGGCCGTGAGACCGGAGGGCGACGGAAACTTAGTGATGGAGCCGGGGAGGTATGCGTAGGCTTCGGCGTCGCCGGAAATCGTTTTTCCGATGCTCGGCAGAATTTGTCTGAAATAGAAACGGAAAAATCCGGCGAGCGGGCCGGATGTCGGCTCGCTGAATTCGAGGATGCCCAGTTCCCCTCCCGGCTTCAGGACGCGCGCGAATTCTCGGAGGCCGTCTTCGTAGTTCGCGAGGTTGCGGAAGCCGAAGGCGGTGGTGATCAGATCGAAGCTCGTGTCCGGGAACGGAAGATGGAGGGCGTCTGCAGCGGCGAAAACAGCCGCGTAGCGTCCGTTCTTGGCTTTTTCCCGCGCACGGACGAGCATGCCTTCGACGAAGTCGCTGCCGATCACGGGTGCTCTCGGCGAAGTGCGAAGACGTTCGAGTGAAAAAGTGAGATCGCCGGTGCCGCAGCACAGATCGAGAATGCGAGCGTCCGGACGGCGGAGGATGTGGCCGAATGTTTTTGCGGTGCGGCGGCGCCAGACGCGGTCGAGCGAGAACGAAAGCAGATGATTCAGGAAATCGTAGCGCGGGGCGATGCGCGCAAACATGTCCTGCACGCGCGCGGCGGCTTCACGTTCGTCGCGCGCGCCTTCGGGGCGCGTGCCGGAGAGCGGCGGCTGATTTTGTGCGGCGATCATTAGCAGGTTGTGATTCGCGTTAGCGTAGGCCGGCTTCCGCGGCGATGGCGGGCAGAGCGGCGAACGTGCGCGTGACGACTTTCCACGGGACTTCCTCACCCCATACTGTCTTGCCGATGCGTCGCGGAAGAACCCAAAGGACGCGGCCAGCCCGCGCTTTCTTGTCGCCGGCGAGAATGGGGCGCAGTTGCGACGCGCCAATATTGCTGAGCGGCGGAAGCGGACCGACGCTCGCAACGAGTCGGATGATTCGCGACGCGTCGGACTCGGAGAGACGGCCGACGGCGAGAGCCATCAGAGTGGCCGCGATCATGCCCCAGCCGATTGCTTCGCCGTGGAGAAATCGGCGATAGCCGGTGGCGGCTTCGAGAGCATGTCCAAGCGTGTGGCCGAAATTCAGGATTTGCCGTAGGCCGCCTTCGCGCTCGTCCTCATTCACGACGCGTGCCTTGATGGCGATCGAGCGCGGAATGATCCAGGTGAGCGCAGCGGGATCGCGGCGCAGGATTGCGGACATGCGACGCTCGAGGAAATCAAAAAGTTTTTCGTCGGCGATCACGCCATATTTGACGATCTCGTAGAGACCCGAACGGAATTCGCGGTGCGGAAGCGTGCCGAGCATGACGGGATCGGCGATCACGAGCTTAGGCGGATAAAACGCACCGACGAGATTTTTGCCTTCGGGCAGATTTACGCCCGTCTTGCCGCCGATCGCGCTGTCCACTTGCGCGACAAGCGTCGTGGGAATGTGAACCAGGCGCACGCCGCGCAGATACGACGCAGCGGCGAATCCGGCAACGTCGCCAACGACGCCTCCTCCGACCGCAACTACGACCGCGCCGCGGTCTGCGCCAGCGGTGACGAGTTGGCGCGCGATCCCTTCGACGGTTTCAAGGCGCTTCAAGGATTCGCTGTCCTCGAAAAGAATCGGGCGGCGGGCGGCGCGGTTTGGGATTTTAGACGTGAGTGTTTTTCCCCAATGGCGCCAGACGCGCGGCGAAGACAGAATAAATGTGCCGGTGGAGTCGCCCAATCGGGTGATCAGCGAGGCGGCGCGCCCGAGCGCATTCGGCGCGCAGTACACGTTGTAAGGATGGGCGGAACTGGTTACGCGGATTGTCGGCATGATCGCGAAAGAAAATGTAGCACAGTTCGCGCGGGTGCTTTCCGCGAATGACAGCGCGGGCGCGAAACGAATCCGCGGTCTCATGCGTATTTATGGGTGAGAGCTTTGGTGAGGGGTGCGATGGAGACTTCATACTGTGGTGCATTCTGCTGGTCGTTTGCTGGCCGTTGGTGCTGGTGCTGTTGCCGTTCCGCATCGTGGGGATCGCCGTGGGCGGAGTGCTGGATTTGATTCGCGCGATCATCCTGCTGCCGGCGCGCGCGCTGCGAGGACCGCGAAGCGCGACGGCACGATGACAGGTTATCGCCGGTGCGGCTTCAACGGCCTTTCGCGAAACTGCGCCGCGAGGCGGGGACGATCACTTCTGCGGCCTGGGCGCGGACATCAAGTCAATGAACATCTTTGTGAATTTCGGGAGATCGAGATCGACTTGCGCGTGCACGAGGCGAACGTCGGTGGCCGGCCTGATCTGCTCGGTCCACGCGAGCGTGTCGCCATAGCTCGGGCCGTGGCTGATGTCGGTGTCCATATAAACAAGGCGCTCCTTCGTGATGATGCTCGGATCGAGCATCGCGCAGGCGGCGAGTTCGTCCCACAAGTAGTAGCGGTCCTGCGAGTATTTCGCGATGTACTGCGCGGCCGGGCTGTTTGATTTCGAGATTGCATCGACCATCTGCTGCGTGAACATAGCCTTGATCGAAACATCCACGGTCGTCACCTCGATCCGGGGCCAGTGAGCGCGAAGCGTAATGTGTGTGGCCTCTGGATCGAACCAGAAATTGAACTCGTGGCGCGGGCTGGTGGCAAATTCGGGGTCGTCGGTCTGCGGATTCAGGCTACCGCCCATGATAGCGATTCCTTGCGTCAACTCCGCGAAATGAGGATCGAGTGACAGAGCGAGGGCGATGTTCGTAAGCGGTCCGGCCGCGTAAATGGTGACCTGATGCGGATGCGCGTGCACCTGCCGGATCAGAAAGTGGGCGGCGTCCTCGTCGAGCGGCTTCGTATGCGGGGCGCCTTCCGGCATCGAGGGAACTTCCCACGGGCCGTGAATCTGCGGATGCTCGGGCGCGACGCCGACTACTCCGTTTTGCGTCTGCACCAAGGTAGTGGGGCCTTGCCCCCACGCGCCCAGCCAAACCACTTTGCCGGAGAGTTGCGCGGCGACGCCGGTTTCTTCCTGCGTGCGGACGAGCGGGAAAACCGCGCCAGGAACCACGGGGACATCGGTGCGGCCGATGAGTTCGAGCATGCGCAGGGTGTGCTGCACTTCTTCATCGCGCCACGCATTTCCCGTGACCATGGTGATCCCGAGCACAACCACATCCGGCGACTGGAGCAAAACCATCATCGCCATCTGGTTGGAGCCTCCCGGGCCGGAACCATCCTGATCGATGAGCACGAAGCGTTTCTGCGCGAACGCCGGAGAAACCAGAGCCAAAAGTAGGACGAACGCGGAAACGATAGGTCTCATGACGGGATCTCAGCGCCTTTGGAGTTCGGCCACGGATTCGAGGATTACGTGGCCGACGATGGCGAGGCTGCGCGGGCTGACTTTGTCGAGCGTGTCCTGCGGCGTGTGCCAATACCCTTCGTTCTGGAAACCCGCTAAGTCGATGATGTCGGTGGCAGCCACGTTGCGACGCAGAAAAGGCTGATGGTCGTCGGAAATCTGCTGCTCCTTTGACACGAAAATATCTTTGTAACCGAGTTTTGCCGCAGTGCGCCACACAAGATCAGTAAGCCACTTTGTCGAGCTTGTCTCGCGGAGGATTTCCAAATTTTTCTGGCCGATCATATCCGCGAGGATGACGGCGTGAATTCGCCTTAAGTCGCCCGAGATGGCCAGACGCGCGGCTAATTCGCGGCTGCCATAAACACTGTCGGTGTCGGTCCACTTTGCGTCACCGTTTTCGACGACCTGCGCCTCTTCTCCGTCCAGGAACGCGATCCACACGGACTTGGGCTGCGTGGGTGCGGTGCAGAGGATGCGTGCCATTTCGAGCATGAGNNGAGGAGCCGCTATCCTCGGCACCGACAAAGTTGTCTTCGCGGAGCGTGTCGTAGTGCGTCAGCAGCAGGATGACTCCCTGCCCCGTGCCAGGGATTTTAGCGACGATGTTTTTCATCCGCAGCGTGCCGATGGGCGTCTGCGCGTTGAAATTATCATCGTCAACGGCGCAACCGAAGCCCTGCAATTGCGAATGGATATAACTTTGCGCGTTGTGTATCGCGTCTGATGCCGGGGGGTGCGGGCCGAAGCTTACGAGTTTTGCCACGTGATCGTAGGCTTTCGCGCCGTCAAATCCGCCTGTCCGCGCAGCGGGCGGAGCAGCCTCGGATGCGGAAACAAAAAGTTGCGGTGCGGATGGCGCCGATCCGGCGCTGGCGGGGGTTGCAGTCGGCGACTCTTTCGAATCAGCAGCATCGTGGCCGCAGGCGCACAGGAATAGAGCTGCGAGCGCCGTACTTGCGATCCATGGAGATCGTCGAGAAATCATCGCGTTAGGGGGGCCTGCTCTTCGGCCAAAGCCTTCGCTCGCTTCTTCCGCACGACACTGTACGACACGAGCACGCTCACGAAATACAGCACGATCATGGGCGCCATGAAAACGAGCATCGTGGTGGCGTCGGGAGTGGGAGTGACGATCGCGGCTGCGACCGTGATGAGCAGCATCGCGTAACGAAAGTTCTTCAGCAGGAATTTCGGCGTGACGATCCCGAAAAGCGACAGAATAAAAATTACAACGGGCATCTCGAATACGACGCCCAGTCCCAATAGGACAACGAGAATCAGGCTGAAGTATTCGTTGATGCTGATGAGCGGTTTAATCGGGCCATCGTTCGCGAATCCTACGATGAAAGTAAGTACCTGCGGAAGCATGACGAAATATCCGAAAGCGATGCCACCCAGAAACAGAAACATGGATGAGCCGATAAAGCTCGCGACGGCGCCCCGCTCATGCTTATAGAGCCCCGGCGCAACGAACAACCAAATCTGGTACAGGACCCAGGGCATGGCGATC
>PKUY01000296.1 GCA_003131705.1 Acidobacteriota bacterium | reverse complement strand
GGGAAGCGTTGCTTTCTGCACAGAAGCCCTGTCTCTACTTGGGCCCTTTTCCCATCCTGAGACGCCGCAACTCGATAAAAACCAGTCCTTCGAGGATACACATCACTGTCAGCAGCACGATCACATACTGGTTGTTTCCCATATCTTGTCTTCCTCCAATTCTGCCGCTCGCCAGAGAGGTGATCTTACAATTCATTTTCCGCTCCGGCGTTGTTCGTCCCAGCTACACTGATGGCATCCTAATATCGCTAGAGAAGTGCCCCGCTCAGTTTTCTCGGTGGTGGCCCAATTTCTGTTGAAAAGTGAATAGCGCATTTTCCGTCAGAAGTCATCGAAATCTTTTCGACTCTCCCCAGCCCCACCACTCTTACTCTTTCCGTTTCATCAAGTTGACTCGTCGAGTTCAAACCCGGACATGCCCGAAAATGGTGCAGTGTCATAAAAGTGTCATAGTTTTTGGCACGCCGCTGCAAGAAAAGCGAAGGTGTCCCCAGTTTCGTTGGAGGTGGGCGACGGGGTGATGCATTCTATGCCACCTGCCCCATCGAGTTTGCCGGATTTTCTCCGATGGTCGGGTTCAACGCCGCTTTCAGCAATCCACAGAGCGCGGTTGCCTTGGGTCTTGCGAAAATTCTTCTCGGTGATCAGGAACGCGGAGGCGGCCCGCTCCCATATACCCACGCCGATAACTCAGACGAAATTGCTGTTGCCAGTCGCGCCTACTCCTTATCGTAGACGGCCACGTTATTAAAGGACTGGCCGCTTGCGTTAGTTCCTTTTGACGTCAGCGTCATGACTTTTCCGTCTTGTGAGACAACGACTCTCGATGTGTAAAGCACCTTACCGCCCTTCTTCGAAGTCGAAGCGATGTGATTGGCATCGATGAGTTTGACATTGAGGGTATCTGCGCCGTAAGTGTCCTGCCCAACTATGGAGTAGTCTTTGCCATCATACTTTACGGTGAACCCATATGTGGCAGTGCTGCCATCTGCATTGACGCGCTCTCCGTTGAATTTGTAGCCATCGCCAGTCGATTCGTAGGTTCGCGTTTCACTCTTGATTGGCGGACCTGGGTCAAACTTCGATTTTGCGACGTTCAGTTTCCAAGTTCCGATGTGCGAGTCGCTTTGAGCCAGCACCAGGCCACTCGCAGTCAAAACCAAAACGCTAACAGCAAAAACTGTGAAAAGTCTCTTCATGTGTGGTCTCCTCTTTAACTTGCTGTTGCAGCCAGTGGGGATATTTACCCGGAATTTCCAATTTGGACATCTGGCTTGCGCATCGTACGCTTCGCCAGCCCTGGACACAACGAATTCGCTCAAAATCCCCGGTTACGCTCGGTTTTGAACCGTCCAGGCCACGTCCCGAATGAAATCCGCCGCACTCGGTATCTGGAAGCAGTCTGCGATGTTTTGGTCTTGGCCCTAGGCTTTTCTGCAGGACAACTCGCACGACACCTGTACTACCGCCTAATTAACGACGACGCATGGTGTACGCAGAGGTCTGAGCCGCATTCTTCTGCTTTTCGGGCACCAAGAAATGAAGATTCCTACGAAGCTCAGCACTGCGGTGCGGGTGACACTCCTAAGCGGGCGTAGGCTTCTTAAGCAGGCTCAATATGAATAGAGCCGCCGAAATGACGACGATAACTGGTCCCGGACTGAATTGGGGCAGCAGGTAGCAAGTCACCGCAAAACCCGATCCGACGGCCACCACGCTAGCAAGGCAAGAAATGACCAGGAAGTGCGACAGATCACTTGTGAGGCGCCGGCCCGTGGTTGCAGGGATGATTATCAACGAACCGGCGAGGAGCGCGCCGAGGAAACGCAGGCCCACAAGAACCGACAGGCTGAACACCAGCAGGAAATAGAGGTTCAGTCTTTCAAGCTTCACGCCAGTTGCAGCGGCCAATTCGGGTGAGAACAGTCCCAAAATCAATTCCTCCTTGAAACAAAAAATAACCAGGATGATAAGAAAAACGGCCGCGACTCCAATCAAGAACGCCGCGAGCGAGAGATCCTGGAACCGCCCGAACAACGCCTCGACAAGGTCTTCCTTTGGAGTCAAAACGGCGCCGATGGCGACTGATGCCGCGAATACCACACCGATCATGGCCTCGGTCGCGAGCCCTGTCTTCTTCTGAAGTTGCCAGATCAACAGCGTACCCACAAGCAAGGTCGCGGCACCGCCAATCAACGGATTGAAATGGAAAAGAAAGGCCAAGCCAAGCCCCGGAAGCGCCACGTGCGAAATGACATCGCCAGCCAAGAGCATCCGCTTCATGAGCGCAAAGCTGCCGACCAGGCCAGCGGCAACAGCGAAGAGAAGGGCCAGCACCACCGCGTAGCTTTCACCTGGATTCGCCATCCGTGATCCTCTAATGATCGTGATGATGCTGGTAGAACTTCAGTGGCGCGGAATAAACGGCTTCGAGAGTTTCCGGCGTCAAGATTTCTCTGGGCGGACCAAAACAGGGCTTCCCTTTGCTGAGGCACAGAACTTTGGTCGCGAACTGGTATACGACACTGAGATCATGCGAGACCAGAAGAACGGTTAGATGGTGCTCACGCTGTAAGTCTCGCAGTAATTCGTAAATGCGCTCCTCCGCCAGTTCGTCGAGACTGGACATCGGCTCGTCGAANNTTTTGGAACTGTCCTCCGGAGAGTATGCCGACGTTGCTTTCGAGTAGTTCTGGAGTAAGGCCCACCCTGTCTGCGACTATACGAATGTCCTGGTCGGTGATCTTCAGTAGCCGCGCCTTTGCCGCCAGAAGGTCGTTCAGGTGAAGAGGCAGGTGCCGATCCGCAGCGATTTTCTGGGGAACGTAGCCTAGTTTGGCATCGGGTGCCCATTGAATGACACCATCGTAGGGCAACAGATTCAGTAAGGCCCGGAGAAGGACAGTCTTGCCAGCACCGTTTGGTCCGATGATTGCCAAGTTGTCACCTGGATCGACCGCGAAGTTCAGATGCTGGATGACCGTGCGATTCCCAAACCTAATCGTGAGATCTCGCACTGAAAGTATAGGCGTCATGTTTACATCCTACTCGGCCTGGAGCGCACGCCAGCCGTTGCATTATGGCACCGTGATCAATGGGCTGGGAAGAAGGTGATGCAGTTCCTGAGCGAAGACCGCTACATGGCAAACGTTGTTGATGGAAAGGTGATCGTATACGGCAACCCTTGCTTTGTTCGTTGGTTTTGCAGCGGCCGTGTTCTACTTCTCGCTTGCTTGCTCCTGCCGATGTTTTCCGATGNNGATTTAGGAGGTAAACCTAGATGGCACAACCACAAGTGGCTCGAATCACCTGTAGTGAATGCAATGGTTGGTACGATTCGGAACGTGAATTGCGCGACCACATGCAGATGGCTCATCGCAGGTTTGTCGTAGAACAAAGGACTTTCCAGCATGGTAATACACAACCAGATGGCTTTAAAAATCAACTTGGTACGTCAAAAGAAGAATGGACCAAACTTTCTGTACAGTTGAGGAATCGAGTCCAAGCCCGCTTCAACCCAGAAGAGTTAGACGCCATTGACCGATTCATACTGCTTGCCAGTCAGGGCTCGGTCTTCGATCATGTGTGCCGATAGTCCTTTCCACGTCTAGCCGAGTGTTTTGGCGTAAAAGCTAGCGAGTTCGTCATCCTTTACGGTAAAGCTAATCTCAATTGGTTTACAGCATACTTCGCAGTC
>PKUY01000218.1 GCA_003131705.1 Acidobacteriota bacterium | reverse complement strand
GCTCAAACGCAGACAGGCACCATCTCGGGTACCGCGACTGACACCTCGGGCGCGGCATTGGTAGGGGCCACGGTCATAGTCACCAACGAGGGAACCAACGTCTCGCAAACGACGACCACGGACGGGGAAGGCCGCTACAACGTGGCCCAACTGCCCATCGGCAATTATGATCTGCAGGCGTCACTGACGGGCTTCCAGACGGTTATTCACAAGGGCGTCACTCTAACCGTAGGTGCCCAACCATTAGTCGACTTCTCGCTGCCGGTTGGACAGGCCACGCAAACCGTGACTGTGGAAAGCCAAGTTTCTCAAGTCGAAACGCAGACCGCTGCTGTATCGACCTTGGTCAGTGAACAGCAAGTGAGCCAGCTGCCCCTAAATGGGCGCAATTACACGCAACTCCTCGAGCTGGCGCCAGGGGTCCAGGTCGTTAATAACGGAGCTGGCGGAGGCGGAGTGGGGTCATCGTTCTACGGAGCTCAAGTCAACTATTCGGTTTCGGGTTCGAGACCTGAAGGCCAGGGCTTCCTGATCGATAACGAAGACGTTAGAGATTTCTGGGAGCACGGTCCTGGGTCGGCGGCACTCGGGACAACACTGGGAATCGAGGGAATGCAGGAATTTCAAGTCCTCACGAATACCTACAGCTCGCAATTTGGAGGTGCTGGCGCCGTGCTCAACGCCGCGAGCAAGTCGGGCACGAACGCCCTTCACGGTTCAGTCTACGAGTACTTGCGCAATAGCGCCTTGGATTCGCGCAATTTTTTTGACTTCAAGAATCAAGGATGCTTTAGCGGCGCTACCCGCGTCGCCTGCGGCACGCCGGGTTCAGTCCCAGTTGTCACGAAGAACAAGAAACCTGAGTTTCGACAGAACCAGTTCGGCGGAAGCGCGGGCGGTCCGATAGAGAAGGATAGGTTATTCTTCTTTGCGAACTATGAGGGCTTTCGCAACGCTCTCGGACGCACGATCTCGACTTTCGTTCCCGAGCCTTATGTTGTCGGTGACGGCACCACTGGCCAATTGCCGTGCCTGTACTATGCAAATAATTTTCTCCCAACCCCGGCTGCGTGCGTCGGTAATCCCAGCTCGACCTCGATCTTGATTCCTCAACCCCTAGGTAGTTATGACGCCGCTTCGGGACAGCAATCCGTGGCCGCTCAGCATATCGCCGGAATACTGAACCTCTATCCGGCGCCGACTGGGTCTGACCTCGGCGGTTACGGGGCATACAGTGCGCCGGGCTCGTTCAACAACGTGCAGAACGAAAACTATGTTCTTGGGCGCGTCGACTACAACATTTCGGCCAAAGACAGCATTTTCGGGCGGTATGTCTCTGATCGGGCGAACCAAGCGATACCGCTCGCCGGCTCGATCGTTGTTCCATACTGGCCTGAACTCGACAACTCGGCCAACCAATACTTCACTCTGCAGGAGCGGCGAATTGTTTCGCCCACCGTCGTCAATCAGGTTCGGTTCAACTTTACGCGGACGTTCGAAAAGGCTGTTACCGGCCCCGCTCCGGCCGGCGCCCCTTCTACGTTGAACACTGCCAACGACCCGCTTTTCTTTTTTGCCGGCTTCCCGGACGGCAATACCACTGCCGGTTGCCCTGGTTGCGGCGGACTAGGCGCCAATACGGCCCTGCCCTACGATATCGCACAGAATAAGTACGGCGGCGGCGATGATTTAGTTTGGACACACGGGTCGCATAGCTTCAAGGTCGGTATAGCAGTTACTCGCGTGCTTTCGAACATTAGCGCCCCATTCGTGTTTGGCGGAAGCTTCGCGTTCTTCAGCGAACAGAGTTTCCTCCAAGGCGCGGTGGGTGGATTTCTTGGAACCTACGCCGGGCACGGTAATTCGGCCCGCAACTTCAAGGAAACCGACTACGCTCCATACTTCGAGGACGATTGGAAGGTAACCACTAAACTCACTCTGAACCTTGGCATCCGCTATGACTTTGCAACCAACCCCATAGGTGATGTGGCGGGCGGCGGCGGCAGGCTGAATGCACTCGTTAACCCTCCGCTCCCCGATCAGAACGCATACTTCACGGACACTCTGGGCCATACCTACGGAAATGGATACACGCCTGTTCACCATCTTTTTGCGTCCAACCCGAATGCGCAGAATTTCGAACCTCGTCTCGGAATCGCCTGGGATCCGTTCGCGAATCACAAGACATCTATTCGCTCCGGGTTCGGCCTGTTCCACGACCAGATCGCCCCGCGCTTATACGCGTCCAACTACTATCTGAATCCGCCGTATGCGAGCACCGTGACGTTTCCAGCGGTACCGTTCCAGTTTCCGAACCCGTTCCCGGGTGTGGTTCCTGGCGGGGCAACACCGCCGATCAGTGAGTTCGCTGGGGTCTTGTACAACACCTCAAGTTCTCCTTACTTCATGCAGTACAACCTTACTATTCAGCGTCAGATTACGTCGGGGACCGTGCTTTCGGTTGGCTATGTGGGGTCGCAAGGCCGCCACCTGTTTACGGAGGTGGATCTGAATCCGCCAAAGTGCGCAACCTTCCCGAACTGCTCAACCTTGCCGACCGCTACGAATCCCGGCCCGAACTTCGCAGGGCAGCCGCGTATCAACTCAACAATAAACCCTGCGAGCGGTCAGGCATATTTTGGATCGCTGAGCACTTCCGTGGCGCAGCAGACGTCGAACTATAATTCCTTGCAGGCAAGCCTAAACCACCAGTTCAGCCACTCCTTTACAGGCCAAGTGTCCTACACGTATTCAAAATGCCTAACAACAGGATCGGTTTCCTCAGGTCTCGAGCAGGGAATCTACGAGCAGGCAGATCCGTACAACCGGAAGTACGACTACGGACGTTGTTCCTTCGACATCAAACACAACTTGGTGGCCAACGGTCTGTATAGTGCNNGGGTTAGCACCGGCCTCCCAGTCACGATTCAGGAAGGCGGCGGGCCGTTCGACATCGCTCGGCTCGGGGCCATTCAGGGAGATCGCCCGAACTATTCCGGCACTTGCCCTGGTGGCAGGGATCAGGTACTCGGCAAGTGGTACGCGTGGTTCAATCCCCTCTGCTATGCTGTGCAGCCTGTCGGCACGTTGGGCACTGTTCCGAGAAGTTCGGTGACCGGACCGGGTCTTGTTAATCTNNATCATCAAGAACACGAAGCTATGGGAAAGAGTGAACACCGAGTTCCGCGCGGAGTTCTTCAACGTCCTCAACCACACCAATCTGGGCCAGCCGGCCTCGTATGGTTTGCTCGGCTTTGGCGGCACAACTCCGCCGTTTGCTCCCTATGGCGGAGTCGGGCTGTCCGGTGCTTCTACAGCCACGGCCACAACCCAGCGCGAGATCCAGTTCGCACTAAAGTTCATCTTCTGAACTGTTTTTGACTTCTGAAAGAGGATGGCCTGACCGACGCCCAAAGTTGCGTCGGTCAGGCCGTTCGTTTTAGTGTTGTGTACGAGGGTCACTTGTAATTCTCCGCGCATGGTACGAGAGCTTCTATAGTGTCCCGTAGAAAGAAACGCAGCCTCAGGGTTCCCAAAGAGGCGCGCCGCCGC
>PKUY01000068.1 GCA_003131705.1 Acidobacteriota bacterium | reverse complement strand
CATTCTCATTTTGCAGCGACAGTGACGGAAAATTCGTTGCGTCCAAGGAACGAGAGGGGTACGATGCGTCAACCGGGAACTCAAAGCGGAAGTTCTGTTTTGGAGGCCTTCCTTGTTCTCACTGGTATCCACCAGCACGAGGCCACTCGGCGGCCCACACGTCCGCAGCATACTTCTCTGCCTTGATCTGCGATTTCACCTGATACTCGCGTGCGGGCTCGCGAGTCTTTTCGGATGTGAGGTCGCGCGAGCTCAGTTCGGCGGACTGGACGCCGGACCTCACGGGACAATTGAAGTTCATTTGCGCGGGGGTGACGCAAACGTTGTCAGCGCCGCGGCGCGGATCCGCCTTCTCTCGACCGCAGGCCCCGAAGTATTGGAAGGCAGCGTGGATGGGTCCGGCACGGCGAGGTTCGATAGTCTCCAGCCGGGGACATACATTGTCGAGGCGAGCGCTCCCGGTTTCTTGCCCGCGAGGGAAACTGTCGAACTTGAAATGAAATGGAGTTCCGCCAATGTTTACCTGTCGCTGAAGCCGGCGAATAACGGGACTTCTACCTCTACTGCTTCTTCTGCTCCCTCTGTCCCCATCCTCGCTCCCAAGGCGCAAAAAGAGCTGGACGCAGGCGTGGAAGCGTTCCGCGGGAAAGACATGGTGCAGGCTCGAAAGCATTTCGAGAAAGCGTTGTCTATGGCGCCCGGGAATGCGGACGTTCAGTACTTAATGGGCGCGCTGGAATTGCAGGAGAAGAACATCCCGGCGGGACAGGAGCATCTGGAAAAAGCCGTTCAGCTTTTCCCGAATCACGTACGGGCGCTCGAGTTGCTAGGGGAGCTGTATTGCAGCCAGGGGCACCCGGAACGGGCAGTGCCTCTGCTCGAAAAGGCTGTTTCGCTCGACGAGGTATCCTGGAAAGCCCACTGGAAACTTGGCTCGGCCTATCTTCAGTCGAACGATCCCGCGAAAGCACAGCAGCAATCCGAGCGGGCAATCGCCCTGGGGAAAGGCGAAGCAGGCGTCGCCCAGGTTTTGGACGCAGCGGCGCTCGCCGACCTCGGCAAATTGGATGCCGCTGAATCCGTTCNNTTTGAAGCACCGCGAAAAGGGCGCGCAACAGGAGTCGTCGCTACCGTTCAATCAGCCCAAAAGTGTCGCCGCCGTCTTCGATCTGCAGCCCGAAATTTCAACGTCGAAAACTTCGACGTGGTCCGAGCCGGGAATAGACGAGCGTGTTCCCGGCGTCGCGCCCAACGTTTCCTGCGCGCTCCCTCAGGTACTCGCAGGCGCCGGCAAGCAGGTCGAGCTATTGATGGACAGTCTTGAAAAAATCGAGGCCACGGAGCGCGTGGAACATTTCACCATAGACAAGCAGGGCGAGCTGCGTTCCCCCGAGGTTCGTTCGTTCGACTACGTCGTAGCCGTTGTACACCAGCCACACGGCGTGATTGAGTTGGAGGAATATCGGAACGGAAGCCTCGATCCCCATGAGTTTCCGGCCGACATAGCCACCGAAGGTTTACCGGCCATGGCTCTCATCTTTCATCCGCAGATAAGTTCCGATTTCGATTTTACGTGCGAGGGATTGGGACAGGCGTCCGGACGCCCCGCGTGGCAAGTTCACTTTCAGCAGAATCCGAAACGGCCCAACCGGATTCGGGCGTACGTGATCGCCAGGAATTACTACCCGGTCCCGCTGAAAGGGCGCGCATGGATTGACGCCACTTCCTATCAGATTGTTCGTCTCGAGTCGGAACTGGTCAATCCGATGCCGCAAATACGCCTTGCGCGCGAACGCGTGTCCATTGACTACGCGCCGGTGCAGTTTCGTTCGAAAAACGTTCAGATGTGGCTTCCGTCGCACGCCGAGTTCCGGGTGGCATGGAATAAGAACACTTTCTATCGGACCCACGCCTTCAGCAATTTCAAGTTATTCAGCGTAGGCACGGACCAGAAAATCGGGGCGCCCAAGGAATCCTACAGCTTCACGAATCTTTCCGATCAGGATGTGTGGGGGCGGCTCACTGTCCTTCCTGTTCCGGGACATTCGCTCGCGCCCATCTCCGTCACATTTGTGATTCCCGCGCGCGCGAGCGTGAACAAGGCCGTCGGACCAGGCCAGGACGTCAATATATCTGCCGAACTGATTGTCGCGGCCCAGCTCGCCTACTCCGGCGCTCCCGGCGCCATTCTGGGGAATGCCACTCTGACCAGCGGAAGCATTCTCGAAGTCGTGTCCGAGTCCGAGAATACCGCTGCCCCCTAGAGTTGGTTATTCCAGCTTTCCGGAAGCGGCCGCAGAAGAGCCGCTTTCGCTTGACGATTCGTAGGGTCGGTCTCAAGCTAGCCCACGATGCTCGACGCCGTGCGAATTCCGTCCAACGAACTTTTCGCGGTCTTGATCGCGATCAGTTTCGCCGCCGGCCTGAACGTGTATGCAACCGTGGCGACGCTCGGCCTGCTGGCGCACACCGGCGTGTTCTCACTGCCGCCAGCATTGCAACTACTCTGCTGGCGGCCTGTAGCCCAGCGCCGAGTGGGGACGCTTTGTGTTGTATTCCACCCGCCACTTTTCGATCACGATCTGTGCCTCCTTCAGCGAGTAAAAGATCTCTCCGTTCAAGCATTCATCCCGCAATTCCCCGTTTGTCTATCAGACCTGTTTGGGAAACCGAACCTGAGGCCGTCGCATTCGTGGTCTGCCAAGCAATCGGGCTTGCGGCGGGCTCGGCGGCGCAGGACTACATCCAACTTCATCCATGGGATTACATTATCGGTTCAGTGCATTACCTGGACGGGGAGTATAAGGGAGAAAACCTACGCTTCAAGAGGCTTGGTCTGCACTACAACGG
>PKUY01000429.1 GCA_003131705.1 Acidobacteriota bacterium | reverse complement strand
CTCGTAGGCTACGTGCGATGGGGCGCACGGTCTGACAGATTTTTTCTCCTTCAGACAATCATTCCAGCAGGTTTCAGGTCGCACTCCGAGTTCACGACGATACGCCCAGAATCGTGTCGGTAATCGGCCACGGACCCAGACCGAATGACTATCTGGCCCTATCGACGGGATGCGCGTTTAAGCCCGGAAACAGCACATTCACCACGATTGTCCCAACTCGATGAAATTTCATTCTGCGGTGGAGGCCGGGCGGATGCTGCAGGACGGGCTTTCGGCATCGGCGGCGAGGCCAGGTGGTGCAGCCGCCAAATCCCATGTGGCAGCCAAGCGGTTGTGATGTAAGCTTGCCAACAGCCGCTTGGTACAAGATTTCGCTCCGGTCAGGGGTTGATCAGCGTGACGAGTCGAGTGCGAATTGTGCCGAAAGTGAAGCGACGCAGAAAGCACAAGCCCGCCGCTCCAAAAACTCCGCTCTCCCTTCAGGCAATTGCGAGCAGCCTGGCCGGACCCTTTTTGAAGGAGCGGCTCCTGGGCAATCTTCCTCTGCCGGTGCTGGAGGGCTTTGAAGCAATTTCATCGTCGGAATCCCATCCCAAAGGCGCGATTCTGTTCGTGGAAGGTCAGGAAGCTGACGGTGTTTTCATCCTCTCAAGTGGCCGAGTCAAGCTAACGACAGCCTCTGCTGATGGCAAGTCGCTGCTTCTGCGCGTTGCGGAACCGGGTGAGATGATTGGCTTGCCGGGTACCATTTCGGGGAAAATATACGTACTGACTGCGGAGGCACTCGAACCGATCCGGGTCAACGTCATCTCCAGGAGGCCATTCATTGAGTTTTTGCGAGAGCATGGCGAGGCCGCCTTGAGGGTAGCCGAGATCCTGAATGAGATTTATCATGCGACTTTCCGAGAGCTCCAGTATCTGGCGCATTCCGGCTCCGCCGCTGCAAAGCTGGCACGTTTCTTGTTGGACGCTGCGGCTTCTCGCGGGCCGAGCAACGATCAGCTCCGCGCCAGGCTTACGCTCACCCACGAAGAAATTGCCGAGATGATCGGCGTGGCTCGAGAAACAGTCACGAGACTCTTCGCCAGTTTCAAACGGGAGCAGCTCATAGAACTCCAAGGCTCGATATTAGTGATTGCCGACAAGGCGGGCCTTGAGAGGTTGCTGCGAGCCTGAGCTGACTTTTGGGGCACCCGTCTCGTCTCGTAGTGCGATCCACGCCTAGCACACATTCCCCCGCGCTTTTCTCTGCCACGCCCGGTGAGGTAGAAACCTTNNAGACAGAAGTTCAAGGCAAGAAGAGCGTTCGCTTTTCCGACCCTGGCACAGAAGTCCCTGTGTGACGCTTATCACGTGATAAACGTCACAGACTCATCTCCCTCAATGGGTTTAAACGTAGAGCTGTTAGAAGTAGGTGACGGCGCTCTGGGCAGTAAGCCGCTCGGACGAAAAGGGGCTGAGGATGCAAGAATGCTTGAAGTCCAAGACGTTCCGGTTCCTTGTAGTTTTTCTCATCTGGCTTTTCGCAACTGCTGCAGTTGTTTTCGCCCAAGAGCAGCCAGCTGCGGCTGTGCCCACGTCCGTTTCCGGGCAAGCTGCTGCCGCTCAGGCCGATACGAGCACGTTGACAGGAACTGAGGCTTGCCTTCATTGTCACAAGCAAGCGGGTGAACAGGTTTCGAAAACCGTCCACGCGGGCACGTATGATCAGGTCCCTCAAGGGGCACCCAGAACGAGCGCGAGCGCCAGTTGTGATGGGTGCCACGGTTCGGGCAAAGCCCACGCCGATGCCGAAATGGAGGCGGAGCGCACCGACACAAAAAATCCCGAGGCGAAGAAGCTCATTTTTAACTTCGATTCGAAAAACACATCCGCGGAGATGGTAAACGAACGCTGCCTCACCTGCCATGCTTCCGGTCCAACTCACCTCAATAGCCCGAATTCCTTCCACCGGCAGAACGAGGTTAGCTGCATCGACTGCCACTCGCCGCATCACGCCGCAACGAAAGAAAAATTACTGATAAAGGCGCAACCTGAGCTTTGCTATTCCTGCCATCTCCAACAAAAGTCCCAGTTCAATATGCCGTTTCGTCACCGCGTGAATGAGGGCCTGATTCAATGCACCGACTGTCACGAGCAGCACGGAACGGGTGGAGTTTGGGAGTCAGACCACTTGGTGCGGCAAGTCCAAACCTCAGNNTGACGCGGCAAGTCCGAACCTCCGCGTCCGGCGATTTCGTCTGTTTCAAGTGCCACGCAGACAAGCAGGGGCCGTTCGTGTTCGAACACGCTCCCGTGAGGGTGGAAGGATGCGCGGCCTGCCATATCCCGCACGGAGGAGCAAATCCTCACATGCTGAAGTACAGCAACATTGGCTTGCTCTGCTTGTCATGCCACACCGCAGCCGCCTTCGGACACGCGCCGGTTATGGATCCCATGATGTCTACCCAACAAAACGCATGCTCGCTGTGTCACGTGGCAATCCACGGATCGAACTTTAACAACGATCTTCTCCGATAGGTTGAATATGACGAATGTTTGCCAAAGTGAGAGGCGCAGCAAATCACGGAACTGGCTGGCGGAAATCGCAACTCTTATTCGTTGGGGTGCAACNNAATCATGAAAGATCGCTTCGGCACTAGACCGCTCGGCCTGCTGGTAGTGATTGCAGGGCTTTTCTTGGCGCCTACTTCTCGCGCCCAGGATAACTCCGACGAAGTCAAGGGAGTGGACTCGGGCAACTATAACATCCAGCAGACGGTTGAGCTTGGCTATCGGAAAAACTGGGTCAACGGAAACCAGGATACGTATGACACGNNCTTCCGGCACCCGTGTGCTCGATTACACTCTGAGCATGAGGTCCATCAACCGCCAGGGGCTCCTCTTCGACAGCCTCAACTTCAGCAACTTCGGCTATGGCGGCGATCCGAACGACGTCTCGCGTCTGCGGATCGATAAGTATAAGTGGTACGATTTTTCGTTGGTGTTCCGCCGCGACAAGGATTTCTGGGATTACAACTTGCTGGCGAACCCATTAAACCCAGTCCCGATCGCGACGACAAGCCCCGTGTCGTCAAACCCCGCGGCGTTTCCTTCCTTCGCCGTTAACAATTCGCCGGCCGCCCTCGATCTCGTCCGGCGCATGCAGGATTACGAGCTGACGCTGCTGCCGCAATCCCGCGTGCGTTTCCGACTGGGCTATTCGCGCGATGTGAACGAAGGACCCTCTTCCAGTTCGTTCGCGGGCACCACTAATTTCCTGCTGGCACAAAAATTCCGAATGACCACGAATGCGTACCACATGGGTGCGGACTTCCGCGTTCTGCCCGAGACCACGATTTCTTACGATCAGTTCCTTGAGTATGACAAGCAAGACACCAGCGACACGCTTGCCAATACGCCATTTCTAGTTCAAACAAGTCAGTTTCCGGGTACAGTGCCGGTGGATATGGGAACCAACTGGTTCTACCCGCCTACCGCAACGACCGCCCCTTGTGGTGCGACTTTGGCGGCAGCGCCGTTCCCAGCGGGCTATCCAGGTTACGCGAACCCGTTGTGCAAGGAGTATCTGTCGTATTCGAGAACTGCTCCCGCGCGGAATTTCATGCCCACGGAGCGCCTGAGTTTTCAGTCCAGATATATCAGAAGGGTTGAGATGTCCGGTTCGGCCAGCTACAACAACAGTCACAATGTCGTCTCGAATCTCAATGATGTCGCAAACGAATGGACGAACCCCTCGGCAGCTGCGGGGCAGATTCGCGAACCTATCGTTTCAGGTCCGGCAAAGGCCACGCAAGTCGCTGTGCACGCGAATTGGTCTGCCATTGTTTCGTTGACCGACAAAGTCCGGATTGTCGACTCCGTTAATTTCGATAACTGGCGCAGTGACGGGTTTTTTGATCAGTTGTCCACGAATCTGTTCGCCACGCTTCCCCAGGTGACCGGCCAAACCGGCATACTGCTGCCAATAGCAAAGTTTGCGCCGCTGGTTCCCGCCGGGTCCGGCGTGGGGACATCATTTGCCAGCATCTGTCCGACGCCCTACACCGCGATTACCTGCCCACAGCATGGCACCACTTCAGTGCCTGATGTTTATGGCACTTTTAATACGGCATTCCTGGGCCAAAGGCGGCTATCGAATACCATCCAACTCGAAGCCGATCTCGCGAAGCGCATCAGCGGTCGAATCGGCTACGTTTATGAGCAGAAGGGAATCTCCGAAACACCGTGGGACGCGCTCTATCCTTCAAACACTACGGTGCCGAACTTGGGAGCAATTTATTATCCCGGTGGGACGGGGGCCACGGCGGCGAATGACTTTCTGGCGGCCCGTGGGAAGTGCGCATTCCCCACGGGTTCAACTACGCTTCCGGCAGGTTGCACGCTAAATGCGGACGGTTCCATTACCTATGCGCCTACTTTGACGACAAGCACGGATTCTGCGCTGTATTGTGCAGAAGGAACGCACGTCGGGCCAACTGTCAGTATACAGACTGTTTTTATTGGACACTGCGTAACCACGATCAATGAGCACGTGGGTATCGCCGGCTTGACCTGGCGGCCGATGGATACACTGCGAATCACTGCTGATTTCGAATTCGGATATAACGATGTCTCTTACACGAGGACTCAGCCTCGGCAAATCCAGAGCTACAAGGTTCACGCGAATTATAGACCACGTCCATGGATGACCATCGACGGTGCGATTGATATTCACGAGAACCGCGACAACGTTTCTCAAGTCAACAATCTCGAGCACGGCCGGACGTACGGTTTTTCTACGGTACTGGCGCCGAATCCCAAGTTCGCCTTCACTATCGGATATAACTACACCGATATTTCTTTGCAGACATTTGTTTGCTTCCGGGACACTTCCGGACAGATGACCGGCTCCGGTGGTGTCCCCGGATACTTAATCTATACACCAATTAATTCACCGTGCCCCTTTACCACCGCGGAAGCGACTAGCTCCGGAACTAATTCAAGTATTAATCTGGGCACAACCGCGTTCTATACGAGCCACCAGCATTACGCCTATAGCGACGTGATGTGGAAACCGGTGAACCGAGTCACAACGCGCGTCGGATACACCGGCACCTTTGTCGGTGGCAGCACGGTGTTCCTGAATCCGCTTCAGCCTGCTGGCACGCTGGCCTTCAATTACCAGAAACCGTTCGCTTCGATCCAAATCGACCTGTATAAGGGCCTGAGTTACCAGACCACGTGGAACTATTACGGATACAACGCCAAAGCACCGATCGGTGCCAGTGTTCCCATCACCGGTGGGACTTACACGCTTCAACCGATCGTGGGACCAGACTTCAACGGTAGTACCTTAATGTTTGCGATGCGGTACGCCTTCTGAAATGGTACGAGTGGACGACGAGTTTATTTACCAGTGGATTTGTCCCCGCTAAGTGGAGTGTATTCATGCAGGTGTGGTGTGGCTCGATAACAAGCAGCAGATCGCGGAGCAATGGATCAAAGAAGGCAAGCAGGCGGTGAAGATGACGCGGCTGAGCTGNNGAGCAATGGATCAAAGAAGGCAGTCGAGCGGTAAGAACAAGGCGACTCAGTTGCCGTATGGCCTGTGACGTCCATTACAATATATTGTGACGCAAGCTACTGCGCCAGATTGTCTAACCGGCGAATATGCTTTACATGAATTAAATACATGACCTGGGGAGGAATGCGGTGATGGAAACCAAGAAAACTCGAAACGAAGGATACACAACAGAAACCACTTCGCCTATGCGGCTCGGAGGGGGATTTCGGCTCCTTCCCTGGGTTTCGCTGCTCCTGCTATTCGCGATGATTGTTCCGTCGCTATATACACTCGCACAGGAGCCTCGGGTGATTCAGTT
>PKUY01000177.1:13350-13543 GCA_003131705.1 Acidobacteriota bacterium | reverse complement strand
CCGGAAGCGGCCGCGGACGCATGGACCCGTACCCTCGCCTTCCTGAGCAAAACGATGAAATAGCTTGGCTCCGTTGACATCCTGCACAACCCCGATAGGTTTCGCGGAAAAAACCTCCTCGCCAAAGTCCGCCCCATTGGGGGTGGTCCCTCTCAAAAAAAGTCCACAGGGCTCGCTTGACAAAACCGAATCC
>PKUY01000177.1:0-13324 GCA_003131705.1 Acidobacteriota bacterium | reverse complement strand
GTCGTCCCGAGCGACCAACGGGGGCCGAGGGCCCCCTCTGTCCTTCCAACTCGGCTCACTTCTACCCCATATGCCCTTCGACACGGAGATCCGCGCGCTTTTGCGGTTCTCGCGAGATGCGAGACGCGTCGTCGTGAAGGTTTCAACCTCCGGCTGATAGAGCAGCCAGCAAGCAATGAATCATCCGAGGGCCTATTCCGAAACCATGTAACGCGCGTTCACATCGGTAACGTTTTCACCCCGCGAAATCGAAGCGGGCCATGAGCAATCCCCGTCACACCCTCTAACCCCATCCCCAGCAAGACCTTAGTGCTCCTTCACCCTGGCCTGTCACATGCACTAGTGTACCCGATGGATGGTTGTCTCAGCCAACTCGGGCCATTCGAGGTGAGAGCGTGACACACATGGAAGCAAAATCAAGAAAGGCTTGCAGCCAAGGGAATCCCGAGAGTGGATTTTCGATGATCGAGCTCTGCGTCGTGATCGGAATAATCATGATCGTATCGGCGATCGCCGTTTTCCAACTAAGTCCAGCGATGCAGGATCAGCGGGCCGACACGGCAATGCGCCAGGTTCTGGAACAACTGCGCCAGGCTCGCGAGTACGCCGTCACCAACCGGCGATACGAACAGATCACCTTCCCGGTTGTTGTAGTCAACGGTCTAACCCTGTCGGAAATCACGATCACGCAGAGGAACTCGCTCACGGTTGGAGCGGGGCCCGACCAAGTACTCTCCACCCTGCCGATTCAAACGTCTGTAGCCTTCCTGGTAGTCGACGCGATCGATACGCCAGATGGTTTTGTGAACGGCGTTCCCGCCGGCGCAATTCCCACAAACCCAATTGTTTTTGGTGGCATCTCCAATGGGCCCGTTGGAGGAATGCTCTTCGACAGTACGGGACAGTTAGTCAACGGAGCAACATATGTGCCGATCAATGGGACCGTATTTTTGGGAATCGCCGCACAGGCGGCGTCAGGCCGGGCAGCCACGGTGATGGGCACGACGGGCCGGATTCGCGGCTGGAAAAACAACGGAACCACATGGTTTCAGTTCTGAGGGAGAAGCAGACATGAAGGACCAAAACAGCCGGACCTCAAGCAAGGGATTCACGCTGCTGGAAACGCTGGTTGCCATGTTGGTGTTGATGATCGGCGTTTTAGGGCTCGCGGCAATGCTCGGCGACGCAATGGCGTACATGCAAGCTTCACAAAATGACTTCATCGCCCAACAGAAAGCGGAAGAAGCCGCTGAGGCGATTTTTACGGCGAAATACAATAATCCAAATAACTGGGCGGCGATCTCAAATAACACGGGAGCCAATCCCCAGGGCTTTTTCCTGCTGGGTCCCCAGCCGCTCCTACAGCCAAGCCCAAGCGGATTGGTTGGCTCGGTGGATGATATTGGGGCGCCTCCCGAATTCATCCTGCTGCCCGGACCCGATGGAATGCTTGGTACGGTGGACGACATCCAAATGCCGCTATCAAGTTTCACGCGAACGATCGCGATCACGAACGACGCTACGAACGCAAACCTGCGAAACATAACAGTGACAGTGAACTACACGTCCGGAAAATTTGCAAACCGCTCGTATGTATTGCAAACCGAGATTTCGGCATTTAACTAGTACCGCGAGGAGCAACACATGAAGCGGAGAAATGGATTCTCACTGATCGAACTCATGGTTTCGATGGCTGTAACAATGGTTATCACAGGAGCGGCTATTGGCGCACTGATACAAGCGGAGAATGTGACCACAGCTGTGGCCTTGGAAGCGAACACGCAGCAGAACATTCGCGCTGGGATGCACGCCCTAGTTCGAGACTTGGCCCAGGCTGGGGAGGGAATTCCGCAGGCGGGACTCTCCGTCCCAAGTACTGCCGCATTAACTTCCAATATCGTTCGCCCAGGAGGTATCGCTGGGTTCTTTCCGGCCGCTTATACCGCGCTGCCTCAAGTGACACCAGGTTCGCAGATCGGCGAAGACGCAAAAACGCTCGATCCCAACACCGGCGCAGTCCAGGACGCTCTCTTCAAAACAGACACGATCACAATTCTGTACGAGGACAACACGTTGGTTTCAAGTGCGCTCGGCCCCGGCGGCGTTCCAGCTCCTCTGCTCAATCAATATCCCGTGACCCAGGCAGCGCCGGCGGCACCTGTGTGCAGCGGTGTAATTGCGCCAAGCGGCCTTACCGTAACGCTGCTTCCCAGTTGTTTTACGCTCCCGGGCGGACCGGTGCCGCTTACCGTGGGCGATCTAATCATGTTTCACAATGACCTTGGAACCGCCCTTGAAATGGTGACGGATATTGCCGGGAGCGTCATCACATTCTCCGCGGGCGATCCGGCGGGCCTAAACGCAACCGGTCTGCCGCAGGGCACAGTTGCGCAATTGAACGTTGGGGTCGTCCCCACCAGCATCAGTCGCGTGTGGATGGTCACTTACTACGTTGATTCGAATACGAACCCGCAGCGGCCGCAACTGATCCGCCAGGTCAATTATCCAAATTATCCTACCGTGGCAAATGCCTCGTACCCGCCACAACCCGTGGCCGACATCATCGAGAATCTGACTTTCAGTTACGATCTTCTCAACTCGACCGCCCCAGGCGGNNCACGCTGGGACCGGGGAACGCACCGCAGCCGGTCAACCCCGATACGCCGTTCAACATCCGGGCGGTAAACGTAACGCTGGCGGGACGGTCGGAATATACCTATACGGCGACAACAGCACCGCAATATTTCCGCAACAATCTGAGCACCCAGGTGAGCATACGCAGCATGGCGTTTGTGAACTCGTTTCCGACGCCCGGTAACCTGCCATGAAAAAATACGATTCTTGTGCAACCAACAAGGAGATCGCTGTGAAAACCAAGCGCGAGAACGGAATTGCCCTGATCACCACGCTGCTGATCCTGTTCCTGGTGTCGGCGCTGGTAGTGGGCATGTCCTGGATGGTGATGTCCGACCAGCGACTAGGCGGAAATAATCAGAACCGCGAGACGGCCTTTTATGGCGCGGAAGCTGGAATGGAAAAGATGACCTCCGATATGGGGAATGTCTTCGCAACCCGCGGAGCCATCACGCCCGCCGATGTAATAACCATTGCCGGAGGGGCTCCTGTTATTCCGGGTGTCCAGTATCAGAATGCCGTAGGCGCTTCCACTTATCAAATAGGCTGCCCGGTGTTCCCCTGCGTTAATCCGGTCACACAAAACGCGACCATTCAGCCTCCCAGTCCGTACGCGGGCATGCAGGGTTTAATTACTCCCTTCACGCTGAGCGTAGCCGCGCAGACGAATATGGGTTCCGAGGTGAAGCTGCAGCGGCAAGTTCAACTTGTGGCCATCCCTGTGTTTCAATTCGGCATTTTCTCGAACACAGACTTGAGCTTCTTCGCCGGACCGGTATTCGACTTCGGGGGCCGAGTCCATACCAACGGCAACCTCTGGTTGGCCGCTAACACCGGCCCGCTTTTTCTTTCCGACAAGGTGACGGTGGCGGGCGAAGTAATCCGCACCAACCTTGAAAATGGGTTCCCTATTGGCGCGGGAGGTTACGGCGGCACAGTGAATATTGGTATGATTCCCGGGGCGGTCCAAGGCGTACCGGCAGATTGGCGAGCACTATTGTTAACCGAAGGAAGCGTAAACAGCCCGAGCACGTATGGAGCGGTCAACACGAACCAGAACAAACCCTCTTGGACCAACGCCGTAACCCAATATAACGGTATGTTGAAAAACGGCGTACAGCCCTTGAATTTAGTTTCAACGGCGCTGGGAGGTCTGCAGACGCCGGTTGCCCTGATCCGCCGGCCGCTTGTCGGCGAACAGGCTGGGAATAGCGCCCAGTTTAGCGATCGATATTACTCCCAAGCCGCCTTGCGGATTATGCTTGACGATTACGGTCCGGGCGGANNCAGCCGCGAACTGGTACACGGCGGGTCTTCCCTTGCCGCTTTCGAATGGTCCAACCTCATCAGCCTTGCCTTACAACACATACACGGCCGCACTTCCGAGTGATGGCTATTGGCAGGTAAAAAACACAGCCGTTATCACCGGGTGCATCAAAATCGAGTATGAATCGGCCCCGCTCGTCTGGACTGACGTGACCAAGGAAATATTGAACCTGGGTGTGACTGGCCGCAACATCCACCCACAGAACACCGGAGCCACGAACCAGTTGCTCTTTCTTCCAAACACCGGAACAGTCGCTTCAGCTGAGTCCGCCACTTGTGGCGGAGCGACATCGGCCAGTGAGCCCAGCCCCAACGCCGTTATTAGACTTACGAGGCTCCGGGATAATCCCTCCTCTGCTTATGTCGGTGCAATGAACGCGTGCAATACAACCACAAGCGGCTACGACTACTGGCCTATGGCGCTGTATGACACGCGTGAGGCCATTTCTCGGGACGCCGCCCTAGCGAATAATCCCAACGATGCAGGAAACGGTCCGGAAATCACCACAGAGGGTGTGATGGACTACATCGAATTGGATGTAAACAACCTGTCGAAGTGGTTCACCGGCGCTATTGCAGGTTCGGGCATCAGCGCCCTGAATACGGGCGGCTATGCTGTTTACTTCTCAGACAGGCGAGGCAATCAGATCGATCCGACCGCCGGCGTCAACATCAAAACTGGATCCTTTGGGTTTAACGACATTGTGAATCCAGATGACCCCGCGACCGGTTGCCCGAACACAGTCCTGGACGGAGGCGAAGATTTCGAAAGCGATTTAACGCTTCGAACCTATGGCGGAATCCCGCTGATCGCCCCGGCACTCCCGGCTGCGGAAGCAACGCTTGCAATTCAAGGCTTGCCGTCGAACCTACTGGCAAACCTTGCTCCTACCGTGCTCACAAAGAATCCAAGTGCAAATCCACACTGCGCAGCATCTGCGTATCCTATGCCGGACTATGTCTACATCCACAATCAAGAGGCTCGGGAAAATCCTCCCGCATTCTTCCGCCACGCGCTGAAACTTGAATATGGCGGGTCGTTCAGCCTCGGCACTCTTTGCTACGGTCCGGCTCCGAACCCGCCATGCGGCTTAACCATAGCGGCCGAGAATCCGGTATACATTCAAGGCGATTACAACGCTCCTAACAACGGGACGTTCACGGGCAATAGCGTGGCTGCATCGGTCGCTGCCGATGCGGTGACATTACTCTCAGACAACTGGAACGACGTCAATTCGTTCATCTCGCCTTACGACCCAGGTAGCCGCCCGGGTATCCAGACGGCCTACCGGGTAGCTATCATCTCGGGCAAGGGCATACCGTTTGCGCAAACCGCAGGAAGCGCGGCGGATTATGGCACCGATGGAGGGTTGCATAACTTCCTGCGCTACATCGAAAACTGGGGAGGGAGTCTCTTCTACGAAGGCTCGCTGGTGAGCTTCTACTATAACCGCCAGGCGATCGGGATATATAAGTGCTGCACCACGGTATATAGCCCGCCAACCCGCATCTATGCCTTCGACGCAAACTTTACACAGGGACCGCAATGGTTGCCGCCGAAAACACCGACATTGCGTTCCATCAATACGATCGGCTTCACGCAGATGCTATCGCCCACGCAATAGAAGTGCGGTAATCGCGCACAACAGGGAAGCGGCTCCCGGTTTCCCCGGGAGCCGCTTTTATTTTGTGGGTGCGAAGCTGTGTCTCACGGACCGCTCGGTCCAACGCGCGGGTTGAAATTCGTATCGATCCCCGGGTAGCGCAAGGTATGTGCCAAAGCGGAGCAGTTGTAAGAACTTCGGTTACCGAAGCGTGGGGAAACGCCTGGCAGCGCGGGCCATCGAGCTAAACCCTAGTTCGAGAGACGATTAGAAGAAATCGTGTCGCAGGAACTTTTTCGTTGCGGGGCTGAGCGGAGAGGAACGGATCGGGTTTCACGCTACATCAAGCGTTCCATAACGGCACGCACGCAATTCCAATTCGGGAGACACGTTAGTCCTTGCCCGAGAGCATGGCCGGAAGCGCTGTTGCGAAATTATCGAAGCAGAATGGGTAGTTCATGGCGAGGAGGCGTTCGGGCACTACACGCTGGCTTGCCAGGAGCAGCGGCGTCGCCATTTCTCCTAGGGCAATTTTCAAAGCAAATTCGGGAGCCGGAAAGATCGCCGGCCGGTGCAGGGTGGCGGCCACGATGCGCGTGAACTCAGCATTCCGCAGTGGATTCGGAGCCACAACGTTCAGCGGTCCTGCAATGCGCTCGTTGTCAATAGCCGCGCGGATGATTCCGATGACGTCCGCAAGTCCGATCCAGGACATCCATTGCTTGCCGGTGCCGAAGCGACCGCCCACGCCGAACCTAAACGGCATAAGCATCTTCGACAGTGCGCCGCCGCGAGATGAAAGAATCACGCCGAACCGCGCAAGCACCGTGCGNNAGAGCCAGGAAATCGGTGCCACCCTCGCTCGAATCGTTGAGAATTTCGTCGCCGCGATCTCCGTAGTAACCGTTTGCCGAGGCGGAGACGAGCACCCGCGGTTTCTTCTGCATGTGCGCCAGCGCGTCCACCAGAACGCGAGTGGAATCGATGCGGCTGCTGCGAAGAATTGCTTTTCGTTCGGGAGTCCAACGGCCATCGCCGATGCTGGCTCCGTTCAAATTCACCACGGCGTCGATGCCTTCCATGGCGGGCACGTCCACACTCGCCGCCATCGGATCCCAGCGAACATCCATTTCGGATGCTGCGGTTTCCGGACGCACAAGCCGCGCGATGGTGTGGCCATCTGCGAGAAGCGATTTTGCGAGCGCTTGGCCCACCAGACCCGAGGCGCCCGAAATCAGAATTTTCATACGGCCACCACCGCTGGGGAGTTCAGAGAATATTCACGGCTCGCGACGCAAGCAGGGCAACAATCGTTAGAGAGATCAATGACTGCAGCATCATACCCATTTTTGCCCAGCGCGACAGGACCGCCGTATCCGTCGGCGAGAATGCCGTGCTCGTGTTGAAGGCAAGAAACAAGTAGTCCATGAAATGAGGCGACCAGGATGTATCCCGGTCCTCCTGCACCAACATCTGCGGGAAAAGAAACGAGCTATCCAAGCGGCCACCCGAGCGTTCGCGTTGCAGCGGGCCACCCGCGTCGAGCTTCCAGTACCAAAGCGCGAAGACCAGGATGTTGGTGAACCAGAGTATGCTCGCCCCACGCAGAAGTGTGGTGGCTGGGTCGCGATGCTGTGTCATGCCGCGAATCAAGAAAATCAAGGAAGCAATCATGGCAAGGGTGATCGCGCCATTGGCGGTCAACGTGAGAATCCGGGCCACGTTGTGATGACCGCGGCTGTATGACACCGACAGTGGCACGAGCAAGACTAAAATGACCGCCAGCAAAAGCCAACTCGGGCCCACCGAGAGCGGCTCCGGCAACGCAAGATACACGCACGCGGCGGCGAACATCGCTACCAGCGCGGGCCATCGAGGTTCACTTACAATTTGAAGAGCCATTTTGCGCGAGTCACTTTGGGCAGGTCATTTTGAGCGATTCCTGTTGGGCGAACCATAGGCTGTCGCGAAGTATGAGTGCGAAGTTTAATACAGTCCTTCCCGGGCCTCAAATGTACTCGCGAGGCAAGGGATGGCGACCCCCAAGAGTACCCCACACGGATGCGCCCTTGCACTTCAGCTTCGGTTCGCTAAAGATAGCTGCGATGAAAACATGGTCCAGAATCGAAGCGATGTTCGGCGGCCCCTGGCGGCCGGTCACCGAAGGTGGGAGCGGGGAACTTGCAACCGGCTCCAAAAGTGGAGGTGCGCCCCCGGAACTCCCGATTTCTAATCGCAACTCGGCGGAATTAGAAACGGGTGTAAGTAGCTGTAAACAAAGGACAGCGAGTCGTTGTAATCGCAACAAAATGGGGATCCCGGCAGTCAACCGGACTCGAGAAATTTCTCGACGCATCGGCGTCGCAGTTCTTTCTGCGGCATCGATTCTATTTCTAGCGGCGATCTCAAGCGCGGCGCAGAATGCAGGCGACCTCACCGGATTTGCGCCTGCGCGGGTCTCGGCGGAGCGTGAGCTCGAGCAGAAGTTTCGGAAAATTCCCGACGCTGAGCGCGCCGAGCGCAATCTGCGACGTCTCACCAGCGAGCCGCACATGGCTGGAACGGAAGCGAGCCGCCGCGTGGCCGAGTGGCTGCGCGACCAGTTTCGCAGTTTTGGATTCGACGCCGAAATTGTCACCTACAACGTGTGGCTCCCGCAGCTGCGCGAAGCGAAACTCGAATTGACCAATCCGGAGAAGAAGTCGCTTGCGTCACCCGAGCAGCCATTCGACCGAGACAAAGACACCTACGACAAGCGCGCAGTCGGCCCGCTGAATCTTTACTCACCGTCGGGAGAAGTCACCGCGCAAGTCGTTTACGTGAACTATGGCACTCCGGAAGACTACCGCGAGCTAGCGTCGCTGGGTGTGGACGTCGCAGGGAAAATCGTTATCGCGCGCTACGGCCACGATTATCGAGGCATCAAGGCAAGAGTGGCAGAGGAGCACAAGGCCGCGGCACTGATCCTCTATTCCGATCCGGAAGACGACGGCGCAACCGTTGGCGAAGTCTACCCGCGCGGACCGTGGCGGCCGATGAGCGGCATACAGCGCGGCTCCATCATCTACACGCAGATCTATCCTGGTGATCCCCTGACGCCGGGCATTGCGGCGACCCAAAGTGCAAAACGCCTTGCCCCAACCGAGGCCGAGAATCTGCCGCGGATTCCGACGATGCCAATCAACGCTCAGGATGCGGCCGTGATTCTGGCGAATCTCGGCGGCCAGGAAGTTCCGTCAGACTGGCAGGGCGGTCTGGCGTTCCACTATCACGTGGGACCGGGAGATGCGGAAGTTCACATGAAGCTCGTGATGGATTACCGGCAGAGACCGCTCTACGACGTGATCGCCAAGCTACACGGCACCGCGGATGACGAATGGGTGATGCTCGGCAATCACCACGACGCGTGGGTTTTCGGGGCCGCCGATCCCGGCAGCGCCACGGCCGCCGTTCTCGAATGAGCGCGCGCGCTGGGCGAGCTGGTGCGTTCGGGCTGGAAACCCCGCCGCACAATCGTAATCTCCGAATGGGACGGCGAGGAGCCCGGGCTGCTTGGCTCGACCGAGTTCGTCGAGNNTTAACAGCGACGTCGGCGTTACCGGCCCCAACTTCACCGCGTCGGCTCCGCCGTCGCTCAAGGACTTCGTGCGCGACGCAACGCGAGAGATCGACGATCCAGCCACCGGGCTGCGTATTTACGACGCGTGGCTCGAACATTCTCGGCGTGCAAGCAAAGATGTGTCGGGCACGGCACGGCAAGCACCGGGAGCGGATACATCCGGCAAAGTACCTCTCAGCGCGCTGGGCTCGGGATCGGACTACTCGCCGTTCTTCGATTACGCCGGGNNTACCACTCGCTCTACGACGATTTCTACTGGATGAAACATTTCGGCGATCCAACGTTTGCCTACCATGTCGCGCTCGCGCGCGTCATGGGAACAATGGCGCTGCGTCTCGACGAAGCGGATATTTTGCCGTTTGACTATCCGACCTACGCATCGGAAATTGAGCACAGGTTTACGGATCGATTCCAAACCGCGCGCGAGGCGGATCAAGACATCCTGGAACCCACGTTGGAAGCTGCCGGGCAACTCTCCGCTTCCGCTTCGAACGCCTTTGATGCGCTCCACGCGATTTCGGTCGAGTCACTCGATCCCGCCAGAGTGGATCAGATCAATCGCACGCTGGTGAGCGTCGAGCAGGCGCTGCTCGCGCCCGAGGGTCTCACGGGCAGACCATGGTTCAAGCATCTGATTTATGCGCCAGGGAGTTATGCGGGATATGCCGCCGAAGTATTGCCCGGGATCAGCGAAGCGCTCGAACGCAACGATTCGGCCGCGCTGCGCCACGAAGCAAGCGCACTCACGGCGGCACTGCTGCGAGCCTCGGCACGCTTCGACGACATTGCGCGCCTCGCAAAAGGGGCAGGCCACTCTGCTGCCGGCCAGAATTAATTTTCAGGCTTGAACGTATGCTAGAGAGCCATCATGGAGAAAAGATCCAACCGTGAATCGGGCGTCGCAACTTTAAATCTTTCGCTGCTTCCAGCGCCCGCGTCGGAATAGAAGGACACTCGCGCCCGCAATGGCTCCCTCCGCAATCACGATCGACCAATAGACGCCATTCGAGTGCATGCTTTCCCGAATGGCCAGCCAATAAGCGAGAGGGATTTCGAACAGCCAGAAGCCGAAAAAATTCACGATTGTCGGCGTGACCGTGTCTCCTGCTCCATTAAACGACTGCAGCATCACCATGGCGTACGCGTAACCGATGTTGCCGCAGCTCACGATGCGAAGGCAGGACACGGCGAGCGGAACCACGTCGGGATCGTGAGTAAAAAGACGCACAATCGGTTCGGCGAACAGCACGAAAACCACTCCTACGCCGCCTAGAAACAGCATGTTGTAGAAGCCCGTGCGCCAAACCGAAGTCTCCGCGCGCTCAGGTTGATTTGCTCCGAGGTTTTGGCCCACCAGTGTTGCCGCCGCGTTGCTCAACCCCCAGGAAGGCAGGATCGCGAAGATCACGATGCGGATGGCGATGGTGTAACCGGCCACAGCCGATGCGCCGAAGAAACTCACGATGCGCACCAGACCGATCCAGCTTGTCTGGGCGATGGCGAACTGAAACATGCCGGTGAGCGACACGCGCAACAGCCGGACAAGGACTTCCCAGTTCAGGCGAATTTGGCTGCGAAGGATGCGGATGCGTTCCGTGCCACGCCACAACCGGTAGAACTGATAGAGCACGCCGATCCCTCGCCCGGTGAACGTCGCGAGAGCCGCACCGGTTACGCCAAGGCGCGGGAACGGTCCCCACCCAAAAATCAAGCAAGGGTCCAGAATCAAGTTGATGATATTGGATACCCAAAGCAGCCGCATGGCGATGGCAGCGTCGCCGACGCCGCGGAAGATCGCGTTATTGAGAAAAAGGAGTATGACAACACCGCTGCCGCCCAGTGCGATTCGTGCGTAACCGCTGCCAATGGACACGATTTCGGGCGAGGCGCCCATCAGGCGGAGGAGATCGGGCGCGAAGAAGAAACAGGGCACTCCCACCAGCACCGAGATCGCGAGTCCGAGAAAGATGGCTTGCATTCCGGCCACAGCAGCGTCGGCTGGATCTTTCTCGCCTGTGCGGCGCGCCACCATGGCCGTTGTCGACAAACTCAGCCCCATGGCTATGGCGAATACGAGCAGCAGCATGGATTCCGTGAGACCAACTGCGGCGACGGCGTTCGCTCCAACGCGTCCGACCCAGAAAACATCCACGACGGCAAAGAGCGACTCGAGAACCATTTCGAGCACCATGGGAATGGCCAATAGCAAAATGGCCCGGTTCAAGCTTCCGGTGGTGAAATCCCGATGCGAGCCTCGGACTGCCTCAAGGATCGAATCCCACAAGCTCGTTTGCAACGCTTCTGCAGCTATGCCATTCATCGTCATCAACGGCTTTCTGCGCCGTGTTGCATTCAGGAAACCCGAACGCAACGAAGACGCCGCTAAGAAACGACCGAGAAGAATTTGTAACGCAAACTATGAGCGATCTGCGGTACCTGTTTACGCGAGGCTTACGATGAGGATTTCCATGTTTTCGAACCGCCAGTCTGTCCGGAACGCTTGCGAGCGCTCAGAGCAAGTGGACAGCGAACCGATGGACGGGATTGTATCGTGGAGCAGTTGTTCGGGCAAACGAAACCTCGGGGCGCTTCTCGTTCCCGCGCGCGCGCGATAGAATAGCCGTATGCGCGTGCGCGTGCTCTTTTTTGGTCAGCTCAAGGAAATAACCGAGGTCACGCAGGAGGAGACGGATCTTTCCGAGGGCGCCCGCGTGGAAGACCTTTTCGAGCGTTACGCCCGGCGCTTCCCAAAACTGGCCGCGTTTCGTTCGTCGATCGCTGCATCCGTGAATCAGGAATACGCCGGCTGGCGTGCACCTCTTGCAAACGGCGACGAGGTCGCTTTCCTGCCGCCGGTCAGCGGCGGGCANNGCCGAAATCCGCACAAAGTTTTCGATCCATAGACTCGCGATCATTCATCGGTTGGGCCGGCTGGAGATCGGCGAGACGAGCCTGTGGATCGCGGTGAGCTCGCCTCATCGCGGCGCCGCATTCGACGCCTGCCGCTATGCAATCGATACGCTGAAGCGTACTGTACCCATCTGGAAAAAAGAGTATTTTGCCGGCGGCTCCGTGTGGGCCGAAGGTGATTTACCTTCGCAGAAAGCCTTTTCTGGTCCGGATGAATCTATCTCTTAGATGAGGAAAACTCTGGGAGCGCTCGGCACGCTTCTCGCCGCGATGATTGTGGCCGGAGCAGTAACCGGTGATTCACTGGCCAGAGAACAGCAAAAACGCGGAAATGAAATTCGCGTACAGACAGACATGGTCAGCATCCTCGCCAGCGTTACCGACGTGAATGGCCGGCCCATGCCCGATCTCACGCAGGACGCCTTCCAGCTTTCCGACGAAGGCGTGCCGCAGAAGATAGAGCGTTTCGAACCCGAGACGAACCGGCCTCTCGACCTCGCCTTAATGGTCGATTCGAGTATAAGCGCGTTTAAGGACCTGAAATTCGAAACGGAAGCGGCGGCACATTTTATCCGGCAGGTGGTGCGTCCCGGGGATACGCTTGGCGTATTCCAATTCGCAGAGACGGTAACGAAGCTTTCCGAATTTTCCGACGATGTGCCGCAACTGCAATCCGCCGTGCGGCGCATCGCGCCGGGTGCGGGCACGTCGATCTATGACGCTATCGTGCTTGGCTCAAACGCGCTCCGTCGGCGGCCGGAAGGACGGCGGCGCGCTATTGTACTTGTCACCGACGCTGGAGAAACGACGAGCGTCTCGAAGTTCGATGAAACGCGGCGCGTTGGCATCGCGTCAGGGGCGCTGCTGTACTCGATCGTCATACGGCCAGTGAAAAACGAGAGTGGACGCAACACAGCCGGAGAACACGCTTTGATTACGATTACCGACAGCACGGGCGGGGCGATGTTCATACTCGACGAGATGAACCAGCTCGACGAGATGTTCGACCGGATCGATCGTGAACTGCGAACCCAGTATCTTCTGGGCTACTATCCGCATCCCCTGCCGCCGCCCGGGAGCGATCGCCACGTGCAGGTTGATGTGAAAGGCAGCTACGTGGTGCGCTATCGCAAGGAGTATTTCACGCGCGCGGTAGCGCAATGAGTGCATTCTTAGCGAGCCTGTTTCAAGACTTTTACGTCCCGATTATTCTTGGGCAGAAAAAACGAAG
>PKUY01000414.1 GCA_003131705.1 Acidobacteriota bacterium | reverse complement strand
TCAGTCCAAGATGATAGAATCTCGTCGCTGGTCGAGAGGAAACCATCATGGAATATGCGGCGGCACTATTGGTGCAGACAATATTCAACTCGGATGGGCGGATGCAAACGCTTTTTAAGTATCAAACGGCCTCAAATCCTCAAGCTGCTGCGGAATTTCTCAAACCCTGGTATCAAGCAATGCTCACGATGATTAAGAGTGCCGAAGACTTTGACCAAAGACCAAGAACGCATGGGCCGGGCATTTAATGGAACACCAATTCAACTGTCCATATTGTGGTGAAGAGATTTCGATGCTACTGGACTTGTCCGTCGGTCGTCAAACCTACATCGAAGACTGCGAAGTATGCTGTAAACAAATTGAGATCAGCTTTACCGTAGAGGATGACGAACTCGCTAGCTTCCACGCCAAAACACTCGGCTAGACGTGGAAAGGACGAGCTGAAACGCACCAACGTCGAACTTCCCGGGTGCTCACCGAGGCTCTTGCGCGGAATTATGCGGAGATAATCACTAAAGGCTAGTGTCGGTCAGAATACGCGGCGATGACGGCGAGACTCGCATACACTGACAGACAAATCGCAGGAACACCGAGCAGCACCGATTTGCGGTGCCTGGGCAGTCTACTGCGGCATTAACCGTATTCCGTGCAAAAACACCGCAGACTGCTCGGAATTACCGACGACAGGTGGTTTAAAATCGGTCGTGGCCGCAGTTTTGGAAACTTTGAAGGTGAGTTTTTTGAGATAGGTCGTGATAAGGGGATTTATCAACAGCTATCCGGACCAGAACGCCCAGCCCGTCTGCCGAACGTAGTTACCGATTACCCGCCGCACCCAGGGTCGGCGAGGCGAGCCACAATTCCATCAGCGCGCTTTCGTCCAAGTTCGTAGGCCTTCAACCCACAGAACTGGCTACACTAATCTGGCCGTCGTGAGAAGGCACATTTTTTCGCGACGGGAATCTATGGCCGCGCTGCAAAGGATGTCACGATTGGCTTTAGCCACTGCTTTTCTGTTTTTCGGCCTAAATAGGTGTATGCGGCGCACGCACCAAGATCCCCCCGCATTATGCTGAAGGCTTAATTGTCTGTCCTGGAGCTAAACTGATTCAGCTTTTCCTGCCGAAGAAGTGGGAGATCAGCGCCGAAGGTTTCTCGCCCTTTTTCTCGGCCTCCAGTGCGGCGAGCCGCTCGCAAGCCTTCGCATGCGTGGGGTTGATTTCGAGAAGCTTGGAATAGAGCGCGCGTGCGCGATCCGGAAGCTGCATTTTCTCGAACAGTTCGGCGAACTGAACGTAGACTGGCTCCCTCCATGGATCTAGATCGATCGCCTTTTGGAAGTGTTCGACGGCCTCGTTGCGGTATTGGGGTAAGGTCCCGAGGCTGCGTGCCAGGATGGCACGGTACAAAGCCTGTTCGGGTGCCGCTTCAACGCATTTACGCAACCAAACAATCGAGCCAACGAAGTTTTTCGCGCGCAGACATTCGTTAGCCCGCTTGAGCCATTCTTCGACGGATTCCTCGGTTCCTGTCCTTTCTCGATGCATTCTAAAACCGCCCATAGCGGCCAGGCGTTTGTCATACGCGGCCCGTTTCTCTTCGTTCCCGAGCGTCCTGTAAGCTTCCGTGATGACGACCATCAGGTCTTTGACCGGTGTAATCAACTCGCGGTTACGCACATGGTTGTCCGGATGGAATTTGCGGGCCAGCGAGTAATAGCTTTTCTTGACCTCGCTGCCCGGAGATTCGGATGTGACTCCCAGAAGCTGATAGTAGGTGCCCTTNNCCGCCTCGGCCCTTCGTGGCGAAATGGTGAGCTGTGAGCTTGCGGAGTGTGAGTTTGTAGGTCGTGAGTCTGCAGCCGGAGCGGCGGCGGGAGTTTTTTGGGAGACCTCCTGCCGGGATAGATACTGATGCAGCTTCGCGCGGTCCTCCGGCCTCATCTGGACAAACTGTATGCCCATGCCCTTCCCCGGCGTTGAGAAGCGCACGATTGCGCGTGCGCGAACCTCTCCGGTCGGCAAGTCAAAAATCAATTCAATCATGGAACCTTTGCTCGGAGGGTTCGCGGCGTGCAGGTAGAGGCCTCCAAGCCCCATTGTCTCGGCGCGCGTGGCGGTCGTTTGACCGGCGGCTTTCCAGCCGACCAACATCCCTTTAGGCGCACGGATACGAGCGTACTTTCGACGGTTTGCAGGTTCCGGTGCCATGTTCAGCGGATACTGACTCCCATGTAGAAAGTTTAGTCGCTGCGAGCCCGGCGCCGATATTTTCGGCGAAGATTCGCGTCAATGAGTAACGGAAGAAACACAGGCAGTCCGGGGTGGTGGACCGCCGTCGAGGCGCCGAAGTTCACAGGGGTTTGTTAGCTAACTCCCGATTAACGCTTATCGGAAACTGGCCTAATCTGCACGATCGTTGGACCGAAANNCCTAAGGTTTAGGAAAACAGTGGCCCGTTTTGATCCGTCTTTAAAATTTAGGAAATGTGTCCATTAAAAGCGCCTTGACGGCATACGCTTAATTTTTAAAATAGCTTCTTCCCCTAGTTCGCTCTGTCCTGTAAGACAGAAGTTGCAGGAAATGAGAGCGAAACGGATTCAGGTTGAATCGGCCCGACCAGACGTCAGCAGGGAAGACGCGGGAGATTGAATCGTGGGTATACTCAAGGACAAAGTAGCGATTGTGACGGGAGCCAGCCGCGGCATTGGAAGGGCGATCGCGGAAGTTTTTGCCCGGGAGGGCGCTCACGTCGTCATCTGCGGCCGCAAGCAGGACACACTTGACCAAGTGGCGCGGGAGATCGGTCCGGCCGTAAAGCCAGTTGTTTGTCACGTCGGCCGAATAGACCAGATCGAAAGCATGATCGGAACGACCGCACGCGAGTTTGGGCGAATCGATATTCTCGTGAACAACGCGGGCACGAACCTCGCGCATGGACCGTGCCTCGAGATGGATGAAGCCCAGTTCGATAAGATGGTCGAGATCAACGTGAAGAGCGCGTTTCGATTGGTGAAGCTGGTGGCTCCGGGGATGTGCGATCGCGGCTCCGGCTCGATCATTAATATTGCGTCGATGTCGGGCCTGCGTCCGCAAGTCCACAGCCTGCTCTACAGTATGACCAAGGCCGCACTCATTATGATGACCCAGTCCTATGCCCTGGAGCTGGGACCCCGGGGAGTCCGCGTGAATGCGATCGCGCCCGGTCTCATTCAGACGGCGCTGAGCGAGTACTACTGGAGGGACCAACAACGGAGCTCGGAGCTCTTTGCCAGGCAGCCTATTCCGCGCATCGGACAGCCGGCCGAAATTGCTGAAGTGGCATTGCTCATCGCCAGCGAGCGCGGCTCCTACATGACGGGCCAGACCGTCGTGGTCGACGGTGGTTTGCTCCTGGCCTTGTTGTAAAGACTCTCGCCCGCCACCGCAATTTCTGGTGCGGCAAGTGCGAACAGACGATCGCGACCGATGTTACAGTGTCGCTCGCTTGTTCTTTGCGTATGGATTGGCGAATGCCGGTTATTCCCCTTTGTACTGCGGCGCCACGACGATCCTCTCACCGGCCTTCTCACGGAAGGAGTTCGTGATCGGAACCCTCGCTGACCTCGCCGGGACCTGCTCTGGTGTCAAATTGTTGGTTGTGTCTAGGGCACGAGAAGGATTAGGATACGCGAGTCCGAGGTCCAATTCACAAATTCGTGATTAATTTACTCGGCTCGTGCTGCGATGAGGAGGCTGTATGAATCAGATGAAGGTTGCGGTCTATGCGGCGCTGGCCGCCGTCGTCGTGCTGGTTCCCACGCGAATGGTTCGCGCTCAAGCGGGCGGTGACACGGTCGCGACTATCACCAGGCTGGAAAACGACAGCGTCAAGGCGGACCTTGCCGGCGACAAATCTTGGACGGAAAAAAATCTGTCCAAGGATTGGATGGGCTGCGACAGCGGTGGTACCTGGTTCACCAAAGCGGACACGCTAAAAATGCTGGCCGATACCCAGAATAACAAGTACAACAGCGAAAAGATCTCCGACCTGAAGGTGCGCGTCTACGGCGGTACCGCGATAGCCACTTACACGGACACATACGACGCAGTAGTTGCAGGAGAACACCGATCACGCACGATTCTCAGCACCGACGTCTGGGTGAAGACCGCCTCCGGCTGGAAGGAAGTCAGCACCCAAGGCACCACAAAGAAATAGCGTTTTACATAACATGTCCGATTGATGTCATAACGACGTCGGCCTCGCGANNAGTAGACTGTTTCCCTATTGAAAGCCAAGCCCAAGCGGTCCTAATCCTCAAATGGGCAAGGGAGCAGCAGATTCCTAATGTGCAGTGGGCAATCGTAGGTAAAACGGCCCTTGCGGTGTTCACGCGAAGACGATTTGATATAGAAGTATCCGTCCCGCCTATTTGCTAATAGGCCGGGCCATCTTTTGCGCCATGTGAAGCAGCAAACCACGGTCGGACTTCTTGATGCGACCGAGCAAAGCTCGGAAGCGGTGGAGAACCCTTCCGTCTTTCCCTTCATTTCCCCAGGCGGTGTCCTCCGCAGTGTTCCGCTTCGGAAGCTTGGGCAGCGCGGGCGGTTCTTCTCCGTCGTAGAAAAGCTGGTACATCGGGATTTCCAAGGCTCGTGCCAACTTTTCGAGAGTTTCAATCGCTGGAATAGTGTGTCCGTTCTCGACCCGCGAAATGTAGCAGCGAAGCAGACCCGTTCGCTTTTCGATGTCACCTTGCGACAGGTGTTTTTCCTCCCGCAGTTCTTTCAATCTATCGGCGATGACCATTTTGATCCCTAGTTCAACTGGAAATATCTGGTTAGAGAGGCCTATTCCAACACCCAAACCGAGCTGCACTCCGATCCGACCGGGACGTTGCTTTGGGTGCGTGGCACCGATTCTTATTGCCTGCTACTTGCAGACGCCGCATCTGCCGCCTTCTTTCGCGCAGTGTTTGCAATATTTACAGTTCTTGCATGCATTGCAGGGGTCAGATCCCGTACACGTTGCCCCCTCCGATGGAAATGGGATCAGGCTTGTAACAAAAATAAGCAGCATGATTTTAGTGACGGCTAATAGGAATCGTGGTTTCCACATCGCAGAACCTCCGACGGAAACGTGCGTTGGTCGGCGAAAATATCTCTCTAATTAACCGAATAGTCAAGCCCAGGGAATAGGGGTCTCGGATCGCCGCTAACCGATCAGCGAAAGTCTTTCAACGCATTATCGGCGCCCACGGACAAATTCCAAGCTGTATTGTTGGCCGGCACGAAGAACTGGGCCTTCCTCGATTTCGCCACGAACACCTAGCGCTTCAATTTGCGGTATTTTGCTAGTCTTCTGCGTATTGGGTCGGAGTTCGTACGGAAATACCGCAAATCGAGTGTAATTACCGAGGACCGGTGGTTTAAAACTGGTCGCGACCGGGGATTTTGAGGGGATCTCAGGCTGAGTCGTCGGATTTTCCGCAGAAAACGTTCGCAGGAACCCGATAGCGTAATGCTTGGTGGGGTCCTTCGACGTTATAAGTGCGGCGGAAACGTTCCAGCGAAAATTGGGCCTCGATGGGGTCTCGGTACTCCCGCAGACTCGTTTCCTCATCCTTCAGCGTCCAGATTAGCCGCTTGTACGAGCCGTCCGGCAGAAAAGCCCTAGGCCAAGACCCAAACACCGCAGACTTCGTGCAATTATCGAGGACAGGTGGTTTAAAATCCGGCGTGACCGAGGATTTCGGCGATTTGAGAGCCGGGCGTCCATACCGGCAGAATGAAGTTCTCGAAAGTTTTCCACAGGACCTCGAATTTGTGTTGCCCTTTGGAGTAGATTATAGGCTCGGCCAGAGTTACACTTTGCCTGTTTCCCATATCTTTCCGCCGCACTTCGCGACGGGTCTTTGGCCTAGCTGGAGAGCCCCGAACCGGAATAAGTTTTCAAGCTCTTCCTCTGGATTTAAACCGGTTCGCAGCGGTTGACGCGTCACGCACACCCCAAGGTTCCGCCGTCGCCTAAGACAAAGGAGTTCAAATCATATACACCTACACATGCTGCCGCTGCACGAATTGCGCCGCCCAGATTGTGTTGGAAGACCGGGCGGACTCAGACACCAATTTAATTCACATGCCTCCGAGGCCGCGTGCCGGACGCGAGGCTTGTCCATATTGTCGAGCCGTGTTCGTGCCCGAGAACTATTACGTCAAAGAAGAGTGGGTCGCCTCTCCTGCTGCGGGTCTAAGTAGAAACCATTCGGAAAATGAACGGCAGCCCCGACAAGACTCGACCCGTCCGGGGACCTCACGCTCCTGCATGAGTGTGATGAAAATGAAGGACAAGGAGCCATCGCGTCAGACACAAAGCGTAAGGTACCTACTCAAGAAGAGATAGAACTGCGGGTGTACGAAATCCATTTGAAACGAGGCGGCGAAAACGGAAGTGCGCCGGACGGCTGGCTCGTGCGGAGAAAAACTCTCGGTATCAGGTCAGATGGACGCGCCCGATTCAACAGTCCCCTTTGTCGTTGGTGAGACGAAGACGTGCAACAGCTTCCTGATGGTTCAATACTTCCTAAACTAAGAGCACCAATTTTGTACGGAGCGAATTGATGCGCCGCACTTTCACTTTATGCAATTTGAGTTTGTTACTCGCATTCGCCGCAGGAACTACGTCCGCACAGACCGAGAAACCTGCGTCGGCTTCGACAACGGGCGGCGACAGCGCAACCACGGTGCGAACGGCGATGAGAAATGTCGACTATCATCTTACCGATCGAATCATCGTGAACATTACTTCGCTGAATGGGCGATTAACTCCGAAGCCGGGCGAGATTCCGGTGTTTGACGACAAGAATTCGTTTGGACTAGATGTCGATTCAGCCAAGATTACGCTGACCATGACGGCATTGACGAACGATCTGAATGATTATGTATTCGCGAAGCCAGACGCGCCGCTGAAGAAACTAATTGCGAGCATCCAGGGCGACCAGATCGTGATGAAGGGAATATTGATTAGCAAAGGCGGGATTCCATTCGGGACTTCCGGGACGATGTCCGTGACGTCCGAAGGAATGATTCACGTGCACACGACCAAAGTTACCGCGCTCCATCTGCCCGTAAAGGGACTGATGGATTTGCTGGGACTCGACACGCAGAAGATGCTGAACACAAAAAAAGTAGAAGGCGTCAGCGCCGATAAGGATGATTTGGTCCTCGATCCGGAGAAACTTCTGCCGCCGCCGCAACTGCACGGACATTTGACGAGCCTGAAGATCGAAAATGGAGTGATTGATCTGACGTTCGGGCCGGAAATGGGCAAGGTAGCGTCCGCCCCCATCTCAGAAAGCTGCAGCGCGCGAAATTATTTACACTTCAAGGGCGGCTCGGTTCGTTTTGGAAGATTGACGATGAGTGATACGGATCTGGAGCTGGTGGATGCGAGCCCGGCGGATCCGTTTGATTTTGCGATCGACCATTACAATGAACAATTGATGGCGGGATATTCAAAGATGACGCGGACGGGCGGCTTGTGCGTACACATGCCGGATTACGACAAGCTGAAGCAGCCCGCAATCGTAAAGAAGTAGTTGTGTCCCATCACGGAGCTTTCTCAAGTCCACGAAGCCGGTTCATGAGCGCGAATACTCATTCTTAGCGCCGCCTGGGGAATCTAGCTGCAAGCAATGCACAGGAACAAAAACGGGTGTATGATCTCGCCGGTTTCGAAGTAAAAAAAGAAACCCGTGACGTGAGAGGAGATCACATGAAGACTAAGACGATCTTGTTGACTCTGGCGACGCTGTTCGCTGCCGTCGTGGTGTGCTTCGCCGCCCAGGACGTGAATATGG
>PKUY01000379.1 GCA_003131705.1 Acidobacteriota bacterium | reverse complement strand
GCTAAAGGAATATGGGGTACCCGCCAAAATGGTGATCGGCGCGCAGCAGATGCCGTTCAAGGCCCATGCTTGGGTCGAAGTAAACGACAGCGTAGTCAACGATAAACCTTACATGCGAGATGTTTACGTGGTGCTCGACAGGTGTTAGAAATCTCGCCCCAAAATAGGTCCGAGGCGGCAAATCATGAGTGCACAGTTTGGAAGATGGAACTTGGACGGCGAGCCGGTCGATACCGGATATCTTGAAAGGGTGCGATCGCTCATCGCCCCGTATGGACCGGATGGCGGCGACTGCTATTCGAAGCCCGGGATCAGCATCCTCTATCGAGCCTTCCACACGACCAACCAATCCCGCCATGAAACGCAGCCCCATCCCTCCGCTTCAGGCGCCATCCTCACCTTGGACGGCCGACTCGATAACCGTGATCAGTTGATCCGGCAACTTAGCGCTACTCTGGAGGCCGACGCTACCGATGTGGAGATCGTTGCGGCCGCGTACGAACGATGGGCTGCGGAGTGCTTCGCCAGGCTCATTGGCGATTGGGCCCTGTCGATCTGGGAGCCGAACGAACGCTCGCTGATCCTCGCCAAGGATCCTGTTGGCACCCGCCATCTCCACTACTCACTCGATGAACGCCAGGTTAGCTGGAGTACGATCCTCGATCCGCTCGTCCTGCTTGCCGATCGTTCCTTCGAACTTGACGAAGAATACATCGCAGGATGGTTATCGTCCTTCCCCGCAGTCCATCTAACACCCTACGTCGGCATTCACTCCGTGCCGCCCTCTTCCTTCGTAATCGTCCGAGACCGAAAGCTGACGGTCAGAAAATACTGGGACTTTGATCCGGGGAAGAAGGTCCGTTATCGCACCGACGGCGAGTACGAGGAACATTTCCGCATCACCTTCACTCAGTCCGTCTGGAGGCGACTCCGTTCCGATACTCCTGTGGTTGCCGAGTTGAGTGGTGGCATGGACTCCTCCTCCATCGTTTGCATGGCCGACGCTGCCATTCGCACCGGAGCCGCCGAAGCCCCTGCGCTCGACACTCTCTCCTACTACAGCGATGACGAACCCAGCTGGAATGATCGCCAGTATTTCGCCAAGATCGAAGCTCAACGCGGCCGGACCGGTTGCCATATCAACGTCGGTGAACACCGTTCTTTGGATTTACAATTTCACACGGAAGAGTTTATGGCGACTCCCGGCTCCGGCCACCGACCGACGCCGGCTGCGAAACAATTCGCTCAATGCATGGCGTCGCACCACAGCCGTGTTTTACTTTCCGGCACGGGCGGCGATGAGGTCACCGGGGGCGCGCCAACACCCACGCCGGAACTCGCGGACCTCTTGGCAACGCTCCGACTCCGGCAATTGGCTCATCAATTGAAAGCTTGGGCCTTAAGCAGCAGAAAACCCTGGTTCCATCTACTTTTGGAAACGGGGCGAAGATTTTTTCCTCCCGCCCTTGTTGGCGCTCCGAAACACAGGCAGCCGCCCGCATGGTTGCATCCTGGCTTTGTCAAGCGCCATCCAGCCGCGTTGATTGGCTATGAGCGAAGGTTGAACTTGTTTGGGCCCCTGCCCAGTTTTCAAGATAACCTGGGCGCACTGGAAGCACTCCGAAGGCAAGTCGGCTGCTCTGCATTGCCGTCCGGCCCACCATACGAGAAACGCTATCCCTATCTCGATCGTGATCTTCTCGAATTTCTCTATGCAATTCCACGCGAACAATTGGTCCGTCCGGGCCAGCGTCGCTCGCTCATGCGCCGGGCACTGGTTGGAATCGTCCCCGATGAAATCCTGAACAGGAAGAGAAAGGCCTTCGTCTCTCGCGGCCATCGAGTGGCTATCGCTTCACAATGGGCCCGTCTGATTGAAACAAGCCAGAACATGGTCAGCAGCTCGAGGGGAATCCTCGACACGGCAAGCTATTGCGAAGCACTGGAGAAAGCCCGGAGCGGCAAGGAAGTGCCGATCGTTCCCTTGTTGCGCGCGATAGGAATTGAAATGTGGCTAAGAAATCTGGCGCACTCGGACCTATCGCACACCGGGCAGCGCGGGACGACGGACCGCCCCTTGCGGCTTGCCAGGAACGAATCCTTGACCTATATCCAACGACTTCTCAGCTGAGAACAATCCCAATAGAGAAAGGAGGTGAAACTCATGAACTATGCAAAGCCAGTAATCGCATCATGTGCCGAGGCAATCAGCGCGATTCAATCACCACACTCCAAACTGAACCCGCAGATTGCGGATAACCTGCACGACCTGCCCGAGCAGTCGATCGCGGCGTACGAGGCAGACGAATAGACAGTTGCCAGGGCGTCAGGGGGCCCCCGAGCGCCCTGGCATTTTACCGATGCCGGAAGACTAGATAGAAGAAAAGCCGCACCATGAGCCTGTTTGCCCGGCGGACGCTGCCACGGATCAGTTGGGTGAAGTGTCGGGCTTCGTACTCTTCTTCTCGCTGAGCGCGCGCAGCCCTTCCCACCGAATATACCGCTCCTTCTTTCGCGGATTAGGGTCTTCCACACCCAGAAGCCAAAAAGAAAACCAGTCGACATCTCCTTGCTGCGAAGTGATCCGGTCCCAAGGCTTGACAAGTAGGTGAGTCCCATCGGGGAGCCAAACATAGTCCACAGGCTTTCTGAGAAGTGAGAGACCTGAAAACCACTCCCAGCCCCCAAGAAAGCTACCGTGGCCATAGCACTCAAGGTGGACCGCGGCAGTAACTTTATCTAGGTTGAAGCCGGGCGAGTTCTTCAACCATAACGCCAGGGATGGTCCGACGGGCGGGCCGCCATTCACCTTGACGTAGTCCTCATTGGGCCAAAGGAAATAGTTCATGTATCCCCCGTCAACACCATCGGCCAGGGTTGCCGCAGTGAATTCATACTTCGAGTGCGTCAACGTGTATTCAACGTAAAAAACAGTCCGGCTGAAGCCGACGATGCCGACGCGGCTCCGGTCTATTAGCCCCCTTCGATCAAGATCGTCCACGGCGCCCTCGTACCCAGCCATTTGGCGAGGTGCTTCCTCTACCGTTTGGCCGTATTTCAAATCGTCACCCGAATCCGCTGAACCATCGACTTGCAGCACGACGATGCCTCTTGCCGCAAGAGGCTGCGCCGCGAATGCACTGCTCCAAGGACCGTCGATCCAGAATCTGTCTTTTCTGAAGCCATGCGTTTGAATGACTAGTGGGTATCTGGTCCCTGGCCTGAAGTCCGGTGGCAGATAGAGCCCGCCCAGAAATGTGTGTCCGTCTTTCGCCTTCCAGCTTATCGCCTCGACCCGTCCAAATTGCAGATGGGCGAATTGAGGATTCAAATCAAGGAGGATCGATTTCCGGTGATTCTCAGGCTCAGAAACAACAATCCTTGGAGGAGTGTTCATATCCTCCTCCACCGTTACATCCAACGGGTAGCCTGTTGGTGCGCTTTCCACAGTCACCGGAACCCGCTTCCATGTCGGCCCATTCCTTTCGTACGTTTCGGCGGCCAGCTTGTTTTGTCCGTTCTTCGGTTCCAAAAAGAGCCTTCCGGTACTCGGCTCCCATTTCTCTATCGTCAATTCCGCGTCGCTGATCTTGACCATTTCCTTGCGTGGCAGTTTGATCTCCACCACAAACGTCTTTTTTTCACGAACCGCCCGTTCGGTGCTGTCAGCGTTATCCAAAGGAAGATAGGCGCCCGACAAGACCAGGGAGTTCCCATCCTTGGCCCATGCAAACCTGTTTCCAGACCAAGAAATCGGCGTGTTCATCAAAGGCGTGAATTCGTGGCTGCGTATGTCTAGCAACATGTAGCGTCTCACGTTGGATCGCGTGCCCGGCCTTCTCTGCTCGGCGACGTATGTATGCAGATACCGCTCCTGATACTCCGCCCAAGATTCCGGGACATCTCTGACATACACGGCCACCAAGGCATATCGGCCGGTTGGAGAAAGAGAAAGTGTTTCTGACGCCGTCAAGAAATCGGAGGAGGAAACCTTCCAAGAAGGCCGTCCCTTTGTTTGCACGAACAACGCAGAGCTCGCTCCTTCGACACCACGATCCGGATCGCAGTCACACGTCATGAGATCGGATGGAGACTGGGTGGTGATGACCACGCCCTTCCTTCTCACCTCTTGTCTGTCCGCTGTCCTTCTCGCTACGGCTTCGTAAACGATCTCCTCACCTGCCGCGGTTATATCGTAAGCCAGGATCGGTGTCTGGTGATTTGTCAGCTTCTCCAGATGCTTCGTCTGGATGTCGAAACTATAGACTTCGGGTACCGTCCCTGGATTCTCTCCGAGAAAAACAACGGTCCTATCGTCATCCAGCCATCTCACCCGCGAGATCGCATCACGATTGGACGATGACGACATCGTTAGAAGCACTTGTGGTTTGGGTGATTGGAAGGCGCTGCTNNGCAAGAGCGAATACTCGTTCGTGTTGCGTTCAATGTTCCCTTTCTTCACCACGACGATGAACTGCTTGCCGTCCGGGGAAAACAGACCCACCCGGCCATCCGGATCTCCGCCAAGAAAGTAGTCGTGATCAGCCCACCGGATCATCTGGATCGCGTCCGCAACAGTGACCCGCCGGTCTTCCACCCGGCCATCCTTTTCATTCCCATACGATGCACCGGCGGAAACCGAGAGTCCCAGCAGACAAACATAAACACAGCGACGCAATCCATGTCCCCCGAACAAAGCGAGCCTCCTTCCTTCAGCGCATCCGCGTGAAGGACCCTCTTCNNCCAACCTCAGAAACTAAGCTTGAGAGAGAGTTGCAGCGAGCGCGGGCCACCCTCCTGGAAAAGCGAGTTCAGGCCCCCGATGGTTTGATTCAGCATTGCGGACGACAGAAGAAAGGAAGGTCCAAAGCCTATGAAGGCTTCGGGATTCGCAAAGTTTGGGTGATTAAACAGATTGAACGCGTCCGCGCGAAATTGGAGATTAAGATGGTCCGTGATTGCGAATTTCCGNNGCTCAATCCAAAACCGGGAATGTCATTTCGCCGTTCTGTCCCTTGCTGACCGGCCGCGGGTGCCGTAAATGCTGCCGGGTTAAGTGCCTTCCCACCGGGGCAAGGCTGTCCTAATTGGAGGAAACCATTTCCTCCTTGCGAGACGGGACCAAAAACGTGCCCGCATTGCGCTCCGTATATGTAAAGGGGCTGGCCCGGAACACGACTTGCGCGAGGATTGGCACCGGCAATCTGCGCGCCGAGTATACTTCCGTTGAACGGGAACCCGCTTCTTGCAACGATCACAGAGTCAACCGACCAATCCTTGGTTAGCTCTGCCAATAGTCCTTGCTTGCCGGCCGAAGGGATGTTGTAGGTCAGAGCGCCTGAGAAACTATGGCGGACGTCGAAGTCAGAGGATGCATAGTCGTTTCCCGCCGGAATCACGGCACTCGAGATGGCTGGAATCGTGTCGCCGGAGGCATTGTCCAGGGAATGGGACCACGTGTAATTCAGAAGAGCTTGCACGCGGTTTGAAAGTGGTCTGCGATATTGTATCTGCAAAGCGTTGTAATTTGATCGCGCATTGTTTCGCGTTAAATCGAAGGGCCCTGAAAAGTTGGCGTTCGGAGTGGGTATGCCTTCCTGTCTCAGCAAATCCCGGCCTGCCTGTCCAACGTAGGTTGCGGAAGCAGATTGCCCTCTCCCGAACGATCTTTCTAGAGCGACGTTCCACTGATAGGATCGGGGTAGCTTAAGATTCGGCGCAAATCCCTCGACCGTGCCGCCGTACGGCGGCTGCGTTGAGATTCCCGACGGAATCAATGACGTCGCATTGAGTAAAGGAAGCGGAACGAAGAGGGAAACCTGGGACGCGCCATTGGGAAAATCACCCCCTAAATTCCCGGCAGAGTCCGACGCCGAGTCGTAGAAGATTCCCCAGCCTCCCCGGACGACGAAGTCGCCGCTCGGCGTCAAGCTATAGATCACGCCGACACGCGGTGCAAAATTCGTGTAGCGAGTGCTCCATGTTGGGGTCCCAAGAGGAGCGAGCGTGAGAGCCGCGGGGCTGTTCACATTCTGCCATGATGCGACCGTTGTGGCTCCCCTCGGTGAAGGAGCCGGACTCAGCTCCCAGCGGACGCCGTAGGTAAACACCAGTCGGGGCGTGACCTTCCACATGTCTTGCCCATAGAGGGCCGTTGAACGCGAAAGAAGGTCAGCGCTCTTCGCAATCGAGCCCTGCACCGCAAATGCCTGGCCGCTTGTCACGAGGCTGGAAGTGCTGAGGGATTCGTACAGCAGCCCGGATGCAAACGGACGTAAATCTAGGTAGATGCTCCGATAGTCCGCGCCAAACTTCAGTTGGTGCTTTCCACGGGTCAGACTGAGGTCGTCCGCGAAATCGAGTTGCGTAGTTCGATTTCTTGCGGTCGGCCCAGTTATGTAGATCCCGACATCCCCCACGAAGAACGACAGAACAGCCTTTCCGGCATCCGCCAGATTCGGAGCCAAGATACTCAGACTCGGCGGCACCGCACCTCCGAATGAATCAATGCTGCTGACCGACGTTAG
>PKUY01000294.1 GCA_003131705.1 Acidobacteriota bacterium | reverse complement strand
CGTGGCCTGACAACCGGTAATGGCGGTCGCCGACTACGAGCACGTAAGAAGCACCTTGGCTGACCCACCATCGGGTGCACTCAAGCCGCGTCCTGGCTTTGCAGGCATCTGGCAAAAGGCAGGTCGAGCAGCTTACCCTCGAGACGCTCTACACCTATGCGGCGTTCTTGAAATCGCAGAACCTGAATGATGAGGCCCGGTACTGCGTGCAGCAGCTTCGAGGCGACAAACGTGACTGACGGCTGGCGGCAAATCTAGATCGCATTCGAATAAGGAGAGGCGTTACTGTCGCCAACTTAATGAGTTTGTTACGGATTTCGTAGTAGGCTACAGATTCTCAATCATGGATTCTTCCACGCTCGATCATCTCCGCGAATTTGTCAGGCGCTCCCAATGGGGAGCCGCAATTGCACTTCTGCGCAAGATTGAATCCCAGGAAGCTGCACAGGGATTGTTGAGTTTGCCCTATGACATGCAGCGTGATCTCTTCCGCCAGCTCCCTCCAGATCTTGCTGTGGCGCTACTCATACGGTTCCCGTACTTTCACGCCTACGTGCTTTTGCATTCGCGCCCACCACACGAGATGAAAGCAATCGTCGACGCAATGAGTGTCGCTGACCGCGATCACTTCTTCGACGAGCTTCCTGAGGAAGCGTGGCAGAGTTTGATGAGCACGCTTGAGGGAGTTGTTGCCGCTACTCCGGCTACTCCGGTCGCGACAGTGGGCGCGCCGGAGCACGAAGCTGAACTGCAGCCTGCGATTGCTTCTCCGAGTCCCGCGGCCGCCGCCCCTATTCTCGAAGCGCGTCAGGTGGGGAAAAAATATACGCAGCCCGACGGGCACGAAATTCAAGTGATTTCGCCCGTGGACTTGTCGCTCGAGCAGGATACGATTCTCGCGTTGCTCGGCCCATCGGGTTGCGGAAAGTCCACGATGCTGCGGATGCTCTCCGGGCTCAGCAAACCTTCCGGTGGCGAAGTCCTTTGGCACGGGACGCGCATTGCCGATTGCACTCCGAATGTTTCCATCGTGTTTCAAAGCTTTGCATTATTCCCGTGGCTTACGGTGCTCGAAAACGTGGAGGCGCCCCTGCTTGCTCGCGGCATCGCGCACGAGGAACGCCATCGCCGCGCGCTCCAGGCCCTGGCGGTCGTCGGTCTGGCGAACTTTGAAGGCGCGTTTCCCAAGGAACTGTCCGGCGGAATGAAGCAGCGCGTCGGTTTCGCGCGCGCCCTGGCAGTTGAGCCCGAAGTCCTCTTTATGGACGAGCCGTTTTCGGCCCTGGACGTCCTGACGGCGGAAAACCTGCGCGGCGAATTGATGGAACTGTGGCTTGCCAAGAAGATCCCCACGCGCAGCATCTTCCTGGTAACGCACAACATTGAAGAAGCCGTGTTGCTCGCCGATCGTGTCGTGGTCCTGGGTGGGTCTCCGGCAAGAATTCGCGCCGACTTTCGCATCCCGCTCGAGCGTCCGCGAGACCGCAAGTCCGCGGCGTCCGTCCTCTATGTGGACTACATCTACAAGGTGATGACCCAGCCGGAATTGGAATTGGCGCCGCCCGCCGACCCTACCCAGCGCAAAAAGGCCGGCTTCCAGGCGCTGCCGCACTCGCGCCCTGGTGGTGTCGCGGGTTTGCTGGAACTTCTCGTCGACCGCAACGGCGAAGAGGACATGTACCACGTTTCCGAGGATCTTCTTCTTGAAGTGGACGACTTGCTGCCGATCCTCCAGGCGACGACGCTCCTGGGTTTCGCCACGGTGCGCGAAGGCGATGTTGCAATCACTCCGGAAGGCAGGGCCTATGCCGAGGCGGACATCCCCACGCGAAAATCACTATTCCAGAAGGCAGCGCTTGAGCGCGTCACACTCTTGCAGCAAATCCGCTCTGCGCTCGTCAGCAAATCGGATCACAGCATGCCGCTCGAGTTTTTCAAGGATCTTCTCGACGAGCATGTCAGCACCGCAGAAGCCGACGCGCAGATGGAAACGGCGCTCGATTGGGGCCGCTACGCGGACATCTTCACCTACGATTCCGAAAACGATCGCCTGCGGCTGTTCCACCAGGACGAGTCCTCGGCTCCCAAGTCGGGCGTCGCACTCCATTGATGCCGCGGCGAAGCGATCAATCAGCCGGATTGCCCGTTTGGGCCCGCTGGCCCACCGCAATTCCGTCGCTCCTGCGGGATTTACCCATTTTGCTCGCGGGCTTGGCGTTGTTCTACGCGTTCCTGGCCGTCACGCGTTATTGGATGGCGCCGCTTCATGCACAGGCCGAAATTCAACTGGCCCCCAGCGCGCTCCCGAAATATGCCGCGTTTTCGGTCCTGCGCATTGCNNATGGTTCCGTTGCTCGACACGCTGCAGTCAATTCCGGTGCTCAGCTTTCTTCCGGGTGTGATGATGGCCATGGTCGCGCTCTTTCCGACGCGCCAGATCGGCATGGAGCTGGGTTCCATCCTCCTGATTTTTACCGGCCAGGTCTGGAACATGANNAATATTCCCTCGGAGATGCGCGAGGTGGCGCGAATCTATCGTTGGAGCTGGTGGCAGCGCCTTATCCAAATGGAGCTACCGTTTTCTGCCATAGGTCTCGTTTGGAATTCCATGATGTCGGTTGCCGGCGGCTGGTTCTTTCTTATGGCTTGCGAAATGTTTGCTCTCGGAGATCGTGATCTTCGCCTTCCGGGCCTGGGCTCCTTTTTGTAAACCGCCGCGAACGCCGGGGACACCCACGCGATCCTCTGGGGAGTATTCGTGATGGTCGGGGTGATCGTTTTGATGGACCAGCTAATCTGGCGGCCGGTAATTGCTTGGGCGGAGAAATTCAAGTTCGAGCAGGTGGAAGCGGTCGAGACGGCCCACTCGCCGATCCTCGATCTTGTGCGCAGCTCCAGAATTCTGCCGCTGATCGCTGGAGTTTTGCTTCGCCCCGTTCTCGAGCGTACGAACATATACTTCGCAAGAAAGTGCGCGGCCGCGCCGGAACCTTCGAGGCGGGTAGCCTCCGCAAAGTGGATTGCGCGCGTGGCCGCGGGTCTGGTTTTGGTTGGTCTCGGCTTTGCGTTTGTCAAAATGTGCGCGCTGCTGGTGACGACGACCGGTTCCGAGCTCCGCACCATCCTCATCGGTGCGGGAGCCACGTTTCTGCGCGTCGAGTTTGTTCTGGCACTTGCTGCTCTCTGGACGATTCCCGTCGGCGTAACCATCGGCCTGCATCCCAAACTTTCCGCGGTCGCTCAACCCATCGCGCAGATTGCTGCCTCGATACCGGCTACGGCGTTGTTTCCGATCATCCTTTTGATCCTCATCCGCGCGGGCGGCGGCTTGGGAATTGGTTCGTTGGTGCTGCTCCTGATCGGCACGCAGTGGTACATCCTCTTCAACGTGATCGCCGGCGCTGCAGCATTGCCAACCGATCTCAAGGAGGTCTGCAGTGTATTTCAATTCGGAAGACTCGAGCGCTGGCGAAAACTGCTCTTGCCGGGGATCTTCCCGTATCTGATCACCGGATTTGTTACCGCTTCCGGGGGCGCGTGGAACGCGAGCATCGTTGCCGAATATTTCCACTTCAGGGGACAAACATTTTTGACCACTGGCCTTGGTGCGGTGATCAGCGGCGCGACAGACAGCGGCAATTTCCACGTTCTGCTTGCCGCGACTGTGGTCATGGCCGCGATGGTCGTCACCATCAATCGCGTGCTGTGGCGAAGGCTCTATGCTCTCGCTTCGACCAGGTACAAACTGGAATCCTGATCCTTATCGTGCAGGATTCACGCTCGCGAGAATTACCCAAGCGAGATCTAGGCATTCCTTTCGCTCCCTTCAAACACTGGATGTAGTAACTTTGCAACTCCGCGAGATTCGCGGGTCGATTAGACATCGCCGAACTTGCGAAATGCGCCAGCTCGCCATTGAGTCTTCGTAACGTTACGCTGGCGACACGCAGATTAAGCTCGTTGCCGGACGGGGCAAGGACGATGCTCGCCCCACGAGGAGTCGCGAGAACTATTACTTGGGGCGGGGGCGACGCTGGGTCTGATTGCCGCTTTCGAAGCGATAACCTACCCAGGGTTCCGTGACGATGTAACAAGGCTTGCGCGGGTCGGGCTCGATTTTTTTGCGCAACTGGTTGACCAGGACGCGCAGGGACTCCATTTCCTCTCCGTAATCTGGTCCCCACACAGTTTGCAGTAGCCAGCGATGCGTCAGGGTTTTCCCCTGATGTGTCACGAGATGCCGCAACAGCTCAAATTCTTTTGGGGTCAAGCGGACCGTGTGTCCGTTCACCGAAACGGCGCGACGCTCGAAATCGATTTGCAAGTTAGACGATGTAAAAACCGGCGTATCTTCCGATACAGAGCGGCACAACTTCGCTCGTACACGAGCCGTGAGTTCTTCGGCTCCAAAAGGCTTGACGATAAAATCGTCCGCGCCGGCATCAAATGCCTGCATTTTGTCGCGCTCGCTATCCCGAACCGTCAGCATGATGACGGGGATATCACTCACACGGCGGATTTCCCGGCAGGTTTCAATTCCAGACGTGCCCCGCAAATTCACATCCAGGAGTATCAACCCCACGCGCTCTTTACGGATCAATTCGAGCGCTTCCTCTCCTGTGCCTCGCCAAAATTCTGT
>PKUY01000384.1 GCA_003131705.1 Acidobacteriota bacterium | reverse complement strand
CTTCCTGTCCCATGCTGGCCCAGACGTCTGTGTAGACGGCCTGCGCCCCTGCGACAGCCTCTTCCGGCGAGCGTAGAATTTCGATTTTGCCGCGCGTTTCGCGTGCGACACGCTTCGCTTCGGCGACGATGGCGGGATCCGGTTCGTAGCCGGCAGGCGTCGCGACTCGGATGTGCGCTCCGCAACGCGCGCCCGTCGCCATCAGAGAGTGGCACATATTGTTACCATCTCCCACGTAAGCGAACTTGAGCCCGCGCAATTCCCCGAAACGCTCCTCAAGCGTGAAAAAATCAGCGAGGGCCTGGCAGGGATGGAATCGATCAGAAAGCGCATTGATTACCGGGACGTTCGCGTGCAGTGCCAGCTGATCGAGCGTTTCCTGTTCGAAAACGCGCGCGACAATTCCTTGCACCCAGCGCTCGAGATTTTTCGCGATGTCGCGAATGGGCTCGCGCTCGGCAAGGCGCGTGGCCGTGTGATCGAGAAAAATTGAGGTGCCGCCGAGGTTGGCGATGCCGGTTTCAAAGGTCACGCGCGTGCGCAGCGATGGTTTTTCAAAAATCAGCACGAAGACGCTGCCAGCGAGGGCGGTCCGGTACTTATCCGGGTGAGCTTTCATATCCGCGGCCAAGNNAGCGGAAAAAAGTGCGAAGCTGTGCCGGAGTCCACTCCGTGCCAGTGAGAAGATTGTTCTTCATCTCAATCGGGATTGTCACGGCGTTCATCTTTACCTCGTCGCAGCCAGTGCCAAAGGTTGTGTGTGCATTTTGGGCTTCGGAGCGCTGGCGGATAATTTGTCGTGAGACTTTGCCACTCGAGCAAGCACGGCTTCAAACTTCTTGAGGAACTCCGCAACGTCCCGCTGGCGAATGATGAACGGTGGGAGCAGGCGAATAATGTGGTCGTGCGTGCAGTTGATCAGGAGTCCCTGTCGAAGCCCTTCTTCAACGAATGGAGCGCCTCCGACCGTTAGATCAATGCCCAGGATCAAACCTTCTCCGCGCACCTCCTGAATAAAATCAAAACGTGCGGCAAGTTTGTCCAATCCTGCGCGAAGCTCGGTGCCGCGCGCCCGAACGTTGGCGACCAAGCCCTCTTCTTCGACGATGGTGAGAAATTCCAGCGCGGCCGCACAGACGAGCGGGCCGCCGCCGAACGTGCTTCCGTGCATTCCGGGTGTCAGCGCAGCCGCAAACTTCTCGCTGGCTAGGAACGCGCCGAGCGGAAGGCCCCCCGCGAGGGGTTTAGCGATCGTGACAATGTCCGGAAGAGAATCGAATTTCTGGTAGGCGAATTTACGGCCGGTTCGTCCCAGGCCAGTTTGAATCTCGTCGGCAATCAGTGCGGCATCGTATTTCGTCGCGAGTACTCGCGCCATTTTCCAGAATTCATCACTGAGCACGAATACGCCGCCCTCGCCTTGAATGGGCTCGATCGCGATCGCACATACAGTGTCGTCGAACTTGGCCTGGAGATCGTCGACATCGTTGAACCGGACGAATTCGACGCCAGGAACGAGCGGAGCAAACGGCTCGCGGTACTTTGGAGTATGCGTGATCGAAAGCGCCCCGAACGTGCGGCCGTGGAACGAATTCTCCAGCGCGAGGATGCGCGTCCTCGGCCTGGCGCTACCGCCGGCCGATTTGGCGTGCGCGTATGCGCGAGCGAGCTTCAGCGCGCCCTCGATCGCTTCGCTGCCGCTGTTGGAAAAAAACACGCGGTCGAGCCCCGACCATTGAGCCAATTTTTGCGCCAGCGGCCCCTGATAGGGATTGTGGAACAGATTCGAAACGTGAGTCGCTCGGCCGGCTTCGCGCCTGATAACCCGCACCATCCGTGGATGTGCGTAGCCCGTCGCATTCACGGCGATGCCTGCAAGAAAATCGAGATATTCGCGCCCTTGCGAATCGTAAAGGCGGCAGCCGCGACCGTGGGTAAACACTACCGGCGGGCGCCGATAGGTATTCATCAAATGGCGCGCTTCCTCAGACCGAATTTTCGCGGGTGAGACGCTTTTGGGCGTCCCAGTCTTTCTCTTATTAGCCATCGCTATTGTGCGGCTCCATGCGCGGCTCGTGCTGCTGTGCGGAGGACAGGCAGTACTCGTGTTCCGGGGCAGCGAGCTCCACCCGCGGCAGCCAGCAGCGCACGCCGCTGCGTGCCGCCAACGATGCGCACTTCGGAAACGCCTCCGGCCAGCGCGCGCTTCGCCGCTTCAAGTTTCAGAATCATGCCCCCCGAAATTTTGTTCCGGCGAATCAGATCTTCGATTTCGGCTCCTCGCACCGCGCGCAGGACTTTTTCTCCGTCGAGCACACCAGCTACATCAGTCAGGAAGATTAACCGATCGGCATGTATAAATTCCGCAGCGGCCGCGGCCATGTGGTCGGCATTGATGTTGTAAAGCTCGCCGTCGGCGCCCAAACCCATGCAGGAAGCCACCGGAACGATCCCCTCACGCCAAAGCGAACGCAGGAAATCGACGTTCACCTCCGTCAGGTACCCGACAAATCCCAGACTGGTTGCGGAGTCGTCCAGTTGCATGGGCTCCGCCAGGAAACAGGCGGCATCCGACGCGCTGATACCAACTGCCGGCTGCCCCGCAAGAGAAATGGCTCCCGCAAGTCTTTTGTTGAGCAGTCCGCCGAAAACCATTACGGCTGCATCGCGCGTCTCACGATCGGTAACGCGCAGCCCATTGATAAAGCGGCTCGTAATTCCCATACGCGTAAGCGTTGCGGTGAAAATCCTGCCGCCGCCGTGAACGACGAGAAGCTCGTGGCCCGCCCGCGCGAGTTCCGTAATCTGCCGCGCAAGCGTCTGCACATCTTCGTCGCGCTCAAGCAGCGCCCCTGCAATCTTAATAACCATTCTCATAGCAAGCCCGCCGTTTCAGGATACCCGCGCATCCCATTCAGATTTTGTACCGCCTGACCCGCGGCACCTTTGCCAAGATTGTCGAGACAGGAAACGATCACCAAGCGCTGGCCCGACGGATCGAGCGCGAAGCCGATGTCGCAAAAATTCGTGTGCGTCACGTACTGTAGCTCCGGCAGCGAACCCGTGCGCATAATACGAACCATGGGACGTCCCGTGTAGAACTTTCGGTAAAGCGCTTCAATCTCTTCGAGCTTGCGCGAAGAAACCAGCCAACCGTAGAGCGTCGAGAGAATTCCGCGATCGACCGGGAGCAGATGCGTCGTAAACACAAAATCCTCGGATGCCAGCCCGAGGTGCTCGGAAACTTCCGGCGTGTGCCGATGTGTGAAGAGGCCGTAGGCGCGAAAATTCTCATTCACTCCGACGAATTGAGTGTCGCGTCTCGGCTCTTTGCCAGCGCCGGTCGCACCCGATTTGCAATCGCATACGATGCCGCGCCTCATGTCGATCCATCCCGCTTCGACGAGCGGTCGCAGCCCCAAAATCACCGATGTGGGATAGCATCCCGGATTTCCGACGACGCGCGCTTTGGGAAGCGTGTCGGCATAAAGCTCGGGGAGTCCGTAGACCGACTCCGCCAGGGTTTTCGCATCCGGTGCAGGAAGTTTGTACCACTTCTTGAATGTGTCAGCGTCGTGGAAACGAAATGCTCCGCTTAGATCCACGATTCGAAGCGCGGGATTCGCCGCGAGCAGCTCAGGGGCAAGTTCGAGAGAAGCCTCATGGGGCGTCGATAGAAATACAACTTCCGCACCGCTCGATGCGATGGCATTGACCGAAAGCGGCCGGCACGGAGCATCTCCCAAGCCGCGAAGCTGCGGGAACAGTTCCGTGAGGCAACGGATGTTCGCATGACCCTCACGGAGAAAGAATGTCGGTTTTTCAATATTGGGGTGCCGTAGAAGAAGCCGGGCCAGCTCGAATCCCGCGTAGCCCGTTGCTCCAACAACAGCGACCCGACACGGGTCGCTCATCGGAGCATTTCCTCCACGCGTTTCTGAATAGTGTTGCACACGCTTCGCGAGGAACAAATGATCAGGACTGTGTCGTCGCCCGCGAGCGTGCCGGCAACTCCCTTCCAGCGCTCCGAGTCGACGGCTGCGGCAAGGGCTTGAGCTCCTCCGGGCGGCGTTTTCAGAACGAGCATGTTCTGCGCGGTCCGGATATCGAGCAAGAATTCCTTGAGCGCGCGAGCGAGGGTCGGCAGCGGGAGGATTTCGTCGGTCGTAGCGGTCGCCAGCGGGCGGTAGCCTGCGGACGTCTTCACCAGCCGCAGCTCGCGAAGATCGCGAGACAGTGTCGCTTGCGTGACGCGCACACCCAGATGCCCAAGCTGGCGGCGCAGCTCGTCCTGGCTCGCCACGGGCTGGCCCGTCAGGAGCTTCAATATCTGTCCTTGCCGAAATCGCTTTTGTACGCCCATGATTTCCAAAGATGTTTGAATATGCAACGAACTGCATAATAATACACGAATACAGGATGGCGTTGTCAAGAAATAATCTGCATCGAGAGCAAGAAGTTACGAGTCCAGAAAAGTTTCGAGGAGATCGCAGCGAGTTGCGAATACTCCTTGGAGTTGTGGATGTTTGCCGCGAGGACCTTCGCTGCCTCCGCCATGCAAGATCGGTGTGTTAAGATAACGACAGTCAGTAGGCCCGTAGCTCAGTTGGCTAGAGCGCCACCTTGACACGGTGGAGGTCTGCGGTTCGAGCCCGCACGGGCCTACCATTCATCTTGTTGACCTGCTCGTAGTTGCGGTTTCCCCTGTTTGGCTGTTCGTCGAGTTGAAGACCCCTGTAGCGGATTTTGTAGCGGCTAGTACCGCTGTTTGTCCCCTCACGAGCATCTCTACCGCCTTCTGTTTTAGCTCCTCGCTCGGATGGGTATATCGGCGCGTCATTGTGATCGAGGCATGTCCTGCCAAGTCTTGAATCACTGGCATTGGGATCCCGGCATCGGCCAGACGACTACAGAAGGTATGACGAAGCTGGTGAAATGTGATGGGCTCTATGCCCGACAGACGGACCGCACGTCGAAAGGCGTTTTTGACGTCTCCGATATGCCGCTCGGCTTCGTTTGGTTCTTGAAATCTCTTCGGCGACGGGAAAACCCA
>PKUY01000097.1 GCA_003131705.1 Acidobacteriota bacterium | reverse complement strand
ACATCGTGTGCTAACGACACTTCGGCCAAGCCGTCTTGAAGCCGCTCCATCTGCATGCTAGCATGCGTGCGCATCAGGGGGACGCCCATGCCAAAATTCGTCATCGAACGCGAAGTCCCGGGAGCCGGAAATCTATCCGACGCCCAATTGCGGGAAATCTCCCAAAAGTCGGTCAACATTCTGAAGGGAATGGGTCCAGAGATCCAGTGGCTCCATAGCTACGTAACCGGCGACAAGGTGTACTGCGTCTACCTCGCCCCGGACGAGGCGACCATCCAAGAGCACGCCAGGCGCGTAGGCCTTCCTGCCAATCGCGTCTCCGCCGTGCGCCGACTCCTCGACCCCTCAAGCGCGGAATAAGCGCTTACGGAATCTTCCAGTGGCGGCCCGGATTCCCGTCGCCATCAGCGTCGGGCCGTCCGGGCGCTCGTGCGCTAACACTAGGGAGATGCCGCCTAGGGCATCAGCACTCCCTCAATAGCTTTCTCGACCGGCATAGCCCAACCTTCTAACCAGGCCGTCGCGCCTGCCGTGTTGGTCAATGCGTGCCGTGCCGGATCCAGAATGACTTCCAATTTGGCCTGTTCCGCGGGCGTGAGCGGAGCGCCAATATTTTGGCGCAGCGCAGCCGCTGCGCCTGCCAGCCGCAGCGAACGCTCTGCTTGGAGTTGAGCCGCGGCTGAGCACGCGAAACACTCCAGCAGGCGGGCAATTCCGCGTTTATGTTCCAGTTCCCGGAAAATTTTTAGGCTTTCCCGGTACAAAGAGTGGGCTGTGGGACAATCCCGCTGTTCCCTCGCCAAGCTTCCCAGATCAGCCAGTGTGCCAGCAATGCCCCAGCGGTCACCGAGTTCCCGAAAAATTACGAGGCCCTGTTCGTACAATTACCGCTGGTTAGAGCAAGCCCGGCACGAGGCCGGCCTGGTGGCGGAGACGCCCGGCCACCTCAGCGCCTCCGAAGCCGTCCGGACCCCGGCGAAAAAACTTTGAGTTTGGTGAGCTGGTTTTCTGCTGGTTCTCGCTCTATTGGGTGAAGGCACGATGCGGCGTTCGGCAGGCTCGAAAGACGCACCGGCCAACTACAAGGAGGACGACGACCATGAAATCCAATATCAAAGCAAATTCCACGAAAGTGACGTTGTTCGCGACCGTGCTGCTGGCCACCTGCTTGTTCGCCAGCTCGGCCAATGCCCAATCGGCGTTTGAGGGCAAGTTTACCCTGGCGCAGCAAGCGTACTGGGGCCACGGGGGGCTTCCGGCGGGCGATTATCTACTCTCGGTTACCACCACCGGAAGCCCGGCAATGGTGATCATTCGGGACGCCGGGAACGGCAAGGAAGTTGCAATGGTGGCTGCCCAGACGAGGGAAGCGTCCACGACGGGCGGCAGCGCCCTCTTCATCGGCAGGCGCGGAAAGCGGCGCGTGATCTATTCCTTCCGTGTGGCCGAGCTGGGACAGGTCTTCATCTATGACCCCGCGCTCGCACGGGGGCGGGGAGTGGAGGAAGCAAGTGACACCGAAAAGGTTCCGATTCTGCAAGCCAGCAAGTAGCGATGGTATCACCGTCACTGCGCTATTCAATTGGGGGCGGGATCTCTCAAGCCCGATAGATTCCGTCTCCTGATTGTTCTGAGGCCTCGGAGGATCCACAGTGGAATGGAGTTCTTCGCCGCCTTTGCTACCAAGCCACGCCCGTGATGACCTACCAGTATTTAGTTTGCCCTTTCTGTTTCGGTATCCCGCGTTGGATCCGCCGGAATCCTCCCGACCCCAGCGAGGAGTCTCAACTGATAAACGCATTATAAGAGGGCACCCCTTTGGAGTTGACTACGAGCGGAGAAATTTTGGGTGCGGATGCCTGGAAATCAGTAGGTACAAATTGGATTCGCAGGCGGGTGTCGAATAAGTGAGTCTCGGCGTGCGTCGGGTCGTTTTCTTCAAGAGGCTGAGTTTCCACAAGACAACATCCATCAGCTTTCTCTCTCGAGGAAAGATGGGCTTGGCAAAGCAATTTCGAACATTCAGCTTCTAATCGAACTATTGTCAGTTCGAATCCTGCGGGGGAAGCCGACCTCAAGTTTCTCAATCAATCGAAAAACTCTAGAGCCTTCGTCTGTGACCTGGGAGGAAGACGGGTCATGTCGATCAAGAGGTATAAGCTGGAGCGGATCGTGACACTGCTGCTGCAAGTCGAAGTGGAAATAGCGAACGGTAAGACCACCCCGCAAACCTGCAAAGAAGCTGAGATCACCGTACAGACCTACCACCGGTGACGGAAGAAATACGGCGACTGAGGCCAGATTAAGCCAGCCGACGGCTGCGATATAAACTATCTCTCACTGCTTTCCCTGGGCTAAAGGCTTGGCTCGGTCTCCCCGTTTCAAGTAACTTTCCGAACTGCTGTGCCACCACGGGCCGATTGAAATAGTATCCTTGCCCCTCATCGCAGCCATGGGTCTGAAGAAACGCCAACTGCTCCAGTGTTTCCACACCCTCGGCGATGACCCTGTGCTTGAGACTTTTGCCCATGCCGATGACCGCGCTTACGACGATGGCATCATCCGAACTGGAAACCATATCGTGCACGAACGACTGGTCGAGCTTCAGGGTGTCAATGGGAAATCGCGTCAAGTAGCTTAAGCTGGAATAGCCGGTGCCAAAATCATCCACGGCCAGTCGCACTCCGATGGCTTTGAGTTGTCCAAGCGCGTAGGCAGTGGACCCAGCATGTCGCATGAGAACGGATTCGGTTAACTCGAGCTCGAGATATCTGGGATCCAGACAGGTAATCTTCAGGGCAGCTTGCACGCCTTCGAGAAACTGCTCGCTCCGAAATTCCAGCGACGAGATGTTGACTGCCACAGGGACGGCTCGTAGGCCCGCATCAAGCCATTCTCGCGTCTGCCTGCATGCCTCCCGCAGCACCCATTGGCCGATTGGCACAATCATGCCGGTGTCTTCGGCGATCATCAGGAATTGCCCCGGAAGAAGCAGCCCAAGCTCTGGATGTTGCCAGCGTACCAGCGCCTCGACACTCGTAATGGCTCCCGTCTTGAGATTTA
>PKUY01000077.1 GCA_003131705.1 Acidobacteriota bacterium | reverse complement strand
CGTGCTTATGGTTGAGCAGAACGCTTTGGCCGCACTGGAGATGTGCGATCACGCATATCTGCTGGAGTCGGGATCACTGGCATTGTCGGGGAGCGGCCGCGAGCTGGTCGACAATCCGCACGTGCGCAGCGCCTATCTAGCGGGCTGAGCTCGGGTCGTCTGTGCGTCGCNNGGCAAGCGCAGGCGAATCCTGCCAGCATTGGCGGGGGTACCAATAGTCACGAGCATTTGTGCCTTCCAATCGCTCGGCAAGCCCAAACCATCCGAGACACTGTCTGGGCAAAAGAGGGGAGCGCACATGACGCAAGCGCCGAGCCCTTCGCCGTGGGCGGCAAGCAGCAGGTTTTGCACCGCCATCGCCGTGCTTTGCACCGCCATCAAATATTCAGCCGTATTGCGCTGGTCATCCGGGTAGCGGTCCATGTCACGAATATCGAGGCAAACGACGATGACAACCGGTGCTTCGGTAATTCGCGCATAAGATCGGGCAACATCGTCCTCAATTGCCTGGGGGTCGTCCCCGTCCGCAGTGCGATCCGTGCGTAGCCGCTGCCCCATGGCGGTGGCAAGTTTGATTTTGCTCGCACGATCGTCGAGTACCGCGAACCGCCACGGCTGCCTGTTATGGGCTGAAGGGGCCTGCGTCGCTGCGGCGAGCAGTCGCTCTATTACCAACTCATCGATCGGACCTGGCAAATAGCGGCGTATCGACCGGCGCTGGCCGATAGCTTGGCTGAGCTTCGCCTCCGTCGTCATGATTCCTGTGGCTCCGACGCGGAAGGGGTCCGTCCCTCAATCTAATCTAGAATGGCATTGATTGAGGCATCATGTCACGACACAACAACATGGGTACAATTGAAGTTTCGTAATGACATGCCAGTATTCTGCTGCTATTCCTTTATCTAATAGCTGATTATGAGGAGAAGCGAGAAGTCTACCAAAGTCCCTTGCGGGAGAGATCGGTTTAAACCGACGCCGAAGNNCGCCCCGGAAACTCTCAGGCACAAGAATCGCAAGGGCAATGACACTCTGGAGAGAGGCGCCCACGCGCCCGCCGACGGGATAACACTCTCAGGCACCGAGACAGAGGGGGCACCGCAATCCCGGCTTATTTGGCCGGATCAAAGGTGCCCGTATGCTCACAGATATTTTCTGCGCAAATTGCCGCATTTGTCGTAAGCGCACGGGGTCATCGTGCCCTTGCAGCCTGTTCGCGCGCGAGCAGGTGCCATCATGACCGTCTCTTCCGCAGACACTCCGCTTAAGCGGACGCCCCTCCATCGACTGCACGTCGAGCTCGCTGCGCGCATGGTTCCGTTCGCCGGCTACGCGATGCCGGTCCAGTACCGGAACGGAATTCTGAAAGAGCATCTCCACGTCCGCGCCGCTGCCGGTCTCTTCGATGTTTCTCATATGGGTCAGTTCGAAATCCGGCCGCTCAGCGGGCGCGGTGAAGACGCCGCGCGCGCATTGGAATCGGTCGTTCCCATGGATGTCCTCGGCATTGAACGGGGCCGGCAGCGCTACGCGTTGCTGACAAACGACCAAGGCGGCATCCGCGACGATCTGATGATCGCGAAATTGGACGACCACCTTCTGATCGTCGCGAATGCGGCGTGCAAGGACGCCGACGAGATTTATCTACGGGAGATGTTGTCGAACCAATGTGAGATCGTGCGCCACGATGATCGAGCCTTGCTCGCCCTGCAAGGACCTCTCGCGGAGGCTGTGCTGACGGAGTTTATTCCCGACGTGCGCTCGATGCGCTTCATGGATGTTCGCTCGGTGAAAATCATGGGCGCGGACTGANNCGCGCTCGGGTTATACGGGGGAGGATGGGTTCGAAATCAGTGTGCCTGGGACCATCGCCGAAGCCGTCGCGCGCGCCCTTCTTGAACGTCCTCAGACTGCGATGATTGGCCTGGGAGCGCGTGACAGTCTACGGCTAGAGGCGGGCCTCTGCCTCTATGGTTCCGATTTGGATACGATGACCACGCCGGTTGAAGCGGCTCTTGAATGGAGCATCCAGGTCGCCCGCAAAAACGGCGGTAGCCATGCCGGCAGATTTCCCGGCGCAAAAAAGATCCTGGACCAGTTGGCGAACGGTGCACCGCACAGGCGAGTGGGCTTGCGCCCCGAAGGGCGGGCATCGATCCGACACGGCGCTCGGCTGTTTCGCGATCGCGAGTCGGCGAACGAAATCGGCGTCGTCACATCGGGCGGCTTTGGCCCCAGCATCAATGCTCCGATTGCAATGGGATACGTACCGGCATCCGTCGCCGCTGCGGGCGCACCGATTTATGCCGAGCTGCGTGGAGAGCGCGTTTCGGTGCAGCAATCGAAACTTCCCTTCGTCACTGCGCATTATAAACGCTGATACAAAGGCCGGGAGATTAAACATGCTGAAGTTCACGTCGGATCACGAGTGNNCACAGTACGCGCAAGAGCAGTTAGGCGACGTGGTCTTCGTTCAATTGCCGAAGCTCGGCGCTTCGTTCGAAGCCGGCGCAACCGCAGTTGTCGTCGAATCGGTGAAAGCCGCGTCGGATGTCTATATGCCGATCAAAGGCGAGATCGTCGAAGTCAATCAAGAGGTCTCAGACACGCCATCTCTCATCAATTCCGATCCGACCGGAAAGGGATGGCTGTTCAAGGTGAAGATCGCCGACCGTTCCCAATTGGACAAGCTGATGGATGAGCCGACCTATCGCACGCTGATCGGCGGCGCTTCGCACGCTTAATTCTGTCCATACCACTCACGACGAGGCCCGCAATGCCAACCGAATCATTCTCGTCCGTGCCG
>PKUY01000255.1 GCA_003131705.1 Acidobacteriota bacterium | reverse complement strand
GATGAGAACGCCAAGCGCGGCATACGATTCTCGCTGAGGCCGAAACCGGATGCTTCGAACTCCACACCGACGGCAGCGACTCCGTCTCCTGCTCCTTAAGCCCGCGCCGCCTGAAACTGTCGCTGAACGCATACAAGCCAGTTCGCACAGTAGCTCTCAGGATATTAACAACGAGTGTGACTGCAGAATCGTGCTGCGCCCACGGGTGCGGCTTGTGGATCGGAGAACGGAATGGCAACACGGAGATGGATCAACTCCTGGTCAATCTCAAGTTAATGGATGTCGATCCGTGGAGACAGCAAGACCTGACCAAGCTGAAAGATTATTGTGCTGCGATTTCTCGAGCAACTGGCTTCATTATTCCCAACTTACCCCATGGTAGGGCAAGACGCCTTTCGGACTGCCACTGGCGTACAAGCGGCGGCGGTGAACAAGGCACTGCGCCTGAAGAACGCCGAACTCGCGGACAATGTCTACTCTGGCGTGCCCGCGCACGAATTCGGACTGGAACAGATCATCGAGGTGGGACTTCGGGACATCCACAGCCTTGCGCCGTTCTTGGGCTTTACACCTTTTCGAGTAATCGGCGCCTTGCTCATAGCTGCAGCCATTCCCGTCCTGCTTGAATCATTCGGACGTTTCGCGCTTCAAGGCATCGGCCCGCCTGCGCCCGTCTTTCCAACGCGAAACCTAGTGCTACGTCCGAAATCCTATGTACGTCGCAGTCGTATCGTTGATTTTGGGTCAAGCCCTGCTTCTAGGTGACACCCACATCCGAACGTATGCAATACTTGTCTGGCTGGTGATGCACTTCTTTGTCCTCACTTACGAGGAACCCACGTTGCGGAAATCCTTTGGGGCTGAGTACGAAGCCTTTTGCGCTCGTGTCCCGCTACCTCGGTTCACTCCATGGCGCGAGGGCGCAGAATAAGATGAAGACTAGTTTCGGCTTCTAACCTTGAGGACGGATTGTCTCCGTTTGGATACGCACCACGTCCGCTGGAGGAACCTCAGGATGCATTCCGTTTCTCTTGAGCCGAAAAAATGGCGGTGATTTTCAATCATCCAGACCGTATCTGACGCTCCAGCAAGCCATTGCGTTGGCAGTCAGATAACTATCGTTCGGGCGTGGTTTGGCGACTCGATTGCAAAACTACAGAACCGCGGGCTACATCGGTAACGCTTCGAGTCCACCCGTCCCTGAGCCCCAGGGCAGACTCCTTGGGAACTCTTCCCAGACCAGCCGAGTAGCCCGTCCATGTTCCGTTCTGGAGCTGCCCTGACGCGGGACTGAGATCGTCCCTTGCTGAGAGCGTGAAGCGCCTGAGTTTGCATGCCAGAAATTTGTATTTCTTCCTGCCGACAACTCTGAAGGAATATCATTCGGTGTTACCAGCGATAGGATTATGTGACATTTTTCTGATCGATTCCGCGGTGACTACTGGCTGGTTTCGGAGTCGAGCTGTTTCATTTGGGGTTCGCCGTACCGCGTGCCGGCCACTTGGGAGGCGGGAATGGCGTTCTCGACCGTCGTAAGGTCCTCGAGAGAAAGCTCGACCTGGAGCGCCTTGAGAGATTCGTCGAGCTGGGCGCGGGTGCGGGCACCCATCACCGGAATAATATTTTTCCCTTTGGCCAGCACCCAGGCGATGGCCAACTGCGCAGGACTGACTCCCTTTTCCGCAGCAAGTTTGTTCAGCGTTCTGATGAGGCGCTGATTGCGAACGAGATTTCCCCCCACAAAGCGCGGGAAGTGATTGCGGATATCACCCTTGCCGGCGGGCTTCGAACCGGTCAGCAGGCCGCGAGAGAGCACGCCATACGCCGTAACCGCGACGCCGAGCTCCGCAAGCACCGGGAAAATCTGCGATTCGGGACTGCGGCTGATGAGCGAGTACTCGATTTGTAGGTCGGCGATCGGATGGATGGCATGGGCGCGGCGAATCGTTTTGGGTCCCACTTCGGACAGGCCGATTGCGCGGACGTAACCTGCCCTGATCATGTCGGCGATGGCGCCGATAGTGTCCTCAACGGGAACGCTGGAATCGAGGCGCGCGGGGCGGTAGACATCGATATACTCCACGCCGAGACGGGTGAGGCTGTACGCGAGAAACGTTTTCACCGCCGAGGGGCGGGCGTCATATCCGACCCAGCTTCCGTCTGGGCCGCGCAGGGCGCCAAATTTCACGGAGATGATGACCTGATCTCGGCGCCCTTTCAACGCGCGGCCCACCAGCATTTCGTTATGACCCATGCCGTAGAAGTCGCCAGTATCGATGAGGTTGACGCCGCGATCCAGAGCGGCATGGATCGTGGCGATGCTCTCATTTTCGTCCGCGTGCCCATAAACACCGGACATCCCCATGCATCCCAGCGAAATAGGGAAAACTTGCGGGCCGTTCGCGCCGAGGCGGCGCATAGCGATGGTGTCTGCGGTCATCCGATTCTCTACCTATATCATAGGGCCGGTTCGGTCAACTAGCTGCCGCGTTAGTGTCGTTAGCACACGATGTG
>PKUY01000283.1 GCA_003131705.1 Acidobacteriota bacterium | reverse complement strand
ACAGTCCGGAACGCTTGCCGACATTTCCCACGGTGGTTGCTACGTCGAAATGTCTCCACCCCTGCCGCTTCAGACCCCGATCGAGTTGTCATTCAATGTGGGAGAGACACCCTTGCGTGTGTCAGGGGAAGTGCGCTCGTCGCAACCCGCCATGGGCCTGGGCGTGTCGTTCACCGGGATGAGTCCCGACAATTTTGAAGCGCTTCGGCGATTCGCCCCGCCCGTCACACTGCCGGCTCCGCTCTCGATTGTCCAGCCGAGAATGAGCGGATNNGGCTACAGAGGAAACGCTGGAAGCCGTCGTGCGTCTGCTCCTGCGTAAGGGTCTCCTTACGCGTTCCGATCTAACGGAAGAGATGGAGAAGCTGAAAAGTGTGAGGAGATAATTCCGCAAGCTCTATTTCTGATCCATGCCTTTTGAGCGCAAGAACTCCCGGGCTACGTCGCTCGCGTCTTGATTTTCTCCCTCCACGGCGTAATTCATTTTCTGCATTTCGACGTCGGAAATCTTTCCGGTCAGCTCGGCGATTGCGGTGCGTACCTCGGGATGTTGTGTGAACAGGTTTTCACGCACGATGGGGACGGCCTCATACGGCGGAAAGTAGTGCTTGTCGTCTTCAAGAATCACCAGATCGCGTGCGGCGAGCAGTCCATCGGTCGAGTTTCCGGCAACGAGATCAACTTGTTTCTCCAGTAGCGCGCGGTAGAGCAGGCCCAGGTCTAAAATCCGTGGCGACGCAGCGAATTGCAGACCATACACTCGCGCCATGTCGGGATAGCCATCGGGACGCTCCATGAATTCGTATCCGAAGCCCGCGCGCCATTGGGGAGTGTAATGGGCGGCGTCACTCAAGGTCTTCAGATTTAGCCGGCGCGCATCCTCTCCGCGAATGACGATTGCGAACGTGTTGTTGAATCCGAGTGAAGGCATCACTTCGAATCCGAAACGCTTCTTGTACTCCGCCCGTACTTTCGCGAACACAGAATCGGGATCGCTCTCAATGGGATCGTGCAAAATCGCGGTCAGCGCCGTCCCGGTGTATTCGACGTATGTATCGATGCGGCCGGCGAGCAAAGCCTGCTGGCAAATGTAGCTGCCCGCCAGATAAAAACGTCGCTCCACCTTGAGGTGCGTGCGTGCTTCTAGGTGTTGCGCGAGAATTTCGCCGAGCAGCGCTTGTTCAGGAAAATTCTTCGAGCCGACCACGATGGTATCGGTCCGCCGTGTGCTGCAGCCCGCAACGATCGCGGCTAGGAAGCCGTTCAACGAAATCACGGCGCATAGGCGAACGCACGCGCGGAAACGATTCATGCGAACCTCATCGTGCGGGCCGCAGTCGCCGTTCCAGCAGGCTGAGAAGAAAGTCCGCTGTCAGCGCCAGAGCGGCAGCAGGGATCGCTCCGGCCAGGATCAGTTGATTGTTCACCATCGCGAGGCCGCGAAAGATGAACTCGCCCAGTCCGCCCGCTCCCACTGCCGCCGCAATTGTTGCTACTCCAATCGTGAGAACCGTGGCGACTCGGACGCCCGCCAGAATCGTCGAAATGGACAGAGGCAACTCCACCTTGAGCAAGATCTGCCGCGAGGTTAAGCCCATTCCACGCGCGGCTTCGCGGACGGCGGGGTCCACGCCCGTGATACCGGCCGCTGTATTTCGAATAATCGGGAGCAAGGCGTACAAGGTGAGCGCCGTGATGGTTATGCGATCAGCACGGGCGCCCAGCCACGGAACCGGAAGCAGAAACCCAAGCAGCGCGAGACTCGGAATTGTTTCGGCAATATTCGCGCTGCCGAGAATCGGCTTTGAAAGCCACGGCCTCCGCGCAACCAGAATTCCTAGAGGAATGCCGATGGCGACCGATAACAGCATCGTGGCGCCGACCAGCCAGATGTGCTCGAGCGTCGCTTCCGCGATTTCGCTACCGTGCCGGGAGAAAAATTCAATCGCGTTCATTTGTCCTTTTCGAATACTTCCAGGGCGTGCAGCTGTGCAACATACGCCGAAGCAACGGGTTCGTTCGATCGCAGAAACTCTCTCGCCAAATACAATCCCTTCAGTTCGCCGGCCTCGACGAGTCCGATCCGAGTACCAAGCAGAAGTGCCTCGCTCGTGTCGTGCGTCACGATCACGATCGTTTTTCCCAGCCGCCTTTGCAGCGCCTGAAACTCTCCGCGGATCTCCGTACGTGTGAGAGGGTCGAGTGCGCCAAACGGTTCATCCATCAATAGGATTGGCGGATCGGCGGCCAGCGCTCGCGCCACCCCGACTCGCTGGCGCTGCCCGCCGGAGAGTTCGTGCGGATAGCGCTCCATAAAATGTGCGGGATCGAGACCGACCAGCGTGAGCAATTCCTGTACTCGCGGGCCAATACGCGCAGCGGGCCATTTTTCCAGCCGTGGGATAAGGGAAATGTTTTGCTCAACCGTGTAATGGGGGAACAGCCCGGTTTCCTGTATTACGTAACCGATATGGCGCCGCAGCTCGATCGGATCCCAATCGCGCGTTGAGCGTCCCTCAATGCGAACCTCACCCTCGCTGGGATCGATCAGGCGGTTGATGAGTTTGAGCGCCGTAGTCTTTCCGGCGCCGCTGCGTCCCAGAAAAACCAGGGTTTCGCCGCGCCCGACGGTCAGATTCACGTTCTTCAATAAGACTTGCCCGTCTGGCAGCCGGTAACCGGCGTTCCGGAATTCGATGATGGCCTCGTTCGCGGTGTTCGCATTCGTAGCGATGCTCATTTGCCCAAATCCCTCGCGAGGAATCGCCGGATATCTCGCAGAACTTGCGCCAGCATAGCGCCGGTCAGCTTCCCGGTGAACGTATTTTGCTGGCTTGGATGGTAGGAGACGAACAAACGCGGCAGATCGACGCCAAAGTCATAGCTCGCACCGTGCCGAAAAGGAAAGGCCGCCGGACTTTTGATCCGGCCACGCTCCTTGAGCACGCCAAGGTACGCACGCATCGCGATCCCTCCCAGCACAAGGATGGCGCGCGGGCGCAATATTTTGAGTTCCCTTTCGAAGTAAGGGCGGCAGTTTGCCAGTTCTGATGGCAGCGGCTTGTTTGCTGGTGGCGCACACCGAAGCGTCGCTCCCATGTAGGCATCTTGCAGCGCGAGGCCGTCACCCCGGTGGTTCGAAATCGCCTGATTTGCAAATCCGCTGCGGTGCAGGGCATCGAATAGGAAATCTCCAGACCGGTCCCCAGTGAACATCCGGCCGGTGCGGTTTGCGCCGTGAGCCGCGGGCGCCAGCCCAAGGATCAGCAGCTTCGCGGCCGGATCACCGAATCCCGGAACTGGTTTGCCCCAATACTCCCATTCGCGGAATGCCAGGCGCTTTTCGCGCGCGATCTGCTCCCGATAACGCACCAGTCGGGGGCACTTCCGGCACTTTACGACTTCCTCGTTCAATTGTTCGGGTGTGTCCCGCATGGCACATGGAGAACCTACCATGAATCCTTTGCGCCTTCGAAATCGTCAGATATATCAGTGAAGATCGCGACGCGTCTTATGGTCCACATGCTCTCATCCTTGCAATTCAAATCCCGCCCATTAAGATGAGAAGGGTGCAAGCGCATGAATAACATTCGCGAGAAGATCGTCATCGTCGAACTTGACGAAGCAAGCCGCACCTCACTGGTCTCCATCATGGAAAGCGGAGGCTACGAAGTCTCGGCCTTCTCCACGGCCCGCGAAGGCCTCGATACTTTGCAGCATGCGGGTGCAGACCTGCTCTTGCTGGACACGGACCTGTTCGGCGCAGGCGCAGTCAGCGCCCGTGAAATGCTGACGACGATTCGCGGCTCTGCGGTAACAGCCTCTCTCCGCGTGATAGTTCTCGTCGGTCACGGCGCCGACAATCGCGCCGCTGGTCTTGACCTGGGAGCCGACGACGCAATCTCCCGCCCGTGGGATGCGACGGAGCTTTTGGCTCGCGCGCGGGTCCAATTGCGCGCCCTGCGAGCGGACCAACAGCTCTTGGAAAAAATGCGCATCGCGACCGAAGGTCAGCAGATCGCACACACCGCATTTGACGCCCTTGCCGTTACGGAACGAATGGCCAGCAATGCCGTGTTGCTCGATAAGCGTCTGAAAATTGGCCTCGCCGCCGTGTTTGTAACCGTGGTGGTGATGGCAGCGGTCTATTTTCTCTTTGCCCGCACCGCTCAGAAGGATCTCAAAAGTACCACTGGCACGATTGCTCGCCTGGAACGCAGAATCCTGCACCAAGAGAACCTGATTGCTGACGCTCGAAGGCTGCGCGAGGAGCAAGGGTTTGCCGACGCCGCCCTCGGGAAGGATGAACTCCAAAAACAAGCTCAGGACCTAAAGGCCAAGATGGCGAATGCGAGTTCCGATCAAGGAACTGCGTTGCAAAAAGAGCTGGACGACACGAATCTCCGCCTGCAACGAATCGAGCAGGAAGGTGATTCCGCGCAAAACCTTATCAAGGCGGACGTGGAAAGCGTTTGCCTGCTGCACGTTTCGGTGGCGTTTCGGAATCAACAGAACGGCCAGCGGCTCCGCTATGCGGGCTTGAACCAGCAAGGGGAACCTTTACAGGGTAGCGATGGCAATCCAATACTCACCCTCGAGGGGAACGGCCCCGAAGTAAAGGTGGATATATTCGGCACCGGGTTTCCAGTGGGTAGTGCCGGGCGGGTGGTCACCAACCGCCACGTTGCCGAGCCGTGGTGGAACAATGACGAGCTGACCGAGTTGACGAGCCAGGGTTTTACGGCCGAAATTTCCTCCATTCACGCTTACTTTCCCGGAGATCCGCGCGCGTTCAGCGGCGAGATTCAGGAAATTTCGAAAGACGCGGACTTAGCAACCATGCGGATCGATATAAAAGATCTGAAACGCCCGCTTCTTTCGATTGATGCAGGCAAGGGAGCCGCCGTGACAGGCGAGCCGATCGTATTGATGGGTTACGCGACGGGACTTGCCGCAATCCTGGCGCGCACCGACGAAGATACCGCTCAACAGATACTGACCCACAGCGGTGGCGACGTCTCGCAAGTCCTGGACGAGTTGGCACATCGTAATCTGATCCATCCGATCATTACGCAAGGCCACATCGGAGACATCTTGCCTGACAAGATTGTTTTCGACGCTCAAACCACCAACGGAGGTTCTGGTGGGCCCCTCTTCAATCGTCAGGGAAAAGTAATTGGCGTAACCTACGCGGTGCTGAAAGGTTTTGGAGGCTCGAATTTCGGAATTCCAATTCGATTTTCGGAGCCGCTGCTCGCGCCTGGGGTTGCACCCTCCCTGGCCCACGCGGCAAATTGACACCCCGCCGTCGCACGGCTAGCATGGTAAGAGCTATTCATTTTTCCAGATTCAAAACTAAAGGCGCGCCCCGCCGCAGTGGAAGATTTGGCGACTCCACGCTTATGGAAACAACTTCACGCGAAAATACGATCCTCGACAGGATTGTCGCTGCACGCCGCGAATCAATCGCGCGCAGGAAACGCTCGCTTCCGGATGCGGCCCTGAAATTCGCCGTGGAAAAGGCTGAGCCGCCGCGCGACTTCCCGGGCGCGCTCGCGCGCGATGGTTACAACGTAATCGCCGAGCTAAAGAAGGCCTCTCCTTCGCGCGGTATCCTGCGCCAAGAGTATGCGCCCGCGTTCCTGGCCGCGAGCTTGGAACGTGCAGGAGCCGCGGCCCTCTCCGTTCTCACGGAGGAAGAATTCTTTTTGGGGTCTCTTGGCGATTTGAAACAGGCGAAAAAGGCTGCGCAAATACCAATTCTGCGTAAGGACTTCATCATTGATCCCTGGCAGATATGGGAAGCACGCGCGGCTGGCTCCGATTCATTCCTTTTGATCGTCGCGATTTTAGAGGATGCGACGTTACGCGAGCTGCTGGAGATTGGCCGCTCGCTGAAGATGGAGCCGCTCGTCGAAGTTCATTCAAGCGAGGAACTCAGACGTGCGATCTCAGCGGAAGCGCGCATCATCGGCGTGAATAATCGCAACCTGCGTGATTTCAAAGTACGCACTGAGATTTCGCTTGAGCTGATCGAAGCGATTCCGGAAGAGTGCATCGCCGTTAGCGAGTCTGGATTGCGGACGCATGCAGATCTTGACCGTCTGCGGAATGCCGGATTTGACGCCTTCCTCGTTGGCGAGCATCTGATGAAGGAGGCCGATCCGGCTGCGCCTCTGCGCGAACTCATTGGACTGACCGGTGACGGCGGCACGAATCACGCAGGGTAGTGATGGCCAACGTAAAAGTTAAGATCTGCGGGATCACGAATTGGACGGACGCGAAGCGGGCAATCGAAGGCGGAGCTGATTTGCTGGGCTTCAATTTTTACGAGTGCAGCCCACGTTACATCGCGCCGGCGAAGGCGCGACAGATCGTTCGGCGGTTGCCCAAAGGTATTTTCGCGGTGGGAGTTTTCGTGAACGAAACGGAACAGAAGATGCTCGAAATTGCTCGCTCCGTGGGACTGAGCTATCTGCAATTGCACGGTGACGAGTCGCCCGCCGTCGTCTTGCGGCTCGAGCGTTCAGTGCGCGTGATTAAGGCGATTCGCGTGCGAAAGCCGTTTCGCGTGAGGCAGCTGAACCGGTTCAAGCGTGCGAGTGCGATCCTGCTGGACAGTTTTGACATCCGTCAACGAGGCGGAACAGGCAAGACTTTCGATTGGGGAATCGCGTTGCGGGCGAAATCCCATGGACGGATTTTTCTCGCAGGCGGTTTAACGCCGGAGAATGTCGGCGAAGCGATTCGCGCCGCGAAGCCTTACGCGGTCGACGTATGCAGCGGCGTGGAAACGGCGCCCGGGAAAAAGGACCCGAAGCGCATGAGAAATCTAATGCGTGCAGTGAGGAAGACGCGGAGACGGAAGGCGACGCCATGAGTTACGTAACACAGGTGATCGGGGAACGCGGCCGATACGGGCCCTACGGCGGGCGCTACGTGCCCGAGACGCTGATGGCGCCGCTCGAAGAGTTGGAGCGGGTCTACGCGGAAGCGAGCCACGATCCTAACTTTAGAAGTCAGCTCGACGATTTGCTCCACAATTTCGCCGGGCGTCCGACTCCGCTCCAATTTGCTCCCCGGCTCACCGAGCATCTCGGCGGTGCGCGCATCTATCTCAAGCGCGAAGATCTGCTGCACACCGGCGCGCACAAAATTAACAATTGCCTCGGCCAAGGCTTGCTGGCCGTGCGCATGGGGAAGAAGCGCGTGATCGCGGAAACAGGTGCAGGGCAGCACGGCGTAGCCACGGCCACCGTTGCGGCACGCCTTGGGCTTTCCTGCACGGTGTACATGGGCACCGAGGATATGGAGCGGCAGCGATTGAACGTGAATCGCATGAGGCTTCTCGGCGCGGAAGTCATCGGCGTCCAAGCCGGCAGCCGTACGCTCAAAGATGCGATCAACGAAGCTATGCGCGATTGGGTTACGAATGTGGGTACTTCGCATTATCTGCTTGGCTCCGTGCTCGGAGCGCATCCGTATCCGCAGATGGTGCGCGATTTTCAGAAGATTATTGGCGAGGAAGCGCGCGCGCAAATTCTTCGCGTGGAAAGACGCCTTCCGGATCATCTGTTCGCCTGCGTGGGCGGGGGATCCAATTCCATTGGACTCTTCCACGCGTTCCTGGGCGATGCGAGCGTGAAGATGGTGGGTGTCGAGGCTGGAGGCCGCGGAAAATCTCTCGGCGAGCACGCCGCGAGGCTCGGCGCTGCCGGGGGATTTGTGGGCTCGCGTCCCGGCGTTTTGCAGGGCACTTACACGTACGTGTTGCAATCTGAGGACGGCCAGATTGCCGCCACGCATTCTATTTCCGCCGGCTTGGACTATGCGGCGGTCGGACCGGAGCACGCGTGGCTCGCGGATCAGGGCCGTGCTGAATACACAGCCGTTGGCGATGACGAAGCCATTGTGGCTGCTCGCTCGCTCGCGCGCCTCGAGGGAATTATTCCTGCTCTGGAATCAGCACATGCCGTTGCGGAGCTGATCCGGCGCGCGCCGAAAATGAAGAAGGATGAAATCGTGATTCTGAATGTTTCCGGCCGCGGCGACAAAGATATGGAAACGCTCTCTCGCTATGTCTGACGCTGTCACGCCCAATCCAGCCGCTCGCACTCAGACACCCGGGCAGCCAGCCGGAAGAATCGCGCGCCGTTTTCGCGAGCTGGCCGAATCTAGCGAACTAGGCCTCGTCGCATACATCACGGCCGGCGATCCTTCACTCGATGCCACTGAGAAAATCGTTATCGCTGCGGCAGAAGCGGGCGCGGATGTCATCGAGCTCGGCGTACCGTTCAGCGACCCGGTCGCCGACGGGCCGACAATTCAACGCGCAAGTGAGCGCGCGCTGCGCGGTGGAACGACGCTCGCCGGAGTGATCGATTTGCTTCGGCGGCTTCGCAAGAGCACAGAAGTGCCGCTCGTTCTGTTCAGCTATTTCAATCCCATCCTACAAATGGGGCTTGGGAAATTTGCCGCCGCGGCCGCCGCAGCGGGCGCCGATGGCGTGCTCGTGACGGATGTGACGCCGGAAGAAGGCGGCGAATATCGCGCGGCAATGCGCGCCCAGGGACTCGATACGATTTTCCTCGCGGCGCCAACTTCGACTGATGCGCGCCTAGCGCTGATTGCCGAAGCCTCGAGTGGATTTCTGTATTTGATTTCACGCACGGGAGTGACTGGCGCACGAGAATCGCTTCCCCAGGAACTGCCCGCATTGGCGCGGCGCGTTCGGCGGTTCACAAAACTGCCACTCGCGATCGGCTTTGGGATTTCGCTTCCCGCTCACGTTGCGGTGCTGGGAGGAATTGCCGATGCGGCCGTGGTTGGCTCGGCGCTGGTGTCTGAGATCGAGAAAGCTCCCACCCCGGAGGAAGCGGCACGCGCAGTGGCCGACCGTGTGCGTATTCTCAAAAGAGGCGCGCGTGAGGGAATCAGCCGGCGAAGCGCGGAAGCGAAATAGAACGGAACACGGGCCGCGCTGCTGCAAAACGCCGCCGCAATTGTAGTAGACTGCAGCATTCCTTCAGCCGCAATCATGATTTGAGGAGACAGGATGAACAAGCTCGTAGCGAATGCTGAGGCAGTGATTGGCCGCGTTCAGGACGGCGCGACGATCCTCATGGGTGCATTCGGCACCTGCGGAGTTCCCGAAAATCTGATCAACGCATTGCTCCGCCAAGGGACGAAAGATCTGACGGTTGCCTCGAACAATCCCGGCACGGATGGTTTTGGCATAGGAGTGTTGATCGAGAACCGCCAAGTAAAGAAAATGATCGCGAGTTACGTGGGAAGCAATAAGTTCTTCGAAAAGCTCGCGTTGAGCAAAGAAATTGAGATGGAGTTGAACCCTCAAGGCACGCTCGCCGAACGGATACGCGCCGCCGGTGCAGGCATTCCTGCGTTTTTCACGCCCACCGGTTACGGCACGATGGTCGCCGAAGGCAGGGAAGTCCGCGAGTTCAATGGAAGGCCGCACATTCTGGTGCCGTCGCTGCGCGGCGATTTTGCATTCATCAAGGCGTGGAAGGGCGATCGTTGGGGAAATCTCGTTTACCGGAAGACGGCTCGCAATTTTAACGCGGTGATGGCTACCGCCGCGGACTACGTGATCGCCGAGGTCGAAGAAATGGTTGAGCTTGGACAATTGGACCCGGATGGCATTCACACGCCGGGAATCTTCGTGGACGCAATTTTCCAGGGCACGAATTACTTGAAACCATTGGAGCCTGGACCCAAGAGGAAGCGCTAGGAGAAATGATGTCCCCCGAAATCGACAAGCGGGAGCTGATCGCGCGGCGCGTGGCGCAGGAGCTTCGCGACGGATACTACGTGAATCTAGGCGTCGGCATCCCGACGCTGATCCCGAATTATCTGCCGGCTGGGATTGAAGTCATAATGCAGTCGGAAAACGGCATGCTCGGCATCGGGCCCTACCCTTATGAAGGCGAAGAAGACCCCGATCTCATTAATGCGGGCAAAGAGCCAGTCACGGAAATCCCCGGCTGCTCATACTTTTCGAGCGCCGAATCGTTCGCTATGATCCGCGGCGGGCACATTGACGTGAGCGTGCTCGGCGCGCTGCAGGTGGACGAGAAAGGAACGCTGGCCAACTGGGCGGTCCCGGGGAAAATGCTCAAGGGAATGGGCGGTGCCATGGATCTGGTGGCGGGTACGAAGCGCGTAATTATCGCCATGGAGCATGCCACGAAGGACGGCGCTCCAAAGATCATGACGAAATGCACGCTGCCGCTCACGGGCGTGGAAGTTGTGGACCTGATCGTGACGGAACTCGCTGTAATCGAAGTTACGCCGCAGGGACTGGTCCTCCGCGAAGTCGCGCCCGGCATGACGCCAGAAGCTGTCCAGAAGTTGACCGAGGCCAAACTGAAGGTGGCTCCAGATTTGAAGACGATTTCGATCTAATCTGTTTTGGAGATATCCGAGGAGACGTGATGGAGCCGCACTCGATTATCGTGTTGAGCCTTCACAGCCCGAAAGAAAGAATTTGGGGCGAGTTGGTCGATGTATCTAGCGCTGGAGTCACTGTGCGCGGTATTGATCTGGGATCGTTTGACGATTTCGTCACCCAGGTTTTGCACCCAGAAGGGGACCGCATCGGCCTGCCGACGCTTTTTTTCCCCATGTTGCGGATCGAGCGCATTGCGCTCGACGAGGCCCGCGGTTCGATCCCTTCACTTGCCGAGATGTTTGAGAGGAAAGTGGGCCGTTCGCTGGCGGACTATTTGGCGCAGTTCGCCTGAGCGAGCATCTCTTTCGGGATGTTCTGTAAAGTCGGAACAGCGGGCCGCCAAGCCCAGATGGAGCCATGACCAGCCGGATTCTAACCGTTCCGAACCAACTCACATTTCTACGCCTGGCATTTCTTCCTTTTTTTGTCATTGCGATCAAGTACGAACACTATGTGGTGGCTCTTGCAATTCTCGTGCTGGCGGGTCTGACCGATGGGCTTGACGGTTTAGTGGCGCGCGGGATGAATCAGAAGACCCCGCTCGGCGCCTATCTCGATCCGATCGCAGACAAACTCCTGCTTTCTTCGTCATACTTGGCTCTGGCCCTGAAGGGCAGGATCGCCTGGTGGCTCGCAATTATGGTTCTCGGCCGCGACATCCTCCTGCTGATCGCATGTGCGGTAATTCTTCTCACAATCGGCTATCGGCCATTTCCTCCAAGTATCTGGGGAAAAGCGACTACATTTTTTGAAATTGCGCTCATTGTGCTGGTGCTTGTGCTCGCCGTGTGGAATCAGCAAAGCCTGTCGATCCTGCGGGAGATATGCGGTTACTTCGTGGCAGCGCTGGTGGTTATTTCAGGGCTGCACTACAGCATTATGGTTTCGCGACAACTGCACGCTGGGCCATAAGGCGGCATGGGATTTGTCTTCTTCAACTCGAGCGCAAGTTTCCAAGAAGTATCATGACAAAACTAGCCGCGACGACCAATGCGGCTGCCCAGCCGAGCACGTACGCGCGCTTTCGCTGCTCCGGCGTCGCCGGCAACCGGTCCGTCATGATTTTCCCGAGAACAAAACCGGTAGCGAAGCCGCCGAGGTGCGCCATATTATCGATTCCCGGAAACAAGAATCCCCAAATGACCATGTATACGAGCCAGCGAATGAGCTGACTTCGAAGCATTTGCATGCCGGCGCCTCGCCGTCCCATCGACATTGCCAGCAGCAAACCAATCAGCCCGAGCAATGCACCCGATCCGCCGACACTAAAGTGGTGAAACGCGCTGCTCACCAAGTAGCCACCGATGCCAGCAACCACGTAAATGAATAGATACCGAGCTGAACCGTAGAGTTCTTCGATTTGTGGGCCGATGTCCATCAGCACCCACATGTTGAAGAAAATATGCAAAATGCTGGCATGGAGGAAAACGGCTGTAACGAATCGCCAGGGTTGCGCTAAGTCACCGGGCTGGTCGACAGAACCTAGCGGAAAGGACGCGCCCAGGCGCGCCAGAACACCGCCGCTGATCCCGCCGAAATTGAGCAGCCCAGAGAGGCCGCCCCCCGATGACTGGAGACCGTTAAGATGAACGGTCCAGAGCAAGCTCAAGAAGTACATCCCGCAACTCAAGGCAAGGATTCCGTAAGTTGCCGGGGATGTCGTCGGCATCAGCCGCCCTATCGAACGGCTGGCTGCGGCCATCGAGAATGTCAGGTTCGCGCCGCACTGATGACATCGCTTCGCGCCCGCGCCGACAAGCGTCCGGCAGGCGGGACAAAGCGACGGGCGCGGTTGTTCGCGGGGGCCGCCGAAAATCCCGCTCATCTTTTCACGGATCTGATCGAGGCTGCGACGCTGGCGTGGCGACAGGGGCAATGGGGTTCCTTGCGAGAATGTACGCGCGTTCTTATAATACCCAACTTGAGACTAAACAAGTGAATCAGGACACCGCGTGAAGCCTGCCGTCTGCCAGCCGGGTTTTTGGAGAGAACTAACACGACCTTTTGAAAACGATTTAACCGTATTCCCTCGGCGGCTGGTGATTACGCTGATTTTCTCGTTAACACTTGCCGCTGGCTGCGCGCACCGCGCGAACACAACGCGGCCCCCTGCGCCAGTCCCCATCGAGCAACCGCGGCCCGCTACTGGTTCCGAGGTTCCTTCGCCCCGCTCCGGCGCGCCTCCGACAATTGAGCGGCAGCCTGCAATCCCGGGATCGTATGTTGAAGAAGGCGTGGCCTCGTGGTACGGAATTCCGTTCAACGGCCGCCGCGCGTCGGACGGCGAAATCTACGACATGCATCAGTTGACGGCCGCACACCGTACGCTGCCTTTCGGCGCAATCGTTCGCGTGACCAATCTGCAAAATGGGAAACAGATCGACGTACGTATCACTGACCGCGGGCCCTTCGTCGCAAACCGCGTGATCGACCTCTCGCTTGCAGCCGCGCAGTCGATCGAGATGGTGGGACCAGGCACGGCGCAAGTTCGACTCGAAATCCTTGGGGGGCCCAGCCCGCAAGTTGGTTTCTTCGGCGTTCAGGTAGGCGCGTTTCGAAGTCGTGATAATGCCGAACGGCTCGGAGCCCAGCTAGCGCCGCGCTACTCTCCAATTAGCATCGCGAATTACGATTCGCCGACCGGGCCGTTTTATCGCTTGCGCGTTGGCAAAGTGCCTACGCAAGATGCGGCGAGCAAACTCGCGGAACAGTTGAAGTCCGATGGACAGATGACGACGTTTGTTGTCCGCCTCGACAATTAATAAGCCATGAGAAGAGCACCTGACTACCGCTTGGAAATGGATCGGGAGCGTGTTGGTAGCGTCATGATCGGAGCATGCGTGTTGGTATGCGTGTTTTGCAGAACCTTTTTTGCGCTCGTGCCGTCGCTTCACGCTCAAATTCAATCCACGCCGCTCACAACCTGGGCCGTCACGATTGTGCTTCCCCCGAAACTTATGGCGGGCCATCCGGCGACGCTTGCCGTTCTGGGAGTGGATGGAAAGCTTGCCTCCAACGTGACAGTTGATCTTGGCAAGGGGCAGACCGTCAAAACGGACCGTACCGGACGAGCTTTTTTCACCGTGCCTGCAACCGGCGATTATCTTTTGGCGAAAGCCTCTGGTGCGTCCGTTGCGGCGCTCATTGACCCTGCTGTCGGTGCGAGCGAGCCGCAGGGGATCACCCTTCCACCCGTTGTCTCTGTGCGCGACCATTTTTGGATCTGCGGTGGAGGGCTTCGTGGCGATGCCGACGCGAACTCGGTGAGAATGAATGGCCAGCACGCGCTGGTGCTGGCTGCTTCACCGGAATGCCTCGTTGCCCTGCCCGGGCCGGGAACGAAGCCTGGGCCGGCTTCGCTGACAGTCGAAGCACCGGGTGTGCAGTGGAGCGCGACTACAACGCTCGTGGCACTCGAATTCGAGCCTCCAACTCCCGCGCTCCAGCCCGGTCGAAAGGGACAGCTCATTGTTCGCGTGCACGGTTCGAGCCAGAAACTTGGGATCGTCGTACAAAACACAACACCGGGAGTGCTTCGCTTTCAACGAGGTGACGGGCAGGAAGTAGTCACTGGTGGAGGCGAGGAGAATTTTGTTGGAGTAAAAGTGCAGGCCGTGACCTCCGGCGATTTCTCATTCCGCGCATACTTGATACCGGCGCCCGAAATTCCTGAAGCTGAGCGGTATTTGCGGGCAGCTGTGTCTTTCGCTCCTAAGGATTTGCAGCGAGAGATTAAATCGCTCGCGGACCGGCTGGCGCATCATCCTCGCGACGCGGAGATCGTGCGTATCGAGCTGCAACAGATTGCTACGCAGACAATGGCAGGCGATTTTCGTACGCTCCTCGACGCAGCTCGTGCAGCCCTCTAGCTGGAACACCAAGCTGGCGCCGAGGGAATGGTCCGTCTCCCCGCGCTCGAATTGCGAGACCAGCAATCTGTAAGAGGGTTTGGTAATTCTTCGCGAGGATTACTCGCTGGGCAAAGCGAGAGCTTTCGGCACGCCTTCGGGAAGGGCTCCCTGGGACATCTGTTCGAGTGAGTTCTGCGCTCGATTCAGCTTGCTGTCGGCGTCCTCGTAGCTTTGCTGTGCGTGGCGAAGGTGCGTGCCGAGCTTTTCGTAGACATCGGCGAAGGCTTCTATCTGCTTTTTCACTCCTGCGAGGCTGGCGAGTAAGTGCCTCGCATTTTCCTCGATCTTCTGGCCTTGCAAGCTCATGGCGATGGCGCTGAGAAACGCGCAGAAGGCATTTGGCGAAACAGGGAACACGCGCTTCGCCCTGCAATATTCCTCGATCCTTCCGTATTTTGAATCCTCCGCCATGATGAGCTCGTAATAGACGCCCTCGGACGGTACATACATCAGCGCGTAGTCGAAGGTATGCTCGTCGGGAAGAATATATTTCCCCGCGATCGAGTCTGCATGCTTTCGGACCGCCAGGGAAAAATCCCGGCGGGCGTCGTCGCCGCCTTCGATGAGCCGTCGGTAAGCTTCGAGAGGAAACTTGGAATCGATGCAGAGCACGCGTTCGCCGCTTCGCACGATGGCGTCCACAACGGCGCCCGTGGAGGCGAAGCGATACTGCATCGCGTACGCGCTCTGCGGCAACGCGTCCGCAAGCAAGCCGTCAAGCATCGTCTCACCCAGCGCGCCGCGCGTTTTTACGCCGCTAAGAATGGATTGCAGCGTTGCAGTGGTCTTCGAGAGGTCCTGGCTGGTTTGGTGCATCTCGCCGATTTTCTGGCTCATGTGTACAAGCGCTTCCGTGGACGATTCCAACCGCCTCGCTACTTCCCTCTGGGCGTCTGTCGCGAGTTGGCCGGTGGAAGCGACTCCGGTCTGCACCTCTTGCCGCACCTGCCCGAGCTGCTGCGTCATCGTCTGCACCAGCTGGTTCATCTGCGCGGACATGTTCTGGCTCTGATTCGAGAGGGAGTTTTGCATCTCCTGACGAACCGCGGACAACTGCTCGGACGAGCGCCGGCCCGCGGACCATACGAGACCTGCGATTATTGCTAATGCCAGGACACTGGCCGCAACCCAAGCAACTAGAATCATTCGCGCTATGCCTCTCGAATTCCCGATCTACTGCCGGAACATCTCTACAGACACTTTAGCGCGAACGGCGCTCGCGAAAAAGCTGTTCGGCGTTTTCATCGTCGTGGTAGCTCTCGCGCCGGGGAATTTGTATCAAATACGTGTGGATGCGCGCTGAAAGAGCGCCGCAGTTTCGCTATACTGTATTGTGATGGCGCGGTACCCAAGTGGGAAGGGAGAGGTCTGCAAAACCTTCATTCGTGGGTTCGATTCCCACCCGCGCCTCCAATATATCCTGGTGAAAATACATTAGTTAATCCTCTCGTTTTTTTCGTGTACCTCTGGTGTACCCTTCGTCTCCATGAGTGAGACCGGATCGTGCTCCCACGAGCGTCGCAAGTCCTCCTCAAGCTGCTCCTGGCGTGAGCGTACCCATGGCGAGTAATGCTTTTCCGTGATACGAGTACTTTGGTGCCCGAGGAGCACAGATACTCGCTCAATCGGCACGCCACTGAGGGGAAGGAAGTTCCACAGCAAAAGTGTCACGGAATCGGTGCGCATGGCCCTTTGTTATCTCTGCGAGTTCGAAAAGCTTCGCCAGCCGCTTACGCCAACTCCCAACGATGGTCTCCAGCTTGCCCATGCCATTCCAGAAGAAATGCTTATCGGTGACTTTAGCGAAGGTCCCGGGTAGGCCGCCCCCTGTGGCCGCAGCGACGTCAGAAGCGTTCGCAAAAATCACTATAAGCTTTTTGCAAACCTCCTTGCAGGGAAACTGGCGGTGGAGGAAGCCATCCGAGCCGGCTCAATCGGCCAATATCCAATAGCTTGCGCGGTGTCCCATCGGGCTTCGAATTATCGAAAACCAAGCGGCCTTTGAATCCCACAACCTCTGCGATCAATTCAGCCAGTTTGGCAATGGTTATATCCTGTCCGCAACCAATGTTCACCATTGGGCTTACGTCCTGATCCTCCGTAAGTTGCCTCAATTGAGAATCGGGCAAGTTCAACAAAAATATGCAAGCGTCCGCGGCGGCGTCGCTATACAAAAATTCCCTTTTAGGCGTTCCAGTTCCCCATATGACTACCTCGTGGGCTCCCGCGACTTTGGCTTCATGCATTTTGCGAAGCAGGCCAGGGATTACGTGGGAATCGTTAAGATCATAGTGATCGCCCGGTCCATATAAGTTCGTTGGCATCGCCGCCAAGAATCGCGTGCCGTACTGTCTATTGTAGGACCAGCACATTTCAA
>PKUY01000395.1 GCA_003131705.1 Acidobacteriota bacterium | reverse complement strand
CGTGGCGGCGGAAAAGGAATACTACTCAGCACAGCACAACGCGTACGCCCAGAAATTCTTCAGCGATGAAGGGCAGCACAATGGCCTGTATTGGAAGGCTGCTGACGGCGAACCCCAGAGCCCCATCGGGCCGCTGGTGGCGTCGGCCGTTGCTGAGGGCTATTCCAAGGGCCAAGACGATGCCTCGACTCCTTACCGCGGCTATTATTACCACATCCTAACGCGTCAGGCGGTAACTGGCCCAGGCGGCGCGAAAAGTTACGTCGTAAACGGCAAGATGACCGGGGGTTTCGCTTTCGTGGCCTATCCTGCGGAATACAGGTCGTCCGGCGTGATGACATTTATCGTTAACGAGGATGGACAGGTCTATCAGAAAGATCTCGGCCCGAGGACCGCTATTCTGGCGAGAGCCATAAAGGAATACAACCCCAGTTCCACTTGGCAAAAGAATGAAGACCAGCAGGAAGAGACTGCTGACGAGCAGAAAACGAAGTAAGGGCGTTCTGTCGCTACACGCATCGCACGGATTTAGCCCTCTTAGGGACGCATCATCTTAGCCGCCATACGAACGATGAAACGGCGAGGCGCAACCCTCTCGCTAGCCACCATCAGCTTGTTCTTGAAGCCCGAGATNNCCTTCAAGACCTGCACGGGCGACCTTGTCGGCGGTTTCGGCGGCGCGGAAGATGCGGTCGGGCTGCTGCGCCACTTTCTGGAACTCGGTGGTCGTCGAGCCGGGGCAAAGCGCGCAGACTCCAATGCCGAATTCGCGAAGCTCCTCGGCGATGCCCTCCGCGAAAAGCAGGTCGAATGCCTTCGTCGCTGCATAAACCGCATTAAATGCTAAAGCCTGGAACCCGGCGACCGACGCAACGATCAAAACGTCGCCGTGGCGCCGGGCGACCATTGCCGGCACGTACAGCCTCGTCAGTTCGACCACGGCCGAGCAATTTACTTGGATCATTTCGAGCAGGCGCGATTCCGGAATGTCGTGGATCAAGCCGAACGCACCAAATCCGGCGTTGTTCACCAAAAGCTCGACTTCGATGCCCTTCTCGGCAGTGAATGCAAAAATCTCGCGGGGAGCCTCTGGCCGAATCAGGTCCGTCGCGAAGATCTCGACTTTGACCGCGTGCTTGGCGGCGAGATGNNCTCCTTCAGCCAGTTGTTCGGCTAGCTCAAGGCCGATGCCGGCGCTGGCGCCCGTAACCAATGCCCACTTCCCAGTCCATGTTTTAATAGGATTGCGCGCCACAAATGCCTCCTCGTCGACCACGAGGGATGAAACCACACTTGAGGGTCGCTTCGGAAGTTAGAAAATTAAGCCAGCTAATGGAATCAACTGATGAAACTAAGCGGCGCGATTGGCCGGGGGGAAAACCGTGTCGCGGATGCGGGTACCTTGGCGCTTCAACCGATCGAGGAGCCTGCGCGCCCAGACAAACTCCGCCGCCAAAACGCCCAGCGCGCCCAGAATAGTCAGCCACCCGGGACCCGGCGTGAAGACCATTACAACGCCAATAACAAGCAGCGTAAATCCGAAGACAATCTTCAGATATCGCTTAGCCTGTTGCAGTGTCCGGATCAGCATTTCACTCGCTCGTCCCGATCGCTCCGATAACTTCGATGTCGACGCTAACTTTGATGCGTTGCTCGCCCCTTCGGGCTTCAAAGACTTTCAAGCACGCTGCTTGCCAATAACTCTGGCCCTTGCCGAACGCCGGCACGCTGCCGATAATGGACTTCGGACCAGTCGCATTCGGAAACATTTCGCCCCCTTCCAAATGTGGAAAATTTCTGCCGGGCCAGGAATGAAAAAGTGGAACTGCTGACTGTGCGAATGGAAATTCCCGAGGGCGCGAATCTGATTCTCGGGCAGTCCCACTTCATCAAGACAGCCGAGGATTTGTACGAAGTCGTCGTCAACACAGTTTCCGGAGCAAAATTTGCGGTCGCGTTCAATGAGGCTTCCGGCCCGTGTCTCGTGCGCGTCGAAGCGAATGACGATGAGTTGCGCCGCGCGGCGGTGTCGAATGCTCAGGTGATCGCGGCAGGCCATGTTTTCGTTCTCCTGATTCGGCACGCCTATCCGATCAATTTGCTGAGTCGCGTTCGCGACTGNNGATCGCTCAGACGGACCAGGGACGCGGGGTACTCGGTGTCGTCGACGGCAGCTCGCCCAAAGGTGTCGAAGGCCCGGAAGACGCAAAGACCCGCCGCGACTTCCTGCGGAAGATTGGTTACAAGCTCTAATCCCATCGCCGCCCTCCCATCCTAAGAGCAGTTATTGCACCAGTAAAAGTGACGGTGCTCCCCACGCGGCACAAGTCTGCTCCTACCATTTCGGCATAACTTGGACCGCACTTTAGGGGCATGACTCCCACGAAACCACAGGAGTCTCAGCGGGCCTTCAACTTCGCATGTCGGACCTGACCTCGGCCCTGTTCGGCAGGTAACTGCCGCTGTCCTCGCGGGTTTTCACGGTTGGCGACNNGCCATTCCCGCATCCAGTGCGTGCGGAACGCTTCCTGCGTCGAGGCGCTTAAAAACGTCATTCAGGATGGCGACGAGAATCTGGACGTGGTGAAAATGGTGGCAACGTAACGGCTAGCTAGCTAGAACTTGAACACCACGCCGGCAGAGATTTTCGGGCTGTACTGATAGGTTCCGAAAAAGCGTGTTCCGACCATATCCGCCTGGAGCCGGTATCCCAATCGTCGGTGATGCGGCATCAGGTCGACCCCACCGCCCGCCTCAAAGCTGAAGGCATTCAGTCCGCCGTAGGCAGTCTGAGGCAGGAAATGCGCTCCTCCCACGAGGCCGTGCGCCCAGACTTCGAGCCCTCGAGGAGCCAAGTNNCTCCCATTCCCGACGCAAACTTCGAAGTCACTCCACTCTGAGAGCCGAACGCAGCGATCAACTCCCCATCCGGACCAACCCACCCTCCGTGAGGATAATAAACAACGGAAAAATTCAGGCCATTCATGTTGTCGGTAAGATTGGGGACCTCGTAAAAGCGGAAATACGTGTAGCCTGCGTAGGCCTGAAAGTTGAAGTCCTGGAATACTCCATAGACACCCTGCGGTGTGTCAGATGGGGCGTTCAAGGCCGGAGCATTCACCCTTGGCATGGCTTCGGCGGAGATCGCCGCGGGAGAGGCGGAACCGAGCAAAAGTGGACCTGCCGAATTTAGCTGCGCGCCAACGCTGCACGCGAACATGAGGATGGCTCCGCAAAGAAAAGCAAAGTGTCGCATCGCCTGTCTCCCCCAGACATCTCCTTGCCGATTCCCCACCCTTTGATTAGAGCGGGGTGTCTTGGGGGTGTCCACTGAATTGGCAGGGGCCGACGCGTGGGAATAACCATCCTCTTGGCCACGCCCAGCCAGACACTTCAGGGAACGCTGAGCGGGTGCCGCTGCGAGATGCTGCGGGTGCCGTCACAGCGATGTTTCGAAGACAAATTGGATGGCTTCGCTGTGAATCTCACCGCGCTCGCTATTGACTGAAATAGTTGGGTTTTGTTACGATTTCGTCGCTGCTTAACCGCAGCGCTTATCCAGAGTGGCTGAGGGGACAGGCCCTCGGAAGCCACAGCAACCTGGTGCAATTGCCAAGGTGCTAATTCCTGCCCAGTGGGGAGAGATAAGATCCTCAACTGACCGCGACCGCGGTTGTTTGAAGATTCAACTCCCAAGCTGAAATACAAAGAGAGCTTAAGATCCGCACCGCGGATTTCGCGCTTATCTAATCAAAAGGCGCATCCAGCGCCCACGTAGCCTTTGCTTCATCCATAAGGGTTGCGTCGGCTTTGCATGCCAAGGGAGTGACATAATGAAATTCTCAACAAAGGCTATCCACGCGAGCCAACCGTCGGAACCGGAAACCGGCGCGATCGTGGCTCCGATTTTCCAGACATCGACATACGAACAGGAATCGCCGGGCCAGGACAAAGGCTTCTCCTATTCGCGCACGAATAATCCGACCCGCCAGCGGCTTGAAAGCGTGCTGGCCGAGCTCGAAGGCGTCGAGTACGCAGCGGCGTTTGCTTCGGGTATCGCAGCGGAGAACGCCGTGCTGCAAGCCTATCTGCGGCCGGGCGACGAAGTCATCATCCCGCTCGACGTTTATGGCGGTACGTATCGGATTCTCAACAAGGTGTTCCAACCGATCGGCGTTGTGGTGAAGCAGATTGAAACGGCGGATCTGAAAGCAGTCGAGACCGCGCTCACATCGCGGACCCGCTTCGCGTGGATCGAGACGCCGACGAACCCCCGGCTCCTGATCAACGATATCGCGGCGATCAGCAAGCTGGCTCACGCGCGCGGCGCGCTCGTGGTGGTGGACAATACGTTCGCGACTCCTTTTTTCCAGCAACCGTTCGAGCTGGGGGCGGATATCATTGTTCACAGCGTCACGAAATATCTTGCGGGACATTCCGACACGGTCCAAGGTGCGGCTCTCGCCAAAGATCCAGCGGTCTTCGAACCGATTAAGTTTCTGCAGAATGCCACCGGGGCGGTTCCTTCGCCGTTCGATTGCTGGCTCACGATGCGTGGATTGAAAACGCTCGAGCTGAGAATGCTGCGCCACCAAGAAAACGCAGCTGCCATCGCGAATGTCTTGAACGGACATGAGCTCGTTCGCCGCGTCTATTTCCCGGGACTTCCGGATCATCCGGGACACGAAATAGCGCGGCGTCAAATGAGTGGTTTCGGAGGAATGGTGTCGTTCGAGCTGAACGGGACGATCGACGAAGTTGTGGCGTTCGCCTCGTCGCGGCGTTACTTCACGCTGGGCGAGAGTCTCGGCGGAGTGAAAGCGCTGATCTGTCATCCGGCGACGATGACGCACGCTTCGATCCCCGCGGAAACGCGCGCGCAACTCGGCCTTTCCGACACGCTTCTTCGGCTCTCACCGGGTTGCGAAAACGCGGAGGACCTGGTCGAGGATTTGCTCGAAGGCCTGGCAGAAGTCGCGAGTCTTCGGAAATCACAAAAGCCCGTCAGCGCAAGCGCTCGTTAATCGCGGCATCTCGCCCGATGGAAGGTGTTGTTTCCATCGGGCCGCCGCTTGCCGACTTTCCGCCCATTTCTCCGTTTTTTGTACCTCGATCCAAATCCGTCCTTTCGTACAGGCTGCGCACCGCACCCAAAAGCCTAGGCTCGAAAGTGTGTTCGCGGCATTTTGCATCACAAGCGAGCGGGCACAGGGCGGGCGCGGGAGGGGCGTCCTGGCCGGGGTTAATGTCGCTCAGGTGTTCACGGCGCATTTTGCCGGGAAGACCTGGGGCCTTTTTCCCCAGCCTCGCAGATCGTACTCGAGAATCCTTGTAAGCGGCGACGAAGAAAGAACCACGGGAGAAACGAAGATGCCGATGCCTTCAGTAAAACCTCTGGCCAATGGCACCAATGCTTCCTCGCTCGGTCTGAAATCCGCCCCATATCCAATTTTCTAATCGCAACATTTTCGATATTTTGCTTTCTTGACGAAAGCCTGTACCGCTCTTTGACAACTGAATACAGCAGGTCACCGCCGCAACACAGATCGCGGCGGCCTGAGGCAGTTTTCTGCCTTGTTCGGTTCCGATTTTGCTATCTTTGGAAACTGAAAAGGGAGCCCTTTGCAGATGCCGACGCCGATGGCACTACGTCATGACTGGACGCGGAAAGAAATCCGTGAAATCCACGCGCTTCCTTTGCCCGAATTGGTCTTTCAAGCGCAGCTTGTTCACCGCGAATTTAACCGCACTGACGAAGTGCAACTCTGCAAGCTGCTTTCGATTAAGACGGGAGGATGTCCCGAAGATTGCGCCTACTGCTCGCAGAGCGCCCACTACAAAACCGGAGTCTCGCGCGAAGAACTGATGAGCCCCGGCGATGTGTTCGTGGCGGCGAAGAGAGCCATTGTCGAGGGAGCTACGCGATTTTGCATGGGGGCCGCGTGGCGGCACGTCACCGACGGAAAAGATTTCGATCGCGTGCTCGAAATGGTGCGAGGCGTCGCGGCGCTCGACATGGAGGTATGCTGCACGCTGGGCATGCTCACGGAATCGCAAGCGCTGCGGCTCAAGGAAGCGGGCCTCACTGCCTACAACCATAATTTGGATACTTCACCGGAATTCTACGGCGAGGTCATCACCACGCGCGTGTACGAAGATCGGCTGCAAACGATTGCTCACGTGCGCAAGGCGGGAATCACGGTTTGCTGCGGCGGTATCCTGGGCATGGGCGAATCCGAGGAAGATCGCATCGGACTGCTGCAGCAGCTATCGCATCTCGATCCGCACCCGGAAAGCGTGCCGATCAACATGCTCGTGCCGGGCGAAGGAACACCCCTCGCGGACGCGGAAGAACTCGATCCCTTGGTAATGGTGCGCGCGATTGCGACGGCGCGGATTCTGATGCCGGCATCGCGAGTGCGTCTGGCGGCCGGGCGCCGTCAAATGTCTCAAGAAGCGATGGCGCTCTGTTTCCTAGCGGGCGCGAATTCCATTTTCACCGGCGACAGACTCCTGACGACTCCGAATCCGGGCGCGGACGCGGACCACCGGCTGATCGAGAATCTCGGCATGAAGGCCATGCAGAGTGCCTAAGGTGAATCCACGCTCGATGGAAGAGCGCATGGCGCGTGAGCTCGATTCGCTGCACGAGCAATCCCAGTTTCGCTCTCTCACGATTCCCGCCGGCGTTAACCTCTGCTCGAACGATTATCTTGGACTTGCTGCGGATCCGCGCCTCAAGCAGGCCGTAATAGAAGCTGTATCGCGCGTGAGCGCCGTTGGGTCAACCGGCTCGCGTCTGCTGTCCGGCAATTCCGCGGAATGGGAGCAAGCAGAATCCGCTTTCGCGGAATTTGCCGGCACGGAAGCGGCGCTCTATTTCGGTTCCGGCTACGCTGCGAATGTTGGTTTGCTCGGTTGCTTGCTAAAACGTGGTGACATTGTTTTCTCGGATTCGCTAAACCACGCGAGCTTGGTTGACGGCATGCGGCTCTCTGGTGCGACCAAAGTTGTATGTCCGCATTGCGATTTGCAATTCTTGGAACGCGCGCTCCGCGAACACGCAGGCACGAATGGATCGAAGATGATTGTTACCGAGAGTGTGTTCAGCGCCGAAGGCGATGTTGCGCCCATTGACGGACTGCTCCGGCTGGCAAAGGAATTTGGGGCCGCGCTCGTCGTTGACGAAGCTCACGCGACTGGCGTTTGCGGGCCGCACGGCCGCGGGATCGCCGCCGAACATAATTTCCAACGCGAGCTTCTTGCCGTGGTGCACACGTGCGGAAAGGCGCTGGCAAGCTCCGGCGCTTTCGTCTGCGGCGGCAGCACGCTGAAAACCTACCTCGTGAACCGGGCCAGAACTTTCATTTTCAGCACGGCGATGCCGCCTTATCTGGCGGGACAGATTCGAGCAGCGACGGCTCTCGCTCGCGAATCGAATTCTCAGCGCGCGCATCTGCAGGAAATTTCCGCTTCGCTGCGCGAGATGCTTGCTGCTCGGGGGTTCAACTGTGGCGCGAGCACCACTCACATCGTACCCGTGATGCTCGGAACAAATGAATTGGCCTTGAAAGTCGCGAGCGAGCTGCAACGCAATGGATTTGCCGTGAAAGCAATACGTCCTCCGACGGTTCCCGTCGGCACGGCGCGCATCCGGCTTTCGTTGACGAGCCGCATTACGCACCAAGAAATTTGCGGCTTGGTCGCAGCCATTGATGAAGCGTGCGCATCCGTACCTCGAATCCCATCTGCCAGCACCGTGCATGCCTGAGCGTTTTTTCGTCACTGGAACCGACACGGGCGTAGGAAAGACGGTGGTCTCCGCGCTTCTTTGCGCGGCCATCGACGCGATCTACTGGAAGCCGATTCAGACGGGCACTCGCGAAGGCACCGACCGAAACACCGTAATGCAGTTGGCGCATCTCCCGCGCGCGCAAACGAGACCAGAGGCTTACCGCTTTGCTGCGCCCGTTTCGCCGCATCTCGCCGCGCGCCGCGCGGGTGTCCGAATCAATTTGCAGAGCATTCGCATGCCACGGATTGCCGCGACAGAGAATCTGATTGCCGAAGGCGCGGGCGGCGCGATGGTTCCGATGAATGATAGGCAGCTTATGACGGACGTGATGCGGCACCTCAAATTCCCGGTGCTGCTCGTGGCGCGAACATCGCTCGGCACGATCAATCACACGCTTCTGTCGCTTGCTGCGTTGCGCGCTGCCCGGCTGAATGTTCGCGGCGTGATCATGGTAGGAGAACCGAATAGCGAAAATCACAACGCCATCCAGCACTACGGAGAATGCCAGGTCATCGGCGAAATTCCGTGGTTGAAGAAGATCGATCGCACTGCGTTACTCGCAGTGTTTCATAAAACTTTTGACTGCAAGGTTTTTTTAGCATGAATCCGGATTTACACATCTGGCATCCGTTCACGCAGGAGGCGCTTGATCCGCTGCCTATCCGAATCACGAAAGCGGAAGGCGTTTACCTTTATACCGAGGATGGCCGCCGCTTGATTGACGGGATTTCGTCCTGGTGGGTGAATATTCACGGACACGGCCATCCTGCCATCGTTTCTGCGATCGCAGCGCAAGCTGCAAAAATTGATCATATTCTGCTGGCCGGATTCACTCACGATGCTGTCGAGGACTTGCGTGCGGCTCTGCGGAAGGTTCTGCCCAAAGAACTCGAGCACATTTTCTTTTCGGATGACGGCTCGACGGCGGTCGAAGTAGCTTTGAAAATTGCGGTGCAATACTGGAAAAACGCCGGCCGTCCAGAGAAGCAATCTCTGGTGGCGCTCGAGCATGCGTACCATGGCGACACCGTGGGAGCGATGTCGGTCGGATNNTCACCGATCCGTTCAGGAGCTTGCTGTTCCCCGTTCACCGCGTACATTCGGCCTACTGTTACCGGTGCCCTGTCGGAAAACACCGGGCCACCTGCCGCATCGACTGCACGGATAAGTTAAAGTGGCTGCTTGAAGAAAAAAACGGCGAGATTGCGGCTGTGATCGTCGAACCGTTGCTGCAAGGCGCGGGAGGGATGATCGTGCATCCGGTCGAATTCCTGCAACGCGTGCGCCGGTTGTGCAGCGAGTACGGCGTCTTGCTGATCGCGGATGAAGTTCTTACAGGATTCGGCCGCTGCGGAAAGATGGTCGCGTGTGAACTGGCGGGTGTCGTTCCCGACCTGATGTGCCTATCGAAAGGCCTCCCCGGCGGAATACTGCCCATGGGCGCGACCGTTTGCACGCGGCAACTTCACGAAGCGTTCGTCAGCGCGGACCGGTCGCACACTTTCTACCACGGACATTCCTACACCGGGAATCCGATTGCCGCCGCGGCCGCCGTTGCGAGCTTACAGATTTTTGAGCGCGAACCGGTATTTGAACGCATCAACGCCATTGCCACAATTCATTGTGAGCGGCTGGAGTCCATCCGGAATCATCCGGCGGTGGGAGATGTTCGATCGATTGGTACGGTTGCCGCGGTGGAGCTGCGCGCGGATGACGCGGGCTATTTTTCGAAGCTTAAGCCGATGCTGTACAAATTTTTCCTCGACGCCGGCGTTCTGTTGCGGCCGCTTGGCAATGTTGTTTACGTGATGCCGCCCTACGCCATTTCGTCGAATGATTTGCATTACATTCACGATTGCATCGCAAAATCCCTGGACCTGTGACAGGGGACTTATGCAAGGATCGACCTAGCGGCGAATCTTTCGCTGTGCTCAGATAACGGCAAAAGGCAAAAGCCAAGCATGAACGGACCGTACATTGAGCCTGAAGGGACACAACGATGAGCCACTCAACTGAAGTCACATCGTCGGTCAAGCCTCTGGTTATCGGCATCGGCGGCACAACGAGAGCGGTGTCTTCGACCGATTGCGCTCTTCGGCTGTCGCTGCTAGCGGCGGAGGAAGCTGGCGGGCGGACGTTCCTGTTCGGCGGAGCATTTCTCTCTCACCTTCCCCACTTCGCTCCGGAGAATCGCGAGCGGAATGAGGAGCAGCGTCAACTCGTCGAAATGGTGAGGAAAGCGGATGGATTGATCGTAGCGAGCCCGGGCTACCATGGAGGTGTCTCGGGCCTGGTGAAAAACGCCCTCGACCTACTGGAAGATTTGCGAGAGGACGAGCGGCCGTATCTCGAGGGTCGCGCGGTAGGTTGCGTGGTCACCGCTGCGGGTTGGCAAGCTTGCGTAAGCACGCTCGCGGCACTGCGATCGATTGTGCACGCACTTCGCGGGTGGCCGACGCCGCTGGGGGCCACGCTGAATACCACAGGAGGAATTTTTGATTCGGCGGGCGCGTGCACGGACGCCAAAATGTCCAATCAGCTCGCCACCGTGGGTCGCCAAGTGGTGGAATTCGCGCAGAAGCATCACCGTTGAACCTAACTAACGCTTCCCCACCTAGGCGGCCTTGCCTTGGGCTGGGCGGCAGAGCGATCTGCAGCGGAAGCTGCGCTCATTCGCAGAAATCAATCGACTTCGCTACAGTGAATTCTCCCTTGGTTCCCTACCAGTTCAACTTACTACCTGACCTTCTTTAGAACCTATTGCTTCGGTGCGTAGTGAGCGAAGGCACGTCGGGGAGTGATGTGCGTCACAGCGCAGGTGCTGGGGACTCGTACAATCTTGTCAAAAGGAGAGAAAGATGAAGACCGCTGCGCGGAGCACTCCTGCGACACTGAATACCGTGCTTTTTGCGACTGACTTCTCGGATTCTGCGAAAAGAGCGCAATCCTACGCAACGGCTCTAGCCAAACGCTTCGGAGCTAAGTTGTTCGTCGTGCATGCGAAGGAACCGCCTAACTATTCCCTTCCTCCCGAGAGTTGGAGGAGCGCGGACGACGTCGATGCGCGCAAAATTCACGAACTGCAGAAATCGCTGCCTGAGGGATTCCCCAGCTTGAAAAGCGAGTTTTGTGTGGGCGAAGGAAGCGTATGGCATGTCGTGGAATCAGTTCTGAAAAGTAACAGAGTGGATCTTATTGTCCTCGGTACGCGAGGGCGAACCGGAGTCGCAAAGTTAATGCTGGGGTCACAGGCAGAAGAGATCCTGCGTCGTTCTTTGTGTCCGGTCTTGACGGTGGGCCCTCATTCGCAAGAGATTACGGGCGGGGAGAAGGAACTGACGGAGATTATGTACGCGACGGATTTCACTCCGGAATCCCAAGCGGCAGCTCCGTATGCAATTTCCATCGCGCTGGCGCTCGGGGCACACCTGAGCCTGCTGCATGTCGTCGAGGAACCAAGGGTAGGGGAATTGGTTAATCCAGAGGAGATCATTCCCTCGTCCGTACGTCTGCTCGGGACTTTGATCCCCGAGGGCGCGGAGTTCTGGCGCGAACCTCGGTGCTTGGTAGAAACAGGCGTGGCCAGCGAAAAGATTCTCGAAGTCGCCGAGCGCANNACGACAGGCGTCGCCGGGGCTGTGACGCATCTTGGCGCCGGTATGGCGCACAAAGTGATCGCTTCTGCTACGTGCCCGGTCTTGACGGTCAGGCATTAAGGACAACGCAGGCCGCGGTGGATGTGCGAAGCACAGATGAAGTCGTGGGGTCGGCGCCAGGGTTAGTGAAATCCGGCACTCTTACAGGTGACGTGGATCACAGTAAAAAGTACCTCGTCGGAGGATAACAGGCGAGGAGGTGGATCATGGCGAATGTTGAAGTCGGCACTCGAATTACTCTCAAAAATATCCTTTATCTTACAGATTTTTCGGAGCCATCCGAGATGGCGTTGCCATTTGCTGTATCGGTCGCCCGGGAGTACGAAGCAAAGGTGTATGCGCTTCATGTGTTGATCCCAACAGCGTACACGTACATCACGCCAGAACTCGCCGAGGCCGCCCTTGAAGCCCAGGAGGAAGTGGCTCAAGCGAACATGTTGCGCGTCGAAGCGCAGCTCTCCGGCCTGTCGTATGAATCCGTCATAGAGCGCGGAACTGGGATCTGGCCGCCGATCGAACAAGCGATCAAGGACTATGCGATCGACCTGATCGTAGTTGGAACTCACGGGCGTACGGGACCGCAGAGGCTTTTGCTCGGCTCTGTAGCCGAGGAGGTCTTCCGGCGATCGCACGTGCCGGTGCTCACAATCGGGCCAGCGGAACACGGTGGGGCACATAAGGCTGCNNCGTCGCGTGCTTTTTGCAACGGATTTCAGCGAGGAGTCGCTCGCGGCGGCTCCCTATGCCGTCTCGATGGCGCAGGAGAATGACGCGCGGTTGGTCCTGCTGCACGTGCTGAAGGAACCCGAAGTGGCACCGACCGATCGGGCCGCCGAAGATGCCATGTCAAGCGTGATGTTTCAACTGCACGAGATCGTACCGGCGACGGCGGAACTCTGGTGCCGGCCGGAAGCCGTTGTTCAATATGGGCACCCAGCTGACCAGATTCTCAAGGTTGCCAAAGACCGCGAAGCGGACCTAATCGTTTTAGGAATCCGGGACGCGCGAGGCTTCATAGGAGCCGCAACGCATCTGGAGCGGACCACGGCGCACAAAGTGGTCGTTCATGCCGCTTGCCCTGTTCTGACTGTCCGCGGCTGAGACGCGGGGGCGCGAGGGGGTTGTCAAAACGCGTTTTGCCGACGATAGTGTGGGTGTGAATCCACAAGGTCCGCCGCAAAACGACTCCTCCGGACTTCGCAGGGACAAGCCCTCCTCGCTCGACGCCATCTTCGAGCCGCGGTCCGTGGCAGTTATCGGTGCGACAGAACACGAAGGCAGCGTCGGTCGCGCTACGCTCGTCAATCTGAACAGCGCACCCTTCCACGGAAAGATCTATCCAGTAAATCCACGCCATTCTCAGATACTCGGTCTTCGTTCCTACGCTGCAGTCCGCGAAATACCGGACCCCTTGGACCTGGCCGTGATCGTAACTCCGGCCGCTACTGTGCCCGGCATCGTGGGTGAGTGCATCGACGCAGGAGTGAAAGCGGCGGTCGTTATCTCTGCCGGATTCAAGGAGCACGGCGCCGAGGGACAATCCCTCGAAGACCAAATAGCAGATCGATTGCGCCACGGACGATTGCGGCTGATCGGCCCGAACTGCCTCGGGGTGATGAACCCCCTGATCGGCCTCAACGCGACATTCGCGCAGACAATTGCGCGGCCCGGAAATGTAGCGTTTCTCAGCCAAAGCGGAGCGTTGCTGACAGCGATACTGGATTGGAGTCTTCGGGAAGAAGTCGGCTTCAGCGCGTTTGTATCGACCGGCTCGATGCTTGACGTCGGATGGGGCGACCTTATCGATTACTTCGGAGACGACCCAAACACGCAGAGCATTCTGATTTATATGGAATCGGTCGGGGATGCGCGCTCGTTTCTCTCCGCGGCGCGCGAAGTCGCGATGAGCAAACCGATCATCGTTATCAAGGCGGGCCGCTAAGAGGCTGCTTCGAAAGCGGCGACGTCGCACACGGGCGCATTGACCGGCAGCGACGAAGTGTTCGACGCCGCACTGCGCCGTTGCGGCGTCCTTCGCGTGCAGAGCATTTCGGACATCTTCTACATGGCAGAGGTTCTGAGTAAGCAACCGCGTCCCCGGGGACCACGGCTGATGATCGTAACCAACGCTGGAGGCCCCGCGGTCCTCGCGACAGACGCCCTGATCGGGTTGGGCGCGGAATTGGCTCCGCTTTCGGACGCGTCTCGGCAAGCGCTCGATAGCTTTCTGCCGCCACACTGGAGCCACGGAAATCCGATCGACGTTTTGGGTGACGCCGATCCCGAGCGATACGCCCGCGCGATTGAAATCGCGATGAAAGATCCGGGAAGCGACGGCCTGCTTGCGATTCTCGCGCCACAAGGAATGACGAACCCGGCAGGCGTAGCGGAACGCCTTAAAACTTATGGGAGCGGATATGGGAAGCCACTCCTGGCGAGCTGGATGGGCGGAAAATACGTCGAACCGGGTGATGCGATTCTGAATGCGTCTGGAATCCTGNNCCCTACATTTTCCTTTCCTGATACCGCGGCGCGCGCATTTGTTTACATGTGGCGCTACAACGATCACCTTCGAGGCATATACGAGACACCGTTCATCGCAGACGATCCGAGCGTCGCCAAGGAGCGCGCGGGCAAGGCTGGACAAATCCTCGATTCCGTTTTGGCTCAGGGACGCACTTTGCTCACGGAAGTCGAATCGAAACAGATATTGGGACTTTACGACATCCCCACGACAATGACGAAACTCGCCCGTAATGCGGAGGAGGCGGTAGCACTTGCGTCCGAAATCGGGTTGCCGGTCGTCCTGAAACTTCATTCTCACACGATCACGCACAAGACCGACGTGGGAGGCGTATTGCTGAATCTCACGACCCTTGATGATGTCCGCCAGGCCTACCGCCAAATCGAATCCAATGTCACCTCACGGGCTGGCGCAAATAATTTCGAAGGAGTGACAGTCCAGCCGATGGTGCGGCTCGATGGATACGAACTGATATTGGGAAGCAGCGTGGATTCACAATTCGGTCCGGTGCTTCTGTTTGGGTCGGGGGGAGAGCTCGTAGAGGTCTATCGAGACCGCGCGCTTGGCCTGCCCCCGCTCAATACGACGCTGGCACAGCGCTTAATGGAGCAAACCAAAATATACGCGGCGCTGAAGGGCGTACGAGGGCGGAAACCGGTGAACATGGAAGCGCTCGAAGGAGTTCTCGTAAGGTTTAGCTACATCCCTGTTGAACTGCCACGAATCAGAGAGATCGACATCAACCCGCTGGTCGCCTCGGCTGACCGATTGTGCGCTCTTGATGCCCGCATCGTGCTGTTCGACGCGAGCGTGGCGGACGACGCTTTGCCGAAACCCCCTATTCGCCCGTATCCGGCGCAGTATGTGTCGCGCTGGAAGATGAAAGACGGCCGGGAGGTCTTGATGCGGCCGATTCGGCCCGAGGATGAGCCGCTGATGACCCGCTTTCATGAGTCTCTCTCCGCTCAAACGGTATACCTGAGATATTTTCATATGGAAGCGGTGAGCTCACGCGTCGCGCACGAACGCCTTCTGCGAAAGTGCTTCATTGACTATGACCGCGAGATGGCACTTGTCGCCGAATATATGGATGTGGCCGCGGGACGACGAGAAATCCTCGGCGTCGGCCGGCTATCCCGCCAGCGGGATCGTGAGAAAGGCGAGGTCGCAGTTCTTGTCACGGACGGCGCTCAACATCTTGGACTCGGTACGGAATTGCTCCGACGCTTGATTGAAATCGCGCGCGATGAGAAATTCAGATCAATCGACGCCCACATTCTTGCAGAAAACGTCGGTATGCGGGGACTCGCGAACCGTTTCGGCTTCGTCGTGGAACGGAGCGAAGATCCGGCGGAAATCAGTGCCGTCCTCACACTTTGATTTGGCTCGGCAATTTTAATAAGCTTTGGCCGCGCGTATGGTAGAGAACAAGACGCATAAGGAACGAATCGCTCGCGGAATATTTCGCATATCGCTGCGAATCGTTCTGCTCGCTTCGCTGACATGGGGCGGCGCAGCCGAAGCGCAAGCCTCGCCGCCTTCGCAGGAGTCGGCATCTCCTCAGCAGCTTCACAATCCGCCGCCGGATTCCGACGAGCAATCCGTGCAGAATCCCGCGGCACCTTGCGTTCAGCCTCCTCCCATGGTGAGCTGGCAGGATTATCAGGGACCGTTCGCAAAAGCCGTGGGGATTTTCGGCCGAAAACTAGAACGCAAATCGGTGCACGCGCCGCATTACAAGCCAGGCGCCGTGCTGTGCACTCTCGATCTGAAAGACAAATTTATTCTGTTCGCCCAAGATGCGGTTGATCCTGTCACGTTCCTCAACGCCGGCTTCAACGCGGGAATCAGCCAAGCGGAAAACGACGACCCAAGTTTCGGTCAGGGTGCCGCAGGGTACGGCAAGCGCTTTGGCGCCAGTCTGGCCGATCAAGCCTCTTCTGAATTCTTCAAGGACTTTGCGTACCCGGCGATATTCTCAGAGGACCCGCGTTACTACCGCTTGGCTCAAGGTGGCACCGGGAAGCGCTTGTTCCATGCCGTGAGTCACTCCGTCGTCGCGCACCGGGAGAACGGCACGGAAATGTTCAATTTCTCGGAATGGCTGGGGACGGCAAGCGAGGTCGTGCTTAGCAATGTCTATCATCCGGACAATCGTCGTGGCTTCGCACCAGCCGCGCGACAGGTGGGATATGGCGTTGGCAGCGATATTGGGTTCGATGTGCTCCGCGAGTTTTGGCCAGAGATAGCGCGCAAGTTCAAGCTGCCCTTCCGCGACCGGAACGAACCTGTAAATTGAGAGTCGAAATCGGCTTCACGCAACGCGCGAGCGCACTCCTGGCCGGCCGAAATTGCGACGAGGCACCGAACCTGGCGCCGATCTGGCGGAAATCAGTGCCGTCCTGAGGCTTTGACTTTGCAGGCGCGTGGCGATTGCTGACCAGCCACAGGGTAAGTCAGGCCGATACGTTGCTATTACTCGATTGTCAAAAAACGATGCGGGCTCTCGTCAAGAAAGCCAACAACGCCTCATCTCATTGTCGAGTAGACATGGGCGCGGTTTTTTGTTTTCTGTAAGTTCGGTCAAATTCTACTCGCACCCATTGTCGAGTAGAACGCAGATCGGCGATTGGCCGCGAGTAAGAGCGGAGCCCTTCGGCGTCACCCCTTCTTGCGTCAGGGCAGGCNNATTGGCGAGGACCCTTCTCGAAGGTATCGACATCTTCCTTTCTCCCGTCGCTCTTTCTTCCGCCGCGCTTATCAGGATTCTCAAGTTCGATCTGTGAGGCTGCGAAAAAGCCCCAGGCGTTCCCGGCAAAACGCGACGGGAACACCTGAGCTGCATTGACGTCCCGGCCCAGA
>PKUY01000352.1 GCA_003131705.1 Acidobacteriota bacterium | reverse complement strand
TTCTATGTTCAGAAACGGCTGAGCCGTGCCTACAGTGCTTGACAAGTCGTGAGGTCGAACTTTAATGTAGTGCAGTTTTTTTAGGCGCGGCGAAAAGCTATCAGGAAATTACCTGAGTCGGGGAATGCGAACTCCGCGGCTATCGGCGAAGGACACCATCTGGGTGTGAACGGGACCTCTCACAAACATGCATCTCACGGAATTCTTCAAATGGCTTCAGGAAACACGCGTGGGCTCGGGAATATCCGACTCTCTTTGGCTTTTTCCTTTTATCGAAACGATTCACGTGCTTGGCATCGTCATCTTGGTCGGAGCCACGGGAATCTTGGATCTGCGGCTGATGGGTTTTGCGCTGAAGCGCCAGCCGGTTTCCCAACTTTCGAAGCAGCTTATGCCTTGGGCATGGTCCGGCTTCGCAATAATGCTCATCACTGGATCGCTTTTGTTTTCGTCCGAGTCCACGAAGCTTTACAACAACGGCGCATTTCTCTTCAAGATGGGGCTCATTGTGCTCGCGGGTGTAAATGCCATCGTCTTTCAGACGACGGTGTACAAGACCATCGGCACGTGGGACGAGGCGCCGGTTGCGCCGATGGGGGCTAGACTTGCGGGCTGTTGTTCGCTTTTGGTCTGGATCGGCGTGGTTGCCGCCGGACGCTGGATCGCTTACTGGTAAGCGGTTGCAGCCTCCGTCGCGCGCTTTGTGCACGAATCGAACCATGAAAGTAAGAATGAAGCCTGTCTTTTCTGTCGCAGCTCTACTGCTCCTGTGCTTGACGCCGGCACTCGCTCATCATTCCGGGGCCATGTTCGACATGCAACACCCGGTCTCCGTAACCGGCGTGGTAACAAAGGTTGAATGGGCCAACCCTCACGCATACATGTATCTCAATGTGAAAAACGCGCAGGGCCAGATTGAGGAATGGGCCATCGAATTCAATAGCCCTAATTTTCTGAAGCACAATGGCTGGACGAGCACCACGGTGAGCGCAGGAGACACCATCACCTGCACAGGAGCGCCCGCCAGAGACGGCGCGAGGGTGATGCACAGTATGGCAGTGGAACTTTCCAGCGGCCTGAAGCTCAGGTCATGAAGAATGTCGATCAGATTTCTTTGGTATGCCTGAGGAGGTAAGCGGTATGCGACTTGCAAATAATACTTGGATCGCCGCAATTCTGGCCTTATTGCTGGTTTCGTCCGTCGCGGCACAGCAGACGCCTGCGCCGGGGCGCGCCGGCGCCGAGGGCTTCCCAATCGGGCCGCCAGCGAAGATTCTCAGCTTCACGGCCGACTTAACCTCCGTCCAACCCGGGCAGACAGTCACGTTGATGTGGGCGGTCGTGAATGCCGACCGCATTACACTGGACCAGGGAACCGGTATCGTAGCGACTCGAGGCAGCAAGAAAGTGTCCCCGGCTGCAACCACCACCTACACGCTACTGGCGAGAGGTCGCGGAGGTAACGACACCCAGACTGTGACGATCACGGTTGCAGGCACCGCGCCAACGAATTCAGGTTCTGCAGCCCCTTCGGCGAGCGATAAGCCCATACCTCACATGCCCGATGGCAAGCCGGATTTGTCCGGTGTTTACATCGCTGGATTTGACATTCGACCCGTGGGAAAAATTGAGCTGAAAGCGGGAGCCGAAAAATATAATGTAGGCCCCGACTACGGCGGCGATCTAGGCGAGCACTGCCTTCCGCCGGGTGTGCCGGGCGCCACGCAACAACCCTATCCGATTCAAATCGTGCAGACTCCCAATCTCGTCGTAATACTTTACGAGGCCTATCATCTCTTTCGGGTGATCCCGATCGATGGGCGGCCTCATCCTGCGGATCTCGATCCCACGTGGCTCGGCAATTCGGTGGGGAAGTGGGAGGGCGACACACTTGTCGTTGACGTGACGGCGTTCAACGATAAGACATCGGTTGGCGGTTACCGCCATACAACGGCCTATCACGTGATCGAACGATATCGCCGTACCGCGTACGACAAAATTGCCTACGAAGCTACCGTCGAAGATCCAAATGTATTTGCGGCCCCGTGGACAGAAGCCGGAACCCTAACGCTCCATCCGGAATGGGACATCCAGGAATATGTCTGCGAGGAAAACAATCATGTCTACAAAGAACTCTTCGACCGATATAAGAAATAGTTTATGAATCGAATTCTGATTGCCGCTGCGTTATCGGCGGTGCTGATTTCGTCGTCGTTGGCGCAGCAGGCACCGGGTCGGCTGCCGCGGGATGGTTTCCCGATGGGGCCGTCCGCGAAGATCCTCAGCTTTACGGCCGAGCCCAGTGCGGTACAGCCGGGGCAATCCGTGGTCCTGAAGTGGGCGGTTGTGAACGCGGACCGCATTTCCTTGAACGGCGATATCGGAATTGTGGCGGCGCGAGACAGCCGTACCGTAGTTCCGAAGGTTACGACCATCTACACCTTAGCAGCGCTCGGATACGGAAACGCCGGCAACGACACGCAGTCGGTGACGGTGACTGTTGCCGGTACGACCCCCGAATCAGCACCCGTCAACGCCGCGAACGCAAGCGCAACTGCTGTAAATCAACCGATACCGCGCATGCCGGACGGCACACCCGACTTGTCGGGAATTTATATTTCGGCATTCAGATCGATGCAAGCTTTGGACAAAATCGCTCTGAACCCGGGCGCGGAAAAATTTCTCGTCGGCACGGACTACGGATTTGATTTGACCGAACGCTGCCTGCCGCCGGGCGTTCCGGGGACCACGGAGTGGCCCTACCCGTTACAGATCGTGCAAAAACCTGGTCTCGTGTTAATACTCTACGAGGCCGAGCATCTTTCTCGCGTCATTCCGACAGATGGCCGGCCTCATCCTGACGACCTCGATCCAACATGGATGGGAAACTCCGTCGGCAGATGGGACGGCGACACATTGGTCGTGGACGTAACTGGCTTTAACGATAAGGGCGCGGTGCGCGAGTATCGGCACACTGCGTCCTATCACGTAATCGAGCGTTATCGTCGCACCGCCTACGATAAAATCGCCTACGAAGCCACGATCGAAGATCCAAACGTGTTCGTGGCTCCGTGGAGAATCGCCGGCACCCTGACGCTTCATCCGGAGTGGGAGATTCAAGAGTACGTTTGCGAAGAGAACAATCACAATTACAAGGAACTGTTCGACCGGTATAAGAAATAACGCGCAGACCAGGTTGCGCATCCAAGAGTTTGTGAAATGGGGAGGCAGATCGAATGAGAATCAAGATTGCTATTTTAGTTGCAGGATTGTTGCTGGTGGTGGCGGCGCCATCGCCATCGCTCGCGCACCACTCCGTGTCTATGTACGACATGGCGAATCCGACGACCGTCGTCGGCGTGGTGGGAAGAGTTGAATGGACCAATCCCCACGCGTACGTGTATCTCAACGTAAAAAACGATAAAGGCGTAGTTGAAGAGTGGGCCATTGAAATCAATAGTCCGAACTTTCTGAAACACAATGGCTGGACCAACTCCACCGTGAAAGCCGGAGACACGATTACCTGCACCGGGGGCCGCGCCAAAGACGGCGCCAGGAGCATACGATGCACCGGGGTCAAGTTGGCGAACGGTCTGGAACTCAGATCGTAGTTGATGCTACTATCCGGCGCGGTCGCGAGGATTCCCGGAGCATAGAATCTCTCGGTGGGCGCGGGATGTGCTGTCCGTCATAGGATCTTAAAAAATGTTCCTTCACTTTTGCGCATGGCTCCAGCAGAACTCGGTCATCATCGCGCTCGATAATTCGGTCGTGCTGTCCGCCCTGCTCGAAATATGCCACTACACCGGTTTCTTCTTGCTGGTCGGAACGATCGCAATCGTGGATCTGCGCATTATCGGCGTGGCGGGACGCGGCCAGGATGTCACCGCGCTTGGCAAACAGCTTTTTCCATGGATGTGGACCGGTCTGATCTTCGCTTTCGTATCCGGATTCCTGATGTTCGCCGGCGATGCCACCGATTTTGCGCTTGCCTCCGTCTTTCACATCAAGGTCGGTGTGATCCTGTTGGCAATCGTATTTGGGATCATCGTTCAATGGAACGTCCCCACGTGGGGCGCGATGCCATCGATACCCGTAGGCGCCAAACTTGTCGCGTTTGTTTCGCTCGTGTTATGGATCGGCGCGATTCTTGCGGCCGTGGAAGTCCCCGCGATTTCAGGCGTGGGATAGGCGCTTGATGTCTCCTCATTCGTTCGACGAAATCCTGGAGGTTGCNNCGCGAATGCTTAGCTTCTTTATGGCGATTGCCAAGTGGCTCCAGGGCACGTGGTGGGCCTTGGACATCAGCGGTTCCACTTGGGCATATCCGTTCGTGCAGCTGACCCACTTCACGGGATTATCGTTGTGGATCGGAACGAATCTCGCGCTGGATTTCCGGCTGCTTGGTCTTGGCAAGAAGAGTCGAACGGCCGCCGAGCTTTCGACCGCACTCTTCGCGTGGAACTGGACCGGCTTCTGCATCGCCGTCGCCGGCGGCTTCATGATGTTCTCCAGCGCGGCGACGAAGTACATCCCGAATCCTGCCTTCGAAGTAAAGCTCGGCATCCTGATTCCGCTCGCGCTGATTACTCACATCGTGGTCCAGCGAAAGGCGCGAGTGTGGGGCGCGACCCAGGATGTGCAGCCCGTGGGCCGGTTTGCCGGCTTGTTTGAGATGGCGTTGTGGTTGAGCGTGGTCACGGCGGCCGTCTCGATACCCAACTTTGACGTTCACTAGATTGATGGCGTCCCCGGCAAAGTGGCAGTTCGTTGTTGCCGGAGTCGTCGCTCTCCTTATTACTGGCTGCAGCAAACAACAGAGCAGCGAGACTTGGGCTCCCGTTGCAACCATCGATTCAGCTACGACCGGATCAATCACTGGCACCGTCACGCTTGAGGGAGCGCCGCCTATGCTCAGGCCCATCGACATGAGCGCGTCGCCCGCATGCGTGCAGGCGAATGCGTCGCCCGTGGTTCCTCCACTCGTCGTAACGGGCGAACGGGGAGCGCTGGCGAACGTTGTGATCTACGTGAAGGATGGTTTGGGCAATTACCGTTTCGACGCGCCAAAAGATCCCGTCGTGCTGATGCAGAAGAACTGCATGTACGAACCGCACGTGCTTGCGCTGATGACGAATCAGCCGTTCGAGATCGAGAACAACGATCCGACGATGCACAACGTTCATCCAATGCCGAAACACAACCGGCAGTGGAGCACGTCGCAACCGGCTGGGTCGGCGGCGCTGAAATCATCTTTCGCGCGGCCAGAGCTTGCTATGCCCGTGCTGTGCAACGTGCATCCGTGGATGCGCGCGTTTGTTTTTGCGTTCGACAATCCGTATTTCGCGGTTACGTGGAAGACGGGAAAATTCGAATTGCAAAATCTTCCGCCCGGGACTTACACGATCGAGGCCTGGCAGGAAAATTTTAGCGCGCAAGATCAGACGGTGACGATCGCCCCCAAGGAATCGAAGGCAATCTCGTTCACTTTCCTATCACCCGCGAAATCCGGCGACTAGAAAAGTCCCGAACAATTTCTCGAAATTCTGCCAGCGAAACGCACGGCTTCTTCTTGCTGCCCGGCTAAATGCTGTGCAGCAGGCGCTGCTCTTCGCCGTGGGGATCGTCGACGACTTTGCAGTCGTCGTTCAAGATCATTACCGCGCGCCGGGTAGTGTCAAACGAAGGCCAATTCGGCAAACCGTCGTGATTCGGATTTCCGCTGCGCGCGAATGCCACCCATGCTGCGCTTATTTTGTCCGCAAGCGCCTGGCGATCGTCGCCCGAGCCGGTCATCGATTTCGCCGCGTCCACGCAGTCGAAAACGAATGGAATTTCGAGCGTGTGGAACGATCGCAATTTGCCGTCGCGCACCGGCGAGCGCCAAGTGAAGTAATACTGATAGACGGATGCGCTCGCTTGCATCGCTTTGCGCTCGGCCTCCGTGACCACTCCCGCGCGGAAGGTTGCGTCGGAAGCGATGATCAGATAGAGGTCGGTGTTGCTAGCCTGAGGCCGGCCTTTCTTGTAGGCGGCGATGAGCTGGTCCACCTGCGCATCACTGGCGTTACGGACGGTTTGCTTCAAGCGTGCGTGCAAACCCGCGTCATCGATTGGATCGAGTTGCTGATTCGGAAAGAAGGTGACCTCGGTTTCCGTCGTGCCGATCAGAAGCGGAATGCTCGCGGAGATTTCCGGCGCCGTCGGATCGAAGGGATCCTTTGGCAGCGTGCGTCCGTCGACAACCGGCGCGAGAGCAAGCTGCGGGCCGCCCGGGGCGGTAACGGCGAGCAACTGATCGACGGAGAGTTTTTGCAGTTCATCAATCTGGTTCGGCTTTAGATTCAATTTTGCCAGAAACGCCTCAGCCGATTTGTTCGCAACGTCGACCGAAACGCCTTTCACGGCCGCGCCGCTTTCCACGATGGCGGNNGCACCCATTCGAGCGCGGCGACGATGTCCAGCATTCCGGCGTTGCTCGCGTTGGCATATTTCTCGCCGCCGATTCCGGCGAAGTACAAATAACCCAAGGCGGTGAGGCGGTGGTTGACGGTGACCAGGACGACGTCATGTTTTCGCGCGAGCTCTTTGCCGTCGTAGCAGACGAACCCGCCCGATCCGCTCGTGTATCCGCCGCCGTGCAGCCAGACCATCACCGGGCGCTTGCTTGCGTGGCCGACGGCCGGGGTCCAGAGGTTCAACACCAGGCAGTCTTCGCCCATGGGCTCGTCGCGGTCCATCACTTCGAATTCCGGGGGAACTTGACCGTGAAAGGAGCCGGAGAGCTGCGGCGCTCTGGGACCGAGCTCGAATGCGTCCCGCACTTTGGTCCACGGCTGCACTTTTGCCGGCGGCATAAATCGGCGCTCGCCTGCAGTGGAGGAGCCGTAGGGCACGCCCTTGAAGCACTGGACTCCGTCCTGCAGGGTGCCGCGGATTTTTCCCGCGTGGGTGGCGACCGTCGCGCCGGGCGCGCTCTTCGCGTCTTCGGCGAACGCTCGGGTGAACCTGCCGCCAACGAGCGCGCCTGCTGCAAGGGTCCCAATGCCAATGAACTTTCGCCGATCCATCATTGCGCCTCCAGTGGTTCGCCTGACGGGCTGATGATTTCCCCGGTTTGAAACGCCTCATTGTCTTGGTATTGTCGAGTAGAGTGTACCGACTCTGTTTGTTTCCAATGAGTTGCGTCAAATTCTGCTCGGCACCCATTGTCGAGTAGAAGTGGCGCGTGAGATGAGAAAAAGGGATCTCCCGCGAAACCATCCGGGACGCATACAGCGCGCTTCGGCTCCCATTGGTCGCTCGGGACGACGGCCGTCGCCGGGTCGTCGCATTCTACTCGGCACGCATCGTTCAGTAGAAATCGCGGTGCGAGGCTCGCCCTTGGCCTGCCGCCAGGGCGCCGGGGGCTCGCTTCCCATTCCCGAACTGTAGTCCGCTCGTTCACGGGCGCCATTCTACTGCACTGGGCCGGAAGTGCAAGCAGTCGACCGTGTGGACTTTTTTCGGGGAGTGCTAATCCCTCTATCGAGGGTCGGAAGCCAGGGTGAATCAAATTTTATTCGAATGGGGGACGACGACGGTCTTCGCGGCTGAGGGCCAATTGGGGGGCAACCCACGAAATAGGAAAGTGGCGGCCAGGGCGCCAGCGATTTACGCGGCGATGAATTCGGGAACATCGACCGGGCGTATGCCGGGAAAAGTGTCGGTGAGCGATCTTGTGATGGTCACTCGCAAACAGTGAAAACGAAGTCCAAGTGTGGCGCGCCCGGTTTTGCAAACTCATCCAACTTTTGCTGCGCAGACTAGCCGTGGGCAGGTGGGCAGTTTCCAGTTGCTTGAGTGCTTCGGGGCGAACAGTTCCCCCCGGGTGGCTTCCCGCGCTATAGGCGGTGAAGTTTGGTTCTCNNGGCACAGAAAGAGAACATTGTATTTTCCTTGCATGTGCATCATCCCTTTCGCGTGGGTTCGCAGCCAATACTCTCTCTGGAAGCTCTTTTGGTGTCGCTCGCTAATTCGGGCACGTCACGGAAACATTCCTTCAGACATTTCATCAGGCTGCGGTGGAAGGAAGATTCCGCCGCTGCGAGCCTGTAGGAATTCCATAAGCCATCTTTTCTCCCGACGATTAGGCCCGCTTTGCGGGAGGTATGCGAGATGACGTGATGCCGTTGGTTGTGGGACTCGCGTGACGGTCACGATGTCGCACAGGCACATTTCACCCTTAGGAGCAGGTGCAGGATTCTGAGCCGGATGTGGTCAGAGAACGCCTTAAACATCCGATTGACGGCTGGTGTGCTCATAAACTATATTCGCCTAAGCGCATATAGTTCATATCGTGANNAATAACATTACCGAAGCTGTGAAGAAGACGTACGGCAAAGCGGCAAGCCGGGTTTCGGCTGGAGTTGCGGCATCTTGCGGCATTTCACCGTCATCCGATTGCTGTGGCGGCGATCCAATAACCGGCAATCTATACGAATTGGGACAGACTGCTGACATTCCAGAAAATGCTCTCCTGGCATCCCTAGGGTGCGGCAATCCAACGGCGCTTGCGCAATTGCGCCCTGGCGAAATTGTTCTTGATTTGGGTTCCGGTGGCGGCATCGACGTCCTGCTATCCGCGAAGCGCGTGAGTCCCGGCGGCAAGGCCTACGGCTTGGATATGACGGATGAAATGCTGGCCCTTGCGCGAGAAAACCAAAAGAAGTCCGGCGTCGAGAACGTGGAATTCCTCAAAGGCGAAATCGAGAATATTCCGCTGCCGGACAATTCAGTGGATGTGGTGATTTCAAATTGCGTCATCAATTTGTCGGCGGACAAGGACAAAGTACTGGCTGAGGCTTTCCGCGTGCTTCGGCCCGGCGGAAGATTCGCCGTGTCTGATGTGGTGGTGAGGGGTGAAGTCCCGGCTGAAGTGAGACGCAACGTGGAGCTATGGGTTGGTTGCGTGGCGGGCGCTCTCGAAGAATCGGAATACGAGCGGAAGCTGCGAGCGGCTGGTTTCGAATCGGTTTCGATCGAGCCAACGCGTGTTTACAAGATGGAGGATGCGAGGCAGTTTTTGAGCGCGCAGGGAATTGACGTGGATTCGATTGCCGCTCAGGTTGACGGGAAGTTCATGAGCGCGTTTATTTGGGCGAAGAAAGCATCGGCGATTGCATAGCTAGAAATTCAAAAGCCCGCCAACAAGCGACCAACAGCAGATCCCTCGCTGCGTTTCGGGAAGGCAAAGCAAAATAAAGCTGCAACCTAGTTTGCGCGTCCCCACAATCTCTTTGTTGCGATGCGCGCGCCTTCGACCAGGGAGCAGAATTTCATCCAAGAGAAGGCGGGGAAGACGGGGCCGAAGCCGGCGAAGGTGCCGAAGCCGCAGTCGGAGCCGGCGATGATGCGCTCTTTGCCGAGGACGTTGGCGTAGCGGACGAGGCGCTGCGCGACAACTTCAGGATGCTCGACGTAGTTGGTGCTCGATGCGATCACGCCGGGGACGAGGATTTTATCGTCCGGGAGTTTGATTTTGGTCCAGGCTTCCCACTCGTGCTCGTGACGTGGATTCGCGCCTTCGATGAGCAGCGCCATCGGCTTCACTTTGATCGCGATCGGAAATATCTTCATGCAATCCATGTCATTGACGTGCGTGCCCTCGTAGTTGCCCCAGCAGACGTGCAGGCGGACGCGGTCCGCGGGAACGTTGGCGAGCGCGTGATTCAGCGCTTGGACTTGCATTTCGGCGTTGCGCAGGAATTCGGCATCACTGAGAGATTTGAAACGCGTGTGGCGTCCCATGGCGAGATCGGGGCAATCGAGCTGCAACAGAAGACCTGACTTCACGATCATCTCGTATTCTTCGCGCATGGCATCGGCGAGCGCGGCGAGATAGGTTTCGTGCGAAGGATAGTATTCGTTGGGTTGGAATACGGCGATGGTGCCCGGAGAGACGGAATTCAGGAAGCCTTCGACGACTTTGGCTTTAGACAGAGCCTCCTTCATGTGGGCGATGTCCTGCTCGACGGGCTTTAGGTTTTTGACTTTGATCGGGCCGCGGCAGACGGGGCGCTTGTAGGTCGCCGAATGGCCGGCTTTCACGAGGCAGTCGCGATACTCGGGGAAATCGTCGAGATCCTGCGGCGTGGGACGAGCGGAATCGCCTTCGAATCCGGTGAGGCGGTGGCGAATGTAGGTGGCGTAACTGATCTTGCTGGTCTCGCCGTCGCTGACGATATCGATTCCGCACTCGGCCTGGCGATTCACCGCGTCGGCGACCGCGCGCCGCATCGTTTCGTTAAATTTCCCCTCATCGAAATCGTCGCCGCGGTCCTGCGCGAACAGAAGGTCAACGACTTCTTGCGGGCGGGGAAGGCTGCCAACGTGCGTAGTGAGAATTCGATCGGTACTGAGTTTCATCGGAGATCCTTGTAATGGCGCTTCAGCGCTGGATGGCAAAAAGTGCGGTGCGAGGATACCACGATGCGGTCGTAAGTCGATCCCTTCGCGAGGTATGCAACCGTACAAACGGAGGTGGGGGCGGCGTGACCGCCGAATATTCGAAGAAAGATGATGGCGACATCCGCGTCGTGAACACCTGCGTGACCCAGTCTGGCAAAATCAAACAATCTATGGTGACGGCTAAGATCGTCGAAAAATCGACGAACGCGAAATTGAAGGTGACTTTCTTTTGGCCGTTCTATGGCAATTATTGGGTCATTGATCTCGGAGACAACTATGAATACGCGGTTGTCGGTGAACCTTCGCGCGATTACCTGTGGATTCTCAGCCGGACACCCATGATGCCTGACTCGGTCTATCGAAAAATTACCGATGGATTGACCGCGAAGGGGTATCAACCCTCGAAGCTCGTAAAGACACGGCAGACTGGCGCTCGCTAGTCGCATATCACTCCGGAGCGCCTCGTCATTGAGCGAATTACCGCTTGCCGTAGCTTACGCGCGCGACACAGGAGAGCCTGTGGTACAAGAGCACGATGAACGGCTCGTGAGGTATACTCCGCCGCATGGAAGCGCCCAATGTTGATTTCACCTTAAGCCGGCTGGAACGAGTTATCTCGGGTCCGGGAAAAATTTCGTCGCTGGGAGAAGAACTTGAGCGCCGGGGACTGAAGCGCGCCATCGTTGTGACCGGGAAAACTCTGGGCGGCTCTTCGCTGTTCGCGAAAGTTACTGGAGCTGCGGGCGCGCGATGCGCGGCGGTGTTCAAAGGAGCGCGGCAGCACGTTCCACGGAGCGTGGTGGGCGAGCTGGAGGCGGAAATCAAGTGCGTGGACGCCGATTGCCTGATCAGTTTTGGCGGCGGAAGCCCAATCGACACATGCAAGGTCGCGAGCCATGCGTTTCTGGTCTCGCGCGACGCTTCGCGTGAGTTGATTCATATCGCGATTCCGACGACGCTCTCCGCGGCTGAGTACACGCACGCCGGCGGCGTGACCGATGAGAGCACGCTGGTGAAGTCTGGAGTTTCCGACCCGCGGCTGCAACCCCGCACCGTGATCAACGATCCTTTGCTTACGATGGAAACCCCGAGCTGGCTATGGGTGGCGACGGGGATGCGCGCGCTCGATCACGCGATCGAGTCGATTTACGCGATACGGCATCATCCGCNNTTGAGCGACGCGCTGGGCGCGAAGGCGATCGCGCTGCTCGTTGCGCACCTGCCGACGTCAATCAAATCCGGTCCGGACCAGATCGCGCACCGCGGATATTGTCAGACGGCGGCGTGGTTCTCGATTTTTGGCGCGATGAACACGCGCTTCGGGCTTTCGCATTTGCTCGGGCATCAGATCGGGCCGCGGTGGAACGTGCCGCACGGCGTCACGTCATGCATCACGCTCCCGCATGCGATGCGCTTCACGGCGGAGATCGCGGCCGAGCGGTTTGGTCCGATCGCAGAAGGTCTGGGCGTGCCTTTCGATTCCGCGAATCCGAAAGCTGGTGCGCTCGCGTGCGCGGACCGCGTGGCAAAGTTTATTGCGGGGTTTGACGTGCCGCGCACATTGAAAGATGCGGGCGTGCCTCGGGCGGAGATCGGGCAAATTACGGGCAGCGTGCTGCATGAGCTAGAGAAGTCCGGCGTCGTCGATCGCGCGCTGACGGCAGCGGACGTGAACGCTTTGCTGGAAACGGCTTACTGAGGGGACCCGCGGCTGGCGCCGGTCAGAANNGGGCGCCGCTGCTGCCCGGAGCTTGCTCCGCTGGAGATGAGGTAGCAGGCTGAGGCGGCGGAACGGTCGCTTTCCTAACGCCCTTCGGCAAGTTACCCTCGGGAACCCGAATTGGCTCGAGCATGGCAACAACCTCTGCGCGCCGCGCTTCGAACCACGGCGGGAGCAGCAAGCTGGTTCCCAACTGATCGGCTGGCTCGTCCACCGCAAAGCCTTCCGGAACTCCCGCGGCACATTCGACCAGTATGCCTCCAGGGCAGCGGCAGTAAATCGAGTGGAAGTACATCCGATCTTTAATCTCGGAGCAATCCGTGTAGCCGAGCTCGTCGTAGATGCCCTTTTGCTCCGCGAGCTTTTCGTCATTTTCCACGGTCAGGGCGAGATGGTGGCCCGTACCGGATCCGAAAATCCAACTGCCTGAAGGCCGCTGTGGTTCGTGAAGCAGAGTGACCGTCTTTGCCGCGCCGCCCTCGCCAATTTCGAAGCGGTGATACGGGCCTTCCTCGCCCGTCTTGCGGAATCCGAGTGCGTCGATGAAGAATCGCTCTGTCTCGGGAATCTCGCGCACGGACAACACCGGACCATGGAATCCGCGCGTGGTGACGTCCGCAGTGATTTGATCGGTGGTCCAGCCGCGGCGCTTGTCGGCACTATCCTCGATCACTTCGAGTTGCAATCCGGAGGGATGATCGAACCGGATGAAGGATTGGCTGAAGCGCTCCTGAATACCGGTGTGCGTTATCTTGTGGCGATTCAGATGATCGATCCAGAATTTTAGCGAGCCTTTGGGAACGGTATATGCGGTGGACTGGATCTGCCCGGAACCGGGGCGGCCCTTCACGCGTCCAAAAGGAAAGGTGGTGTACACCGAACCCGGGTCGCAATCGGCATTCGCGTAATACAGATGGTAATGAGCGTATCGACCATCAAACAGGACTGTTTGCTTAATCATCCGCTGGCCGAATACTCGCGTCTGAAAGTCGATGTCCTGTTGGGCACCGCTCGCACATACCGTGATGTGGTGAATTCCCGTTACAAGTGACATATTGCTTCACCTCCGCCGGAGTTTGCTGCAAATACCTACTGCGAATGTTCTTGGACGTAGACGCGACTCCGTCGAAACCATCTCACGAAACCTTCGCGAAAGCTATGGCGCGCGGTCTGGCCAACTCAGCCGACAAGATGCGCGGCTGACGGGTCGTGGTTGCACGGCCTGGATTCTATCCACGGAGGCGGCGTTTCTGCAAGCTGTTCGATGGAAACCTTCGGTGGAACGAAATCCGGTTACGGGCGAGCGCGAGGATGCTAAAAACGATGAGGTGTGAAGCTTTTTTGTGATACAAGGTGTCCGCGGACGTGGATCCTTGCGTTGAAGAGTACTGTGTGGTGCGGAGTGTGAAATGGGGAATGTTCATCGAGCCAAAATTGCAGGATCTTTGATCTTACTGTTGTGTCTGGCGGCGCTGTGGAGCGCTCCGGTCTTCGCGCAACAGGATCCCACCGGAGAATGGGCGCCCAGGTTCGACGAAGATTTCTTCGAACGTATCCCCGGGCCCGAAATTGGCGACTATCTCGGCATTCCCATCAACGCCGCCGCGCGATTGAGAGGCGATAGCTGGGACGCAACCTTGGTGGAGCTGCCGGAAAACCAGTGCCGCGCGCACGGTTCCGATTATGGCTGGCGCGGCCCGTCGAACCTGAGCATTTGGAAGGAAGTGGATAAGGCCACGCAGAAAGTGATCGCTTTCCACACGCACCTTTCGGCGTATGGCGCGGAGCAAACGATTTGGATGGATGGCCGGCCGCATCCGCCCGACTACGCCGCGCATACCTGGGCGGGCTTTTCGACGGGGAAATGGGAAGGCGACATCCTCGTTGTGACGACGACTCACTTGAAAGAGAACTGGGTTCGGCGCAACGGGCTTCCTCGCAGCGACCTCGCCACGGCGACGGCGCACATTATGCGCCACGGTAATTATCTGACGGTCGCGGCAATCACATACGACCCGGTGTACCTGAGCGAGCCTTTCATTCGCACAACGGACTTTGTTTACAACCCGCAACAATCGATGGCGCCCTGGCCCTGCGAAGTCGTGGACGAAGTAGACAGGCNNGGCGGCGCGGAAACGATGTATCCGGAGTACAAATTGAAAATGAAAACGATGAAGACGTTGCCGCGCCCCGCAAAGAAAGCGCCGGCCCAATGACCGCGATAACGATGAAAGCGTTCGCGATTTCAACGAGGCTTCGCCTGACCCTGATGCTCGGGAGCATCGCGCTACTCGGTGCCGTTACTTCTCCAGTGCTGACGGACGCGCAAGGGAATCAAGCCCGCACGCAGAACCTGGATCCTGCAACCGCCCAACTCCATATCTTGCCGGTGCAGGGGAACGTCTACATGTTGGTGGGCGCAGGCGGCAATATCACCGTGCAGGTGGGCGACGACGGGGTGTTGCTCGTAGATACGGGCGTCGCGGCGATGAGCGACAAAGTCTATGCGGCGGTCCAGTCGCTATCCTCCAAGCCGATTCGCTACATCATTGACACGCACGTTCACCCGGACCATGTCGGCGGGAATGAATCGATCGGCAAGCGGGGCAGCACAATCGCGGGCGGCAACGTGGTGGGCGACATTGGCGCGAGCGCGGGATCAAGCGCGACCATCATCGCGTTTCAAACTGTTCTCGACAGGATGAGTACGGCAACTCCTCAGCAGCCGGCCGCGTCTCAGGATGCCTGGCCCACCGAAACGTACACCACACCGGAGCGGAAGCTGTATTTCAACGGGGAAGGGATCCAGATGATCCACCCGGCTGCGGCGGCCCATACGGACGGCGACACAATCGTCTTTTTTCGCCGGTCCGATGTGATCAGCGCAGGCGATATATTTGTCACTAACGGCTATCCCATTGTCGATCTGAATCGCGGAGGCAACATTCACGGTGTTATCGCCGGACTCAACAAGATTATTGAGCTGGCCATTCCCGCCGATGAACAGGAAGGCGGGACGATGGTGATCCCTGGTCATGGCCGGCTCTGCGATGTGGCCGACGTGGTCTTCTACCAGGAGATGGTGACGATCATTCGGAATCGGATTCAGGATATGATTAACAAGGGTATGACCCTCGAACAGGTGAAAGCCGCCAAGCCCACCATGGACTACGATCCCAGGTACGGCACGAACACGGGTTTCTGGACAACCGACTTGTTCGTCGAGGCAGTTTACAAAAGCCTCAGCGCGATGAAGTAGGCAAGACAGATCGCGCTGGGTGCAACGCTATCTATTTCTGTGGGAGGCCTTATGAAACGCACACTTATTGTTTTGGCGATTGCGATCGCGCTGGTGACCGGCGGACGCGCGTATGCCCACCACTCCTTCGCCGCAACATATTTCGTGGACCAGGAAATCACCGTCGAAGGAACTCTGACGCAGTTCATGTTCCGCAATCCGCACTCCTTCGTAAAGATGGACGTGAAAGATGACAAAGGCCAGATCCAAACGTGGGCGGTGGAGTGGGGCGGCGGAGCTCAGTTGACGCAGGCTCACGTGACCAGGGACACGCTCAAGCCGGGCGATCACGTAATCGTCACCGGCAATCCGGGGCGCGATCCCGCGGAGCACCGGATCCGGCTGCACAAGATTGTCCGGCCATCGGATGGATGGACGTGGGAAGGCGTGATCATGTGAGGGACTCTCTTCGCCGGATCGAAGGATCGAAATCCGAATGAAGGGACGGTCGGGGGGGCAGCGAATGAATTTTGGAAGTGTGAATTTTGGCGGTCCAAGACTCCGCGCTTTGTCAGTTCTTGTTTTTCTGTCGGTGCTTTCCTTCGCGGCTCCGTCGCGCGTTAGTGCACAGTTCCCCGTTCCTCCGCCGGATACCGCCACGCCCAGAGAAAACGCGCCATTCGATCTGAACGGCTATTGGGTCGCAGTCGTCACCGAAGACTGGCGATATCGCATGGTCACCCCCGAAAAAGGCGACTTCCCGGGCGTTCCCGCCAACGCGGTGGGGCGTCGCGTAGCCAACACCTGGGATCCGGCGAAGGACGAAGCGAGCGGCAACCAGTGCAAGTCGTATGGCGCCGCTGCGATTATGCGCTTGCCTGAGCGATTGCACATTTCCTGGGTGGACGAAAAGACTCTCAAGGTTGAAACGGACGCCGGAACGCAGACACGTGTGTTCCATTTCGGAGGAGTACCGCCTCTGGACGCGGCACCCGCATGGCAGGGATATTCCGCGGCGAGCTGGGAAGCGCAGAGGCCGCGAGGTTTCGTATTGCCGGTAGTCGCGGGATCTGGGGGAGCACGGCCAGGCCAAGAGGGTTATCTCAAAGTGATCACAACGCAACTGCGCCCCGGATATCTGCGGAAGAATGGCGTTCCCTACGGCGCGAATGCCACCGTGGAAGAGTACTTTGACAGCTTCAAGGAGCCGAATGGCGATGCATGGCTCATCGTCACGACGATCGTCACGGATCCGCAGTATCTGGATAATTCCTACATCACAAGCTCTCAGTTCAAGAAACTTCCCGACGCCTCAGGCTGGAATCCGACGCCGTGCGAAGCGAAATAAGGCTAAGACGGCAGCTCGCACCGTGCGGAGCGCGACGTTGAATTCGGGGCAAACGATTTCTCGGGGATGACGGATGTTTCTCGCTAATTTTCTGCAGTGGCTCCACGACACGCAATTTAGCATCACGATGCGGGAATCGCTTTATGCCGAGCCCATTGTCGAAACGCTTCACGTTTTGACGCTCACTCTCTTTCTGGGATTCGCCGTTCTGCTGGATCTGCGTCTGCTTGGCGTTGTGATGCGGCGCAGGAGGATGTCGGAGGTTTTGCGGCAGCTGAACCCGTGGCTCATCGCGGGCTTCGTGGTAATGATCGTGACCGGTGTCCTGCTTTTCTCCGGCGATCCCATTTCGTTCTACAGCACCGCGTTCTTCAAGGTGAAGATGATCATGTTGGTGCTCGCTGGCGTGAATGTTTTGATCTTCAACTCGACGATCGGCCGCAGAACCGCGGAGTGGGATTTGGACGCCAACACGCCGCGAGCAGCTAAAATCGCGGGCATCGTTTCGATGGTGCTATGGGTAGCAATCGTGGCCGCCGGACGAGCGATCGCGTATGCGCTTCCGCCGCCATGAGGAGGTCCGCCTGAAATGACGTGGATTCGAACAACCCTGATGTCGTTCTGCGAGTGGTGCAACGGCACGTTTTTCGGGCACGGAATACGCGACTCCGTGTGGCTGTTTCCGTTCGTCGAGATATTCCATCTGCTTGCGCTGGGAGTACTGGGCGGGACGATTTTGATTTTGAATATGCGTTTGCTCGGACTGCGATTTCCCGATGAGCCTGTGTCCGAGCTGGAGCGGGACGTGCGGCCGTGGATGCTCGGAAGCCTCGCGGTAATGCTGGTTTCGGGATTTCTGCTTTTTTCGACTGAGGCTGTGAAGATGTACGGCAACGCCGGATTTCGTTTCAAGATGCTGTCNNTCGCTGGTTTTTACGTTTACCATTCATCGCAAGGTGGCGACATCGGAAGAAGGCCAAATCTCGCCGGTATGGCGCAAGGCGGCGGCAGTCGTTTCGCTTCTGCTTTGGGCTGGCGTTGGCCTCGGCGGGCGGTCGATCGGTTACGTTTCGTAGTTGAACCGGCTTCGGCGATCGGCAGCTAAATGTTCAGAAGAGCAGAAGAGGGAGTCACCCCAAAATGTTTCTCGCGTATCTTCTTCAGGGAATTCCCGAAGCGGCGCCCTTAAACCCGATCGCTCGTTGGGAGTGGGTCTTTCCCGTAGTCGAATCAATCCACATCTGCGGGTTCGCGCTGTTGGTCGGCACAATCGTAATTCTCGATTTGCGGCTTCTGGGGCTGGTGCTGCGGGGGCAAGCTGTTTCGAAGATTGCCAAGGCGCTGGCGCCATGGATCTGGGCGGCCATCCTGATCCAGTTGACCACCGGACCCTACCTGCTCTCATCGGACCCCGGTGAGTACCTGCAGGTTCCGGCTTTCCGCAACAAGATGCTGTTCCTCTTGCTGGCACTGATCTTTCATTTCACCGTCATTCGCAAAGCAACGGCGCCCAGGGAGGAATCTGCCCCGTTGGGATGGCGCAAACCGGCTGCGTTCGTTTCGCTCGGGCTATGGCTTTGCGTGCTTCTCGCAGGAATGTGGATCGGAAATCTCTAGCGAGCTCTCGGACGTGGAAGAAGGAATCGGAGGCTGCACACAATGTCTTTTCAGGGATTTTGCGAGTGGCTCAGCCACACATCGTTGAGCGTTTCGCTCCGCGAAGCTCCCTACGACTATCCGGTCCTGCTAATTGTCCATGTGCTTAGCATTGCGCTATTCGGCGGGATGGTTGCGATGGGGAACCTGCGCGTCCTCGGCGTTGCGATGCAGGGCGTGCCTGTATCGCAGGTGATCAATCAATTTCGCCCGTGGAAGTGGCTGGGTTTTGCTGTTCTTCTCGTGACTGGGGTGCTGCTTACGATTTCCGATCCAATGGAATATCACGACAACATCATGTTCTGGATTTCGGCGGCGCTCATTCTGCTGGTCGGCGTGAACGGCTTGATTTTTCACTACGGGATATATCGCGACGTTGCAACCTGGGACGAGTCTGTTTCGGCGCCGGCGAGCGCCAGACGCTGGGCCTGCGTTTCACTTTTTCTGTGGATTGCAATTGTCTTCGCGGGGCGGGCAATCGCATTTTTTTAACAGATTCTATTTTGTCGCAAGCTTTTTGCAGGCTAGTCCGCGGCTACCTTTTCCGGTCTGCTCCCTCGTATAAGGAACAAGACTAGAACTCCCGCCGCAAGCAAACCGATAATTCCCAGGATCACCGGATGGCCGTGCTGCGAGATCAGCCGAATGATGTGCCGGCCGTAGCGCGCTGCCAGAAACGCCAGGAGCGTGTACCGGACGATCCGTCCAAGGGCCAACGCGGCCAGGAATTTTTTCAGCGAATATTGCAAAGCACCCGCAGCCACCAGAAAGGGAAACATCGGCATCGGCGGTGGGAGCAACGCCGGAATGGCGACCGAGGCAAATCCCCAGCGCTCGAAAATTTTGTAAATCTTTGCCACCCGCCTTGCCGAAATCCTGCGCTCGAGCGCTTTCTTTCCCCCTTTTCGCGCCAGCCTGTATGTGAGGAACCCGCCTGCAACCGAACCCACGGTCGCCATCACCGCGTAGTAGAACCACAGCTTGTCGTCACGCGCGGCCAAGAGGATCGTCAGTACGTCCATGCTGCCCGGCAGAGGAATCACGGAACTGTCGAGGAGACCCAGCGGAATCAAGCCGACACCGCCGAGCTGAAATACCCAGCGCCGAAGGCTGCGTGCAGCAGTCGTTGCTACGACAGCGAATATGCGACTCGGGATTATCATCGTCTCGAAATTCGGAAACATTGCACGCAACGGCTGATTTCTAGGCCGGGTTTGTGTTGTCCTCTGTGAAATTGGCCGGCTAGCCCTGGGTACGAAGTTTGGCTGTATTGNNTTCCAGATTCACCAATAAGGCGAAGTGTAGCCGGACTGAGGGTACCCGACATCCTTTCCCAAGCCTAGTTGAGTTCGGATGAGCCTGTAGGGATCAAGAACCCTGGTGATTGCGCGGCCAGTAACTACCAGAACGGGGAATCAGACCTACAGGGTTCGCTCGATTGCCCACATCCGTGGGCGAACTTAAGCTACCCATGTTGCACTCGAGTACGGGCGAACACTTCAGCGAGGGACACAACATGCTCTTACTAATCTTAACGATCGTTTTGGTACTGGCGCTTTTCGGCAGCTTACCGACATGGCCACATAGCAGAAACTGGGGATACTACCCAAGCGGCGGAATCGGCTTGATTGTGCTGATTCTTCTAATTTTATTCCTCATGGGCCGCCTCTAGAGGGGGATTTTGAGCCGCAAGAAGCGCTCGCCGTCCCACGTATCTAGAGGGAATCGATGCCAAAGGCGACAAATTGATTACGCGAAAAGTCATAGACGATATACTCGCCGGGATGAGTCTTGGAGAGAGTTGCGAGTCGAGTTTTTGCAAGCTCAAGAGTCTGGACAGCCTCTATCCAAATGGGAGCTCCATCTGGGAGCTTGCGAAAAATGTCATACGTCAGCTTCACGTTGACCTCCGGCACGACAGAGAGTCTAAAGACAGACCCGTAGAAGCACGCCAATTGCCAATTGGCCCGGGACGATTCCTTCTAACCTATAGAACTGTAGCGGCTTACGGAAAAACAAAATTCTAGCCTTCCGAAGCCGCGAGCCGGGGTGTGTATTTCTTGCGGACCCATGCATATTCTGGATTACGGCAAAACGAGCCTATGAGCGCGCTCCGGCGACAGGTTTTCTTAGTCAACTATCCAGCCGAGAGAGGGGCCCCTAATGCAGGATGTGCGAATTCTGCTGGTTGATGACGAGAAACCTGTGCGCTTCGCGCTCGAGAGGCTTCTCCTGACCCATGAAGGTTGGGAAATCGTCGGCATGGCTTCGAACGGCCGTGACGCGGTGGGCAAGGCAGGGGACCTCAAACCCGACGTCGTGATCATGGACATTAGCATGCCCGAAATGAATGGGCTGGAAGCTACTCCGCGAATTAAGAAAGTCACTCCTGGCACGGAAGTGTTGTTGTTTAGCCAGCACGGTTCGGCCGGAATCGTTCAGGAAGCACAAGCTGCGGGAGCGAGCGGGTTTCTATCGAAATCCAGACCAGATTCGATTATTGCTGCCGTCGAGGCGATGGCTGAGCACAGGCCCTTTTTCGACTCCAACGATAGCTTGGGGCGTTTCTGAATTTCGTGAAGTTCGGCAGTGAGCGCGAGCAACGACAAGTTTGACTGGGCGCTAGATCGAGTGGTCGCGCTGAGGTGAATAGATGAAACGAGAGAGAATTCTTGCCGCGGTAGCCTTGGTTCTGGCTTCCGCGTTGTTGATGGCTTTTGCGAACAAGGCTGCCCAGCAGCAGAATAATACCCCGCTGTCGTTCACCGGCGAGATCATGGACAGCGCGTGCGCGTCTTTAGGCTCGCACGATCAGATGATGAAGAAAGAGGGCATTAAAACCGCGAAGGACTGCACGTCGCAATGCGTGAAAGACGGCAGCATGTTGGTCCTATACGCATCCTCCAATAAGACTGCCTACCAACTGGACGATCAGGACAAGACCAAGGAGTTCGCCGGCGAAAAGGTTACGATCATCGGCACCTACGATGGATCGACCAAGACGATCCACATCCAGTCGATCCAAGCGGTCCCCTAACCCCCGACCTCCCGGCAATTTCTTGAATAACCTCTGTCGTTTCAGCCCTCTGTGAGCTGCCTGAGGGTTCCGCTGCCGCGCCGATCATCGCTTTACACGGGGGGAATTGCGACCCACCGTATTTCCGGCAATACAGCACCCTCCCGGAAAACCTACAGCATGACTCCGATGGCCCGATGACCCGTGTTCGATTACTTTCAACATGGGATTTGGGCAGCCGGTGACCTTTAGATACGCGAGGAGAACCCGTGAGCACAGAACCAAGCCTGGCCGAAGCCAACGCAGCATCTCCGAATGGGGACCGCGCAGGGAATATTCAGATGAACAAAGGANNGCTGGTGAAGCAGGCTCAAGCTGGGGACGAGGGCGCGTTCGCGCGCTTAGTGCAGCCCCATATGCGCAGGGCATATCACGTGGCGTTGAAGATCACGCGCAATCGCGAGGATGCCGAAGACGCATCTCAGCAAACTTTTCTAAAAGCCTTTGCAAATATTTGCCAGTTCAATGGAACGTCGCAATTTTCAACCTGGCTGACCCGCATCGCCATGAACGAAGCGCTGATGATCATTCGCAAGAGGCGCTCTGACGATTCGCATCTTTCCTATGATGCAGATCTCTCGAGCACGATGGACAGTTTGATCGCAACCGATGCATTTCAGCCGGAGGTGCTTTACGCGAAAAGAGAAAACCAGCGAGTGCTCCGAGAAGCAATCGCGGGACTGCGGGGAACTCTGCAAGTTGTAGTTTCACTTCTGGGTCTGGAGGAGCACCAAAGTAAGGAAGCGGCGAAAATTCTAAATTTATCCCAGTCTGCAGTGAAAACACGGTTCCTCCGGGCGCGGCAGGAATTGCGAGAATGTTTGGCCGAACGGATGTGAGCAGCGAATGCGTTCTAAGCAAATTCCATAAATCCAGGAGACGGTGAACAATGAAGCGAGTTTTTTACTTTTTAGCAATCTTGCCTTTCTTCTCTCCAGTGGCGGCTGCGCAATACCACCGCGGTGATCATGCAGAGGTGGGAGTCTTCGCGGACTATTTTCGAGTCAATCAAACGGGAACAAATTTGGGCGGCCTCGGAGCCAGGCTCTCCGTCAACGCCAACTCTTATGTGCAAATCGAGGCGGAAATGGCCTACGACTTCACGCAGACCTTCACTGAGGGATTCAACAAGGGCTCGGGCACGATCACCACGGANNAAACCTGAGGCTTCTGCAGGGGATGTTCGGGCCCAAGCTGCAGACGAAGAATGGGCCCTGGCGGTTCTTCGTCACTGCCAAGGGCGGTTTCGTGAGCTTCGGACTAAGTTCCGCACCCGTCACAGGCGGAACGTTTATCAGCACTGTGTCGAATCTACGCGCCAACAATGTAGGCGCCGTATTTTACCCGGGAGGCGGGGCGGAAGCATTCCTGGGTCCCATCGGCCTTCGCTTGGATGTTGGCGACGAGATCTATTTCAATAACGGCACTCACAACAATCTGCGCGTGGCATTCGGGCCAACGATTCGATTTTGACCCGAAGAAAACCGGGGGAAGGCGGACGTTCGGGCCTTCCCCTTACCCCCGATCACGGCGAAAGCCTGGCAACAATTGACGCGAATGCGATGAAATGATTCGCGAAGGACTTGGCATGCTTTCGATCCGCGTTGTGTATACTTTCCCGTCCAGCCTAGCGATGTCCCGGGATCTGAATGTGGAGAAGCCCGCAGTTGGATGTTGTCCGGACTAGGCTCAAATCTTGAGGAGTGAGAATGAAGAACCTCCGCATCTTAATTGCCGACGATCACGATCTGATGCGACGTGGAGTGAGGGCGCTACTGGTGTCGCACCCGGGTTGGGAAGTGTGCGGAGAAGCTCACACGGGCCGCGAGGCGGTGACTAAGGCCGAAGAATTGAAACCTGACGTAGTGGTCCTGGATATCAGCATGCCCGACCTGAATGGTTTGGAAGCAGCCAGACGAATTCGGAAGGCATCGGCGAACACGGAAATTTTGATTCTTTCCATGCATTATTCCGACCAGTTGATTAGAGACATTCTTGAGGCCGGCGTGAGAGGCTATATCGTGAAATCGGACTCGGATCGGGACCTCATCATCGCCGTTGAAACCCTCGCCAACCACAAGCCTTTTTTCACTCCTCGCGCAACCGAGGTCATTCTCAGCAATTTCAATGCTGGCGGTACCCGCACGGAGCTTCCAGAATCGGTTCGCGACCGCCTTACCTCTCGCGAGCGCGAGATCGTGCAGTTGCTCGCGGAGGGAAAAAGCAGCAAGGAGGTGGCCGCCTCNNGTCTGAGTATCAGCGTAAAGACGGCCGAAACCCATCGCGCGAACATCATGCGCAAGCTGCAATTGCACACGGTGAGTGAACTGGTGCGTTACGCCGTCCGAAACCAGATCATCGAGCCCTAAAACTCTCCTAACCGCCGCGCGAAGACGCACTCCATACAGGAACTTCCACGCAGCTCTAACCTATGAACTGTATTGCCGCGACACAATGTATTTAGCAGTATGTGCCTGCGGATAATTGATTCCGCTTTATGGGGGGAAGGGATGGAACGTCGAAGAGTCTTGAGAGATCAAGGCTAGAGGGCTGGGCCGGCGTTCGGTTCCTTTTCCCCTTGTAAAATCTCTGCACAGGCAAAGTTGCGTAAACTTACTTGAGCTCTGTTCATCATTTTGTAACCACAAAGCTCCGCACCCCTTAAGACCGCAAAAAACAAAGCGNNCTGAGCTGAACCGCACAGTTGTTTAGGCTGCCTTTCGTCCTACCATCAAGAGAGCAATCCCACCCACGAGCGCGATACCCCCGAGAATTGGAGGCAGCGGAATGGTCTTCTGCTTTTCCGTGGTGGCTTGCAAAGGTCCAATATCCAAAACTTTCTTGTGGGTTGTATACGTGATGCCCTGATAGGCAAGCGAGATAACGCCGAGAATGATTAGCGCGATTCCCGCTATCGCTGCAGTCTTCATTAAATCCTCCAGTCGGAC
>PKUY01000088.1 GCA_003131705.1 Acidobacteriota bacterium | reverse complement strand
GCGGAGATACAGATCGTAGGCTTCCACGTTATCGGTGGGACGCTCAGCGGCATGCGCCATTTCTTCGTTTGTGGCCTTCACAGCGAGGGCCGTTACAAGCTCGGCTGAAATTTGGTCCTCAATTGACAGCAGGTCTTTCGTGACGCCGGAAAATTCCTGGCTCCACGTCCGCTTGCCGTCTGGGACATCATCGAGATTAACGATGATGCGCATGTTGTCCCCCGAACCCTGCACGACACCGGTCACGAGGAGGTTTGCTCCAACGGCACGCGCGGTCTTTTCGAGAGGATCTTTGTCCGAGACGCTTGCCACAGCGGCGTTTGAAGCGAGGCGAAGATCCTTCAACTGGAAGAGTTTCGCCGAAAGCGCTTCGTTCAATCCTTCCGCGACATACCCGAGCGATTTCTCGTCGCCGAGCACCCTGAACGGAAGGACCGCGACGAACCTGCCTTGAGCAAGCGAAGGAATGTCGGAGACTGCTGCACCGGACTGGGTCGCACGACTTCCCAGGATCAGATGTCTGACGGGCGAGATCGCGAAGGCAAGGATCACCAGTGCCAGGACGCCTGCGACAACCCAGGTCCAACGCCGCTCGGCGAACTGAGGGATCTGAATCTGGACCGTGCGCGCGGCCGTCCCTCCCCCGCGGGGAATAACGGAAGATCTTGCTCCCTGCAGGTCGAACACGATCTCGGCAGCGCTTTGATATCGTGTCTCCGGATCTCGTTCGAGGCAGCGCATAATGACGTTGTCAAACCAGTCCGGCAACCCCGGGTTGAGCGATTTGGGGCTCTTTGGCGTTTCCTTAATCCGCTGATACATCACCTTCAGGGTCGTTTCGCCTGTGAACGGCACATCGCCGGCCACCATTTCGTAGAGAATCAGGCCATAGGCATAGAGATCGCTCCTCTGGTCAGCCGGCTTGCCCTCCACCTGCTCGGGGGACATGTACCGGGGAGTGCCCATAAATGCGCCCGTGCGAGTCATGCCAACGTTATTGTCTTCAAACGATTTCGCAAGTCCGAAGTCTGACACATAGATGTGGTCATCTTTGGCGACGAGAATGTTCTGCGGCTTGAGGTCGCGATGCACCACGCCGCTCTTGTGCAGATACGCAACCCCGTCGCAGATTCGCGCGACGATGCGACACGCGTCGTCGGCTGGAAGCGGCTTCGACCGCTGCATCAGCCGCTCGAGCGTCTCCCCCTCAAGAAACTCCATNNTGAATGCGAAGAATGTTTTTATGCGAAATCTTGCTGGCGAGAAGCAATTCCTGCTTAAAACGATCTAAAGCTTCGGTATCCCCCATCATGCCCTGCCGAACGACCTTGATCGCGATAACGCGGTCGAGGGTCTTGTCGAGGGCCTTGTAGACTCGGCCCATTCCCCCCTGTCCCAGGAGGGACTGTATGCGATAGCGTGTACCGAAATCGCTGCCAGGCGCGAGGGCGGTAGCGTCCACCATCCGCATGGTAGCGGCGTCGCTGATGGGCATCGGAGTACCGCATTGAGAGCAAGAATCGGCGAAGTCAGGGTTTACGGTACTGCAGTGAGGGCAGTTCATACCAAATGCGTCAGGCTAAACCACGTATGCGACGGGAGAATGGATTATCGGGCAGGCCCGAAAAGCGTGCAACTACATTAATTATGGTTACGTGAAGTAGCAACTATCGAATGGGGGCACCGCCAACTCGCCTTCGATTTATGCGGCATTGTACGACCAGAATCGTAATGTCGTCGGACTGTAGGGCCCCGTGGTGAAAACTCCTACTGCTTCGCGGATCGTCTCGGCAAGCTCTTCCACAGTCCGCGCTTTGAAATTTTCCATAATGCGCCGCGGTAGGCGGGGACTGTACAGGCGGACAAGGTAATTACTCTCGCACCGCTTTATACAAATATCTACTGTGTGGCGCGACCTACCGGCGATAATCGGATCGAGGAAACTAAAATTCGAAAGAAACTGATTGGATTCGCTCTGGCTGTGCTCTCCTCGCTCGCAACAGCAGCTAGCGCGCAGGTGAAAGTAGAAGACCACGTTCTCGGGAAGTCCGCCGAACAGTTTTTCTCCGAGGGTCACGAAGGAGAAGTACTCAGTGCTTGCGCGGCGGGAGATTTCAAGAGTGTTAACCGGTTTAGCAAAAAAACGGCCAAGGAATATTGCGCCCACCTTTCTGACGCCCGTCAGAGCGTGGCCAGCAGCGGGAGCGGTAAGTACAAGGACGAAGTCAGCGCCGATTTCACCAGGACGACCACTTACGTTTTTGTGGCCGGAAAATTTGTGGCCGCCGAAGTTCTTTTCACGGCTCCTGACGCGACGAACAGCTATCACGGGAAATCCTTCGAAGAAATCTTCGCGGGATTAAAGAGCACTTATGGGCCGCCGACCAACGAGAGCCTCGTCCCGATGCAAAACGCCTACGGCGCACAATATCAGGCGCGCCGTGAACTTTGGCTCAGCGACAGCTACGCTATCGAAGCCAATGAGCAGCCTGCCCAGCCTGGCGTAAACGGCTGGACGTCGGTAAACGTATCGACGCGGGAAATGTACGATAAACTGAAGGCCGGATACGGCACCAAGCCGCCTGCGAATCCTCTAGATAGATAGGCGTTCCTTACAACGCGGCAGTCGCTTCTCGTGTATCTTTTTCCCCTAAACGTCGGTCGACTAGCGCGTTCCATTCATTCACTGCTCGTATTCGGTGCCTCGGTGATAGCTCGCCTCGAAAGCGGTTGTGACCTGGGCCGAATCGTCGCTTCGGATTTGTTTTCTTCTCTCGGCAACCCCAGACGCACAAGCTACTCCACATAAATTCTCATTAAAATAGCAACGGCGAAGAGCCCGCAGAGCCAGGCAGCAGCAAGCTCTGGCTACTCCCGTACGCGATCTTCTGCACGGTGTCCACGAAACTCTGTTAAGGATAATCGATCTCAATTGTTAGTAATTATGGAATGATCACGGAGACCTGCCGAGAGTAGGCACTCTCAACATTATCGGGACTTATCGAGGTGACCACAAAATAGTAGGTGCGCCCTGCCTCAACGCTGGCGTCCGTGTAGTTTGTTGTGGCGATTGCGAACGTATTCAGTCTCGCATAGGGGCCACCTGAGATAGTGCTCGAGTAAACGTTGTAACCGATCACAACCGATGTGCTGCCCGACCAGGTTAATGAAACGGAATGTGCAACCGGCTCTGCGCCCGTGCCGGAAAGTTTGATTGTCATCGGGGAATTCGAGGCATCGCTAGTCACCGTTACGCTGCCCGTTGCATTGCCTTTTGCCGCCGGAGCAAACGTCGCACTCAGCGACGCTGTTTGCCCAGCCGACAAAACTAATNNCCGCCCCCTGCCCTGAAACCTGCGCCAGCGACTACAACATTTAAAATCGTGACGCTGGAATCTCCCGCGTTGGTGAGCGTTACGCTCTTAGAGCTACTGCTCGACACGTTCACGTCACCGAAAGCTAGTGTTGTCGAAGTGGCATTCAGAAGAAGAGTCGGGGCATGTACCGTCAGAACGGCGACG
>PKUY01000201.1 GCA_003131705.1 Acidobacteriota bacterium | reverse complement strand
GGTTCCTCCTGCTATGTGTGCAGCGCGATTATAATCGCTCTCGGTGAGAAGGCTATCTTTGGCGGAACAGTTCGTCCTTCGGTCGTGATTAGCGATGGGCATTGGGACTTAGCGGCCACCTTTCGGTGGGCGTTTTTCGCCTCGTCCAAGTCCGAGAAGACGCCGGCCTCAAGGCCGCCGCTAGGAAACCATCGCCGAGCTCAGCACGATTTTCGCGGTCGTGACCGCTTGGCCTACGTGTCGTTGCGTATGATCGGCGACGTGAACTAGGAGCCCGCCGATCGTAGTCGGCAACTCCTTCTTTCCGACTTTCCGCGGCTCATCCAATCGGCTGGCATCGATCCCGCAAATCCTGGCGGCGCTTTTGTGCAGCGCCGCCGTGAATTCCGAAAACACCTCGCTTCTCGTCGCGCTCGTGTCGAGTTCCGTTTTGAGTGCGGCGATTTGCTCCCCGCCTAGCTGCTCGCCCTCGGCGTAGGTTAGCAGCCGGTCGATGCTGCGAGCGATATGCCGGATGTGAAATGCCACCGGAGCTATTCCCGCAGGCCGGGCGTTCAATTGCTCGTCGTTCAGAGGGCCACACCAGCGGTCGAGATCTTCCTTTGCGAGTTCCAGGGCATGCAGCACGGCGCGAGGCACCGCCGGAACATCAGTTAGTGTTCCTCGCAGCCACGGCTCGGCCAATTGTGGTTCACTCATTCGTCGACGCCTCCCATCTCCGCCAGTGTAGCCGCTTCTATTCACAGTGTGAAACAGCCGGGTCCACAGGAGTTTTCGCGAGGCCGTTGCCGCTTGACACGCTACAAACCTCCATATACGGTATTTGTTTGCGCAATCAACTTCGGGAACACCGTACGATCGCACGGAGGAAACCATAGATGCCCCATAAGCTGAAGAACATTCTCGCTCGCGTCCCGAGCGACATTGACATCGCTCAGGCTGCCACGCCGATCCCGATCGATAAGATCGCCGCGGAAACGGGCATTCTCGACGAAGAGCTCGAGCTCTATGGCAAGAACAAAGCCAAGGTAAATCTCTCGCTTCGCGATCGCCTCAAGGACGTGCTCAACGGAAAATACGTGGTCGTGACCGCGATCACGCCAACTCCGCTCGGCGAAGGCAAAACCACCACCACGGTTGGTCTCAGCCAAGCTCTTGGAGCGCATCTGGGCAAAAGAGTTTTCACCTGCGTTCGACAGCCGAGCCAGGGACCCACGTTCGGAATCAAGGGCGGTGCCGCCGGTGGTGGCTACAGCCAGATTATCCCGATGGAGGAGTTCAATCTGCACCTTACCGGGGACATTCACGCCATCACCGCCGCCAACAATCTACTCGCGGCCGCGATTGACACGCGCGTGATGCACGAAGCTCAGCAAAAGGATGAGGCTCTGTTCGAGCGCCTGTGTCCGCCCGCAAAGGATGGTAGCCGCCGCTTTGCTCCCGTCATGTTGCGCCGCCTGCGCAAGCTAGGCATCAACAAAACCGATCCCAACGAGCTTACGCCGGAAGAGCGCAGCCGTTTTGCGCGCCTGGATATCGATCCGGACAGCATCACGTGGCGCCGCGTGACTGATACGAACGACCGCATGCTGCGCCAGATCACGATCGGCCAGGGACCTGAAGAAAAGGGCATGACCCGCGTCACCGGTTACGACATCGCCGTCGCAAGCGAAATCATGGCGATCCTGGCCCTGACGACGAGCCTCGCCGATATGGGNNCTCAGCTGTTACGGCTGACGATATCGGAGCAGGCGGTGCGCTGACCGTGCTGATGAAAGACGCAATTTTCCCGAACTTGATGCAAACGCTTGAAGGGACGCCGGCGTTCGTTCATGCGGGCCCTTTTGCAAACATCGCGCACGGAAATTCGTCGATCGTGGCGGACCAACTTGCGCTCAAGCTTGTTGGGCCGGACGGCTACGTCATCACGGAATCGGGTTTCGGCGCCGACATCGGCATGGAGAAATTCTTCAACATCAAGTGTCGCTACAGCGGGCTTGTGCCGAACTGTGTGGTTCTGGTCGCCACGATCCGCGCGCTGAAAATGCACGGCGGCGGGCCCAAAGTGACAGCGGGACAGCCGCTCGCTCCAGCGTACACGGAAGAAAACCTCCCTATGCTGGAAAGAGGCTGCGCTAATCTCTCCAAGATGATTCAGAACGCGAAGCGCTTCGGCATTCCAGTTGTCGTCGCCGTGAATCGTTTCCACCATGACACGACTGCCGAGATCGATCTCGTTCGCAAACTCGCCATGCAGTCGGGTGCGCAAGATGCCGTGATGGCGAATCACTGGGCGGAAGGAGGCGCCGGTGCCGTCGACCTTGGCAAGGCGGTCATCAAGGCGTGCGAGCTGCCCGCAAAGTTCCAATTCCTCTATCCGCTCGAAATGAGCATCAAGGAAAAAATCGAAACGATTGTCCGGGAAATGTACGGAGGCGCGGGCGTGGAATATTCACCGGAGGCGGAAAAGAAAATCGCTCTCTACAATCGTCTTGGTTTTGACAAGCTGCCCATCTGCATGGCTAAGACTCACTTGAGCCTGAGCCATGATCCTGCTCTGAAGGGCGCGCCGACCGGTTTCACCGTGCCGGTGCGGGATATCCGCGCGAGCGTGGGAGCTGGGTTTCTCTACCCGCTGCTGGGGACGATGAGCACGATGCCCGGTCTATCCACTCGACCTGGATATTACGAGATCGATATTGATCCGAAGACTAACCGCATCGTCGGCCTCTCTTAACGGTTGAGGCGCCGCAGATTATTTTGATTTCACGGTCAGCGACCACCGGTGCAGGGCCACGGCCGTCCACGCGATTTCAACCGCGCCGAACGGCCACGCACCTTGCAGAAATCCGTAAATCGAGCTGAGCACGCACGTCGCGGCGAACGCCAGAATGAACCACGGGCTTCGCTTCTCCAGCGCGTAAAAAACCAGCATCGCGACAACCGCAGTTAGGCCGAAAATCGTAAGGGGATTCACTCGGCCGTGCACGCGGGTCGAGCTGCAAACGGGCTCACGATCTCAGTCCCTGCTTCAAAGCCACGGCATCGATCGCGGATGCAACCTGTTTCAGTACCGATTCTGTTTGCCGGAACGCTCGCGCTTCCCATTCCGTCCGACCCGCCATAGACGCGCGATACGCGGCCGCATCGGACGTCATTTGCTTGATGTTCGAATCCGCGCACAGAAGGAACACGCGAAGCGCGCCTGCGAGCAGGGAAGCCGCTGCTCCCAGATCGGCGGCGACAAAGGTGTGGACCATTCCTGTTGCGTCCAAGCAAAGCCCGATACCGGATGCCGCCGCACGCGCTGCCTCAAGGGGCAGCTCGATCGCTTTGCGAACGGCTGAGTCCAGAGCGCGCTTTCTTTCCGCTCGCTCGCTATCGGTAGCTTGGGGCAGCCTCGCGCTCGTCATGTAGGCATTGAATGCCGCCATGTCTTCCTCCGCATATTGAATCATACGCTTGGACGCAGCTCTTGCGGAGTCGGCGAGCGTTTCGAGCTTTGGCAGATTGCCGGTAAAGTCCTTTCGCCTGCTGGTGATCTTGAGAACCTTGGCGAGCAACCCCAGCGCAAAGCTCGCAGAGACGGCCGATACTGCAACACCGGCCGGGACAGGCTCGCCGCTCGCTGCCGTACTTCGGAAGTGCTCCAGCGTTGATTCCGACATAGCTGTGGGCATGGTCGATTCCTCCTTCGGCGTCTTGCGCACACTATTTCAATCGGTGACCGAGTCTCAAGTCCTTTTTGGCGACTTCCAGGCCAATACCGTGGGCATGGGAGACGTAATCACCGCAGAAAATATCCGCCGCTTGGCTTGTCAGCCCAATATCCGTGCGATAAAGTTAACGCCCTCCATGAAGGGAGCCCCCAAGGAATGAAAGTTGCTTTACAGGAAGAGCGGAAGATTCTGATTCGACGAGCCGCAATTGAAAAGCGCGTCCGTCAGGTGGCGCTGGAAATCACGCGGGATTTCAAAGGCGAGCGCGTTCACGTGATCGGCGTGCTCAAAGGCGCGTGCATTTTTCTATCCGATCTCGTCCGCGAGATTAACCTCGAAACATCGATCGATTTCATCGCGGTCTCGAGCTACGGCAGAGGGAAAGATTCTTCAGGCCAGGTGCGTTTGCTGAAAGATCTGGATAGCAGTATCGCGGGGCTGAACGTCATCATCGTCGAAGACATACTCGACACCGGAATCACGCTAACCTATCTCTTGCGCATTTTGCGCCAGCGCAAACCAAAGTCTCTTCGCGTAGCCGCGCTCCTGGACAAGCCTTCACGGCGCGTGAAGCCCGTGAAAGGTGACTACGTCGGCTTCACGATTCCCAACGTATTTGTGGTTGGTTATGGGCTCGATTACGCCGAGCGCTACCGGAATCTCAAAGACGTGTGCGTCTTAAAACTACCCACCGAATAGAACCGGATACGAATCGTTTACGGGTATCCGAACAGCTTCGTTGACGTTGACATCTAGGCCTGAGGTCTCATTCGCCGCCTGATATAATGAGTTGTCTCGCGCCCGCTTTGGGGGAAACGAGGTTCTATTAGCGCGTCCGTAGGCTCCGCACAGCGGTGGATCAAAAGCGCGCGCCCATCAGACTTAAATGGATTCGACAGAAACAAATTCGACATCGGACATTCCTGCGGCGACGCTCGCTGTTCTCTCAGAGATTAGCCACGAGATCAACGCGTCCCTGAACCTCGACCAGGTTCTGGCGAGCGCGGCCCAGCAGATCAGGCGGCTGATGGACTATGAGATTTTCGCCGTGCTGCTGCCGGAATTGGGGACCAACGACCTTTACGTTCGCTTCGCGATTGGCCATCGCCAGGAAGTGATCGAGCACTGGCGTATTCCCATGGGCGACGGGATCATCGGCGCGGCCGCGACGACCGGGCAGGCGATTCGCGTCGGCGATGTTTTGAAGGACGCGCGCTATTTGCCGGCCGTCGAAGCGGTGCGCTCTGAGATCGCTATACCCCTGATCGTTCGTGGGCGCGTGATCGGCGTGATGGACATTGAAAGCCGGCAGCCTGACTATTTCACGCCATCGCAACAGACTGTTCTTACGCTGGTTGCCAGCCGTATCGGCACCGCAGTGGAGAACGCGCGGCTGTTCGAGAGCGCGCAGAAGCAAGCCGAAACCCTGCTCCTGTTGAACGAGATCGGCCGGGAAGCGAATGCCACGTTGCAGGTGGAGGAAGTGCTGCGACGGGCCGCGGAACTCACCAAACGTCTCATCGACTACCAAATCTTCAGCATTCTGCTGTTCGACGAGGCTGCTGACGTTTTTCGGCATCGCGTCACGGTGAAATTCGGGCAGCGCGTACAGGAAAAGTCCGCCGTTCCCGCGCACGAAGGGATCGTAGGCGCGGCGGCGAAATTGCGCCGGCCCGTCGTCGTTCCCGACGTTGCGCTCGACCCGCGTTATCGGATGCTGAATCCCGAGACGCGCTCCGAGCTGGCCGTGCCCATGATTTACAAGACTCGCGTCGTCGGAGTGATGGACCTCGAAAGCCCGCAACTGAATTATTTCACGCCGGATCACGTGCAGGTGCTTTCGATTTTGGCGGCGCATCTCGCAGTTTCGATCGAGAACGCACGCCTTTACGAGCAGGTGGCACGCGATGAAAGCCGCATGGAGCGCGATCTCAACGCCGCGCGCCGAATCCAGGGGGCGTTGCTCCCGCGGCTGCCGGGGCCCGAATTCGGACTCGAGATTGCCGCGCGCGTCGTTTCCTCGCGGGAGTTNNCCTACGACTTTCTCCGCTACGGGCCACAGGATTTGGGAATTGCGCTGGGCGACGTGAGCGGGAAGGGAAGCGCCGCTGCGCTGTATGGCGCGGTCGCGATCGGCACATTGCGCAGCCTGGGTTCGCAGAAGCCGCGACCGGCAAACATGCTCCGTGCGATCAACGGTTTTTTGGGAGAACGCCTGATCGAGGGCCGCTTTATGACTCTCTGTTTTGCTACGTGGAATCGCCGGAAGCGCAGGCTGCGAGTGGCGAATGCCGGGCAGGAACAGCCGTTACTTTGCCACGCAGGGAAATGCGAGAAGGTGCCTCTCGAAGGATTTCCGCTGGGGATTTTTGAAGAAGCTACCTATGACGAGAAAACCTATATGCTCGATCCAGGCGACGTGGTGGTGTTCTATTCCGACGGAATTGGCGACGTGCAAGCCCCGGGCGGTGAGTTTTTTGGGCACGGGCGTGTCTCGAAGATGCTGGCGGAACACGCGCATTTGTCTGCGGACGGAATCGCCGACCGTATTTTGGAGGAGGCAGACGCCTTTTCGGGCGGACAGCATCCGGCGGACGATCGCACAATCGTGGTTCTAAAGGTGCAGTAGCGCCGCAACCGAAATACGAGGTTTAGTTTCCGGTATGCGCTGACCTGCGCAGAGAAGCGAAACGCGCTCGCCCTTCGAAGCTCAAGGTAGAAAAGCGGCCGTTACGGAATCGGTATTCGAACTTAGCGCTCGCTCCAACGGAGCTTGCTGCGCAGCACCTCGAAGTAGGTTTTGCTTGGCGGGCGGACCAGAGCCACACGGCTGCTGGACTTTGTGATTGTCACACTATCTTTCGGGCCGAGTTCGAATCCGATTTGCCCGTCGAGGGTGACGTAGACGGGTTCTTCCGCGGCGGTAAAATCCAGGTCAATTCTCGCCGTAGCGGGAATTACCAGCGGGCGGTTCGTCAGCATGTGCGGGCAAATTGGAGTGATCAAAAAGGCGTTGAGATCCGGGTCGAGAATCGGTCCGCCGGCGGCGAGCGAATACGCGGTCGAACCGGTGGGCGTTGCTACGATCAAACCGTCAGCGCGGTAGCGGCCCACGTGAGTGCGGTCCACGAACACATCGAAGTCGAGCATACGGGCGAGCGCCGCTTTATTGGCGACGCAATCGTTCGGCGCGCATTGACGTTCCACTGCCTGCCCGTTGCGCACAATCTCCGCCTCGAGCATCATGCGGTCGCTCGTACGATGTTTCCCGGCGAGGACCATTTCGAGCAAAGGATAGAGTTCGTCGAGCGTGACGCTGGTCAAGAATCCCAGACCACCCAGATTCACGGCCAGGATCGGAACTTTGTGGCCTTTGAGCGCACGTGCCGCGGAGAGTAGCGTGCCGTCGCCTCCGAGCACGATCAAGAGGTCGATTTTTTCGCCCAGGGCGTCTCGGGCCAGTGCAGGCCCGGCAGGATCGACGCAGGCCTGGGTTTCTTCATCGACGAAGACTTCGATCTTGTGCCCGTGCAACCACTCAATGAGCGGCGGAACGACGGAGCGAACTACGTCGTGTATTGGTTTACAGACGATGCCGGCAGCGCGAATCATCGGTGTGGAAGGCAATTCTATTCTACTCACGGCGCCGAGCGTGGAGAAAAAACTCCTGGTTTCCTTCGGAACCGGTCAATCGGCTAGGCCGCAGGCCAACAATTTCAAGGTTCGCCTCGGCCGCCGCCGCTACGACGCGCTCGATGGCCTTTTGATGTAGCTCGGGGTCGCGGACGATTCCGCCCTTGCCCACCTCGCGTTTCTCCAGCTCGAATTGTGGCTTGATCAAAATCAGGCAATCGGCTCCGACCGCGCCAAGAGCGACGATCGCAGGTAAAACCTTGCTTACGGAAATGAATGACGCATCCACCGTAATCAAATTTGCCGGCTCGGCGATGTCTCCTGGCTGAAGGTAGCGAGCATTCTTTTCCAAGGTCACAACGCGCGAGTCCTGGCGCAGCTTCCAATCGAGTTGGTCGATGGTTACGTCCACTGCATATACCCTGCGCGCGCCGTTTTGCAGCAGACAATCCGTGAAGCCGCCCGTGGAGCTGCCGACGTCGAGGCAGACTTTGTCTTGCGCGCTCACGTTGAAGTCTTCGAGCGCGCCTTGGAGTTTCAGTCCGCCGCGGCTGGAGTAACGGAGCGTTTCACCGACAATTTCGATTCGGGAGGCGGTGGCGACCTGGGTCCCCGCTTTCGCCATGTTCGTGCCGTTCACGCGCACCTGGCCGGCGAGGAGCATGGCTTNNCGTTCGCGCGAAGGCGCCAAACCGCGCTCGACAAGCAGCAGATCGACGCGCGCCTTGCCGGGCTTGGCGTTTTTCTTTGAGGCAGGCCTTCCCGTGGATTTGTTCGCGCGGGTGTCGCTGCCAGTTTTCGGACGCTGTTTCAAACGGGCCTCAATGAATCCGATTAACGTGAGCGATCCGGAGTTTTCGCGCTCACGACCGGCGCGAAACTAGGAATTCGGAAAGCTGGCGCAAGTGCGCCGCTCGCTCGCCGAAACTGACGAGTTCGGCGTGAGCCTTCGCTTTCAGATCGGCAGCAATTGCGTGCGATTTCTCGAGCCCGAAAAGCGCGGGATAGGTTGCCTTCTTTTGCGCCTGATCTTTGCCCGCTGTTTTCCCGAGAGCCGCGGAAGACTCCTCCACGTCAAGCAAGTCGTCCACAACCTGAAACGCCCAGCCGATGGCGTCGCCGAACCGACGCAGCCGTTCGATATCCGCGTCAGCGGCGCCGCCCGCGATGGCTCCGGCGACGATCGAACCGCGAATCAGCGCCGCGGTCTTGGATCGGTGAATGTATTCGAGCGCGGCAGCGTCCACAGGCTTGCCTTCGGCCTCGATATCCGCGACTTGGCCGCCGATCATCCCGTTGACCGTCCCCGCGGCGGCGCCAATTTCGGTGATTACTCGCACGCGGCGCGCGGGGTCGAGAGGCGCGGCAGCCAATGCCTGAAAAGCAAGGGTAAGCAGCGCGTCGCCGGCCAGGATGGCGATCGCTTCGCCGAAAACTTTGTGATTCGTAGGCTTGCCGCGCCGAAGATCGTCATTATCGAGCGCGGGCAAATCGTCGTGGATCAACGAATAGGTGTGGATGAATTCGAGCGCGCAACCGACCTGAATTGCGGCTTCGAGACCGTGCGTGAACATCCGAGCCGCTTCGATGCACAAAATCGGGCGGATTCGCTTGCCTCCGGCGGACACGCTGTATCTCATCGCGCGATGGATCGATGGCGGAGGAGTATTTTCGGATGGGAGAAGTTGCGCGAGAACCGCCTCGATCGCCGAGCGATCGGCCTCAACAAAATCAGGGAGCTTCATGCGTTCGGTCGGACCGAAATTAATTCGCAAATGAAACGGTGAAGCAACGGCCGGAAGNNTCAAACGGCTCGGCGGCAATCTTGCCGTCAGCTTTTTTCAAGAGTATCTCGACGCGGCCTTCCGCTTCTTCGAGCTGTTTCTGGCACTCGCGCGAGAGCTTTACGCCTTCTTCGAACAGCTTCATGGCCTCGTCGAGCGAGAGGTCGGTGCTTTCGAGGCGCTTCACGACTTCTTCNNCTGCTTTATTTGTCGCTGGGTTCATTTTTTCTCGATTGTCGCGATCGGCGGAGGTGCACCCGCTGCGTGTATTCTAGCGCACGCGCCGGAACGTCAACAATGGGCTTGTGCGGCGAGTGCGGTCGGGCAAAAAGAACCGGGGTGCGACGCACCGCTAACGGTTCCGGGGCCTTGCGCTTCTGGCTGTAGCGGATGCAAAATCGGCCTATGGCGCTCGAATTTACGACTTCATATCTGGCGGATTCGCTCGCCATTCTGGGTTACTACAAGAAGCTCGGCGATCGGGCAATCGCACAAGTTTCCGACGATGCCCTCACGGCGACGATGGATGCGGAGTCGAACTCGATCGCGATCATCGTCAAGCATATGTCCGGCAACATGCAGTCTCGTTGGCCTGATTTTCTAAGCGCGGACGGAGAGAAGGCCGGTCGCAATCGCGACGCGGAGTTCGAAGATCCGCCTCTGGCCCGAGCCGAAATTGTTTCCATGTGGGAGGCAGGCTGGAAAGCCGTTTTCGACGCGCTCGAGCCGCTTACCGACGCCGACCTCGGCCGCACGATACGCATTCGCAGCGAAGGCCATTCCGTGATGCAGGCGATCAATCGCCAGGTGTCGCACTATTCTTATCACGTTGGCCAGATTGTCTACGTCGCGAAGCATCTGGCGGGCGAGCGCTGGACGTCGTTGAGCATACCTCGCGGGAAGTCCGCCGATTTCAACGCACGAGTGGGTGCGGGCAAAGCTTCCCAGCGTTAGGGTACTGCACAGTGGCGGATTGAACGAATCGCAACGCACTCCTCCCTTTGAGGCATCCTCCCTGATAGAATCGCGGCTGATGGCAGCTGTTCGAGCTTTTTGTTCCGCATCCGTATCTCGCCGAGCGGCTCTGTCTCCCGGGCTCCGAAAGTTCTATGCAAATCCGCAACGAATAGGGATTCCCGCTCGATGAGCGCTCTTCACATCCTCGGCGTGTTTTTCCTGATCGGCATGAACGGTTTTTTTTCCGCAGCGGAATTTTCGCTGATAGCGGTACGACTGTCGCGGGTCCGTGAACTGGTCGAAAAGGGCGATCCTCGAGCGAAGATCGTCGAACAGCTCCTGGGAGACCTGAGCCGCGTTGTCTCCGGCGTTCAGGTGGGAATCACGATCGCGAGCCTCTCGCTTGGCTATCTTGGCGAGATTACTCTGGCGGCGATTCTCCGGCCGTTGGTCGAACAGATGACGCGTCCGTGGGCGCCGATCGTGGCGCACGGCGTGGCCCTGGTGCTCGTCTTCGGGCTGCTGACCATTTTGCAGGTTATCTTCGGCGAGCTTGTCCCCAAAAGCCTGAGCCTGGCGCGCGCCGAACGCGTTGCGCTGCTCATTGCGCGGCCATTTCACTGGTTTCTCAACACGTTTCGCTGGGCGATTGATCTGCTCGATGGGGTCGCGGAAAAGATCGTCAAAGCCCTCGGCATTGTTGCCCCGCACAGCCACACTCTCGTGCGATCCGTTGAGGAATTGAAGGTGATGATTCAGCAGGCGCGCGATCGCGGGCTGATTCCCGCCTCCGAGGCGAGATTGATTCAGAACGCGATGGAGCTGGGCCAGGTTCACGTGCATGAAGTGATGGTCCCGCGCCCGGATATGCACGCGCTGCCCGCGAATGCGAGCCTAGAAGACGCGATGAGCATGTTTGCGACCACGCAACGCTCGCGGCTCCCCGTTTACGAGGGTTCGCTCGACTCCATTCTCGGCTTCGTGCATATCAAGGACGTGATTTGGATTTTACTCGAACGAGCGCGCCGCGCTGATGAACATCTGACGGCTCCCGAGTTTCACTTGAAGAACGTTCTGCGCGATGTCCTGATCGTTCCGGAGAACAAGCCCGCCAGCGAGCTCCTCGTCGAATTTCGCTCGCGGCGAACGGGCCTTGCGATGGTCGTGGACGAGTTCGGAAGCATTCTCGGCCTCGTGACGCTCGAAGATATTTTGGAGCAGATGGTCGGCGAGATTCACGACGAATTCGACGTAGTCGAGCGCCCGATGATTCTCGCGGATGGTGGCATGATTTTTGACGCGGCAATCAAGGTGCGAGACCTCAAGACGCAGTACAACATCGCGCTCGCGGACGATTCGTCGTATGAAACTGTTGGTGGATTCGTGCTGAGCCGGCTCGGATTCGTTCCGCGCGGCGGCGAAAGCTTTGAGGCGGACGGTTACCGCTTCACCGTGATGGAAATGGAGCGGCGGCGCGTCTCGCGTGTGAAGATTAAGCCTCTGCATCGACGGCNNCGCCGCAAGAAATGATCCGCTATATCGGCATGCGGCTGCTGTTTGCTCTTCCCGCGCTCTGGCTCATCGTGACGCTGGTGTTTCTGCTCGCGCATATCGTTCCCGGGGACCCCGTGCAGCAAATGCTCGGCGAAGGAGCGCGCGCGGAGGATTTGCAGCACCTGCGCCATGCCCTCGGTCTGGACATGCCTATTGCAGCACAATACGGGCATTATCTCGCCGGCGTCGTGCGCGGAAATCTTGGTGAATCCTTCCGTTTTCAGCAGCCGGTCGCGAAGGTCGTGCTCTCGCACTATCCCGCGACGCTTGAATTGGCCATTGTGGCGCTGCTAGTGTGCTCGGCGATTGGAATTCCCGCGGGACTGCTTGCGGCCGAGCGCCGCGGTACGCCGACTGACCACGTCGTGGGAGTGCTCACTCTGCTCGGATTATCGGTTCCAAGCTTCGCGCTCGGGCCTGTGCTGATTCTTGTTTTCTCGGTGATTCTCGGCTGCCTGCCGGTTTCGGGACGGGGCGGGCCGTCGCATCTGATTCTGCCTGCGATTACGCTCGGAGCGGCGCTCGCAGCGATTCTGACGCGCATGGTGCGCACGTCCGTGATCGAAGAGCTGTCGAGCGACTACGTGCGTACCGCACGGGCTAAAGGGCTGTCCCCGTGGGCGGTGCTGTTTCGCCATGCCTTTCGCAACGCGTTGATTCCTATTCTCACAATTCTCGGCTTGCAGTTCGGCACGCTTCTCGCGGGGACGATCGTCACCGAAACGATTTTCTCGTGGCCCGGAATCGGGCGGCTCGCCGTGCAAGCGATTGGCTCTCGCGACTATCCGTTATTGCAAGGGTGCATTCTTTTGATCGCCGTTTCTTACGTTTTTGTGAATCTGCTGACGGACTTGGTGTACGCGTTCGTCGACCCGCGCGTGCGATTTGAATGAGCGGCCTGCGTGAGTTTCTTCGTCATGGGACGGCACGTTGGGGGGTCGCGCTGACGCTGCTGCTCGTGTTCCTTGCGCTGGCAGGCCCCTGGTTCGCGCACGCTGACCCCACAGCGCAGCATCTTGCGGTGAGGCTTGCAGGGCCTAGCACCGCGCACTGGATGGGCACTGACGAGCTGGGTCGCGACGTTTTGTCGCGCGTTTTCTTTGGTGCACGGGTCTCCATGCTGGTTGGCATCAGCGTTGTAGTTGGCGCGGGAGTGGTGGGTCTGGCGATTGGAGCACTGGCAGGCTACTGCGGCGGATGGTTCGATCGGCTGGTGAATATCGTCCTCATCAACGCGTTTCTCTCGTTTCCCGGAATACTGCTCGCCATCGCTTTTGCAGCGTTTCTGGGCCCCGGCATTGGGAAAGTGATTTTCGCGCTGATCGTCACTGGATGGGCCGGGTACGCTCGGCTCGCGCGCGCGCAAATTCTGCAGGCCAAGGAAATGGAGTACGTGCTGGCAGCGCGGTCGCTCGGCGCTTCTCCTGCGCGCATTCTGATACGGCATTTGCTGCCCAATATTCTGCAGCCNNCTTCTCGTTCAGGCGACGATAGGCATGGCCGGGGCGATACTTGCTGAGTCTACGTTGAGTTTTCTAGGTGTTGGTGTGCTGGCGCCGATGCCGAGCTGGGGCGCGATGCTGAACGATGCGCGCAATCATCTTTTCGACGCGCCGCACTTGGTGATTTTTCCGGCGCTCGCGGTAATGACCGCTGTCCTCGCGTTCAATCTGCTGGGTGACGGCTTGCGCGATTGGATGGACCCTCGGATGCGTTCCTACCTGATCGTGACTTCGCTGGCTCGGTAATATCTAGCTTAGCTCGACCGTCACTTCCGCGCCACGCCCGGCTCCGAGCACTCGCGACGCTTGGCCCTTATTCACCGAGAGCTCAAGGTAGCCGCTCGACCCGATGACGCCTACGGCCTCGCCCGCGGCTCCCTTGG
>PKUY01000274.1 GCA_003131705.1 Acidobacteriota bacterium | reverse complement strand
GGACATATCGTGTGCTAACGACACCTGGGAGTGGTCGTCGTTGACGCCTAGTGTGGTGGCGTCTATAGTGACCGGAAGGCGCGAGCGGTTTAAGCTCGTTGCTCCACGCAGATGGATTCGCGACTCCTCCACGATCTGAAAAAACTTCTGGGCGTTGAAGCCGTCCTGCACAAGCCCGAGGAACTCTTACTTTACGAGTACGATGGCTCGGTCGAAGTGGCGCGGCCGGAGTGCGTCGTGTTCCCGCGTACGACGGCGGACGTAGTTCAAATTGTGCGGCTCGCCAATCGGCACAAAGTCCCGCTCGTCGGGCGAGGCGCCGGAACCGGTCTTTCCGGAGGAGCACTGGCCAGACAGGGCGGAATCATCACGTCGTTTGCGCGGATGAATCATATCCTGGAGATCGACGCGGAAAATCAGCGAGCGACGGTACAGCCGGGCGTGGTGAATGCCGACCTCAGCGTGGCCGTGGCGCATACGGGGTTACATTTCGCTCCTGACCCTTCGAGCCAGAAGGCGTGCACGATCGGCGGAAACGTTTCCGAAAATTCCGGCGGACCGCATACGCTGGCCTACGGCGTGACCGTGAATCACGTGCTTGCGCTGGAAGTTGTGCTGCCAAGCGGGGAGCTTATTCGCCTCGGCAGCACCGCGCTCGATCCTCCGGGCTATGACTTGACGGGACTTTTCGTCGGCTCGGAAGGCACGTTTGGACTGGTGACGGAAATTACGGTGAAACTCACGCGGCTGCCGGAAGCCGTGAAGACGCTGCTGGCTGTGTATGACTCCGTGGACGACGCGACCGAAACGGTTGCCGAGATTACGGCGCGCGGGATTACTCCTGCAGCGTGCGAGATGCTCGACGGCTGGACGATCCGCGCCGTCGAGGACTACGTCCACGCCGGGTTTCCGCTCGATTCCGCAGCCATATTGCTGATCGAAGTCGATGGGCTGCGCGAAGTTGTGGAAGCGGAGGCGGAGGATGTAGCCGACGTTTGCAGACTGCATCACGCCCGCGAGGTTCGCGTCGCGCGCGACGCAAAGGAGCGCGATCTGCTCTGGAAGGGCCGCAAGAACGCGTTCGGCGCCGCAGGCCGGCTTGCGCCAAGCTACTACACGCAGGACGGCGTGATACCGCGAACGAAACTTCCGGCCACGCTGCGGCGCATTAGCGAAATCGGAAAGAAATATAATCTGCAAATCGGCAATGTGTTTCACGCCGGTGATGGCAATCTCCACCCGATCATTCTTTTCGACGAGCGGAATCAAAAACAGTTCCGCGACACGGTTCAAGCCGCCGACGAAATCATCGAGTTCTGCATACAAGTGGGCGGGTCGATCACCGGTGAGCACGGCGTGGGAATGGAGAAAGACCGCTTGATGCCGCTGCTTTTCAGCGAAACCGATCTCGAGCTGATGAGGCGCGTCCGCGACGTTTTCAATCCGGACGGGCTGCTGAATCCTGGAAAGATTCTACCTACGTCGAAGGGCTGCGGCGAAATCTACGTTCGTCCGCAACCAGCTGGAGCTTCCTCTCCCACATGACCTTCCCTCCGGCATGAGCATGACCGCCACAAGCGTATCTTCGCGGCTTGCCGGGATCGTGGGTTCGTTAAACGCGATCGTCGATCCCGGGCAATTGTCTTCTTGTTCGATTGGCGGAAAAACTCCTACGCTTGTGGTGCGGCCCGGGTCCGCTGACGAGATTGCTGAGGTCGTGAAATTCGCCGCCAGTGAAAAACTCGCGATCGTTCCGTCCGGCGCGCGCACCAAATTAAATATGGGAATGGTCCCGGCGCGTTACGATCTAGCGCTCGATATGACGCGGCTTGATCGCGTCATCGCGTACGACCCGGACGATATGACGCTGGGCGTCGAGCCGGGGATGCCCCTGAGCCGGCTCGAGGGCGTGCTGGCGGGACACAAGCAGTTTCTTCCGTTGGCTGTGCCCTGGATGAATCGCGCGACTGTGGGCGGGACGATCGCTTCGGGCATCGATTCCCCGCTGCGGCAATTCTATGGCACGGCGCGAGACTACGTACTTGGGATCGAGTTCGTCACCGGCAATGGGCAAATTGCCAAGAGTGGCGGGAGCGTGGTGAAAAATGTCAGCGGGTACGACATTCACAAATTGATGATCGGCGCAATGGGGACCCTGGGCGTGATGACCCGGATCAACTTTCGGACGTTTCCTGCACTCGCATCGACGCGGGTTTTTGTCGCCAATGTCGAATCCGCGGGCCGCGCGATTGAATTGCGCAACCCAATCACGCAATCGCCGCTCAGGCCGCTTAGCATGGATATTGTGAGCCCGCGCGCGGCGGATCTGTTTTCGGAAGGCGCAGCCGCGCGGGTCGCGTCGCACCATATGCCGGCTGGACTATTTTCGGAAACGCACTGGAACGTTGTCGTGAGCTTCGCGGGAACGGAAAAGGTTCTCGAACGCTACGAGCGCGACCTTCGACAGATGGTCCAGCAGAAAACCCCGAGCACCCTCGGCGCTGCCGTTCTCGATGAGGGCGACGCAGTCGGCGTGATTGGGTGCGTGCGCGAGTTTATTCCCATCGCTCTGGAATCGTGCGAGGCAGCAACGATTGTCAAGATGAGCACGCTTCCGGGGCGAATAACACAACTGCTGCATGAGGCAGAGCGCGCGGCGCGCGAACTTGATCTGCCTTGGGCCGCGATTGCGCGAGGTTCCGGCGTGATTTACCTAGCGCTGCTGCCGACGGCGCTCGACCCCGGCACGCGAGGGCGCGTGGCGCAGGTTACCGAGCGGATACTGACTGCTTGCCACGGGCTCAGCGGAAACGCTTCGATTCCTTGGTGCCCGAGCGAATGGAAACCGTCACTGAAGGTGTGGGGACAATCGCGCGGCGATTTCCAGCAGATGCGCAAAGTGAAAAGCGTTTTCGATCCACAGGGGATTCTGTCGCCGGGCCGATTTGCAGGGGCGTTTTAGGCGATGGCTTCGGTGCCGAGCGGATTCAAGGGCGCGGATAAGCCCGAGTACGCGGATTACTCGCGGTGCGTTCACTGCGGGCTTTGCTCGAATCATTGCCCCACGTACCGCCTGTGGCATCAGGAAGCCGATTCGCCGCGCGGTCGGATTCGGCAGATGCAACTCGTCGACGAGGGCAAGCTCGAGCTGGGCGACGAGTTTGTCACGCACATTGATCGCTGCCTCGACTGCCGCGCTTGCGAGTCAGCGTGTCCGTCNNCAGTACGAGCGGCCGTTTTTTTCACGCTTCGCACGGGATTTGGTTTATCGCCGACTGCTGCCTTATCCACAACGGATCGCGACGGCTGCGCGATTTCTGCGGCTCTATCAGCGTTCGGGATTGGCGGCACTGACGCGCGGGACTGGCATTTTGAAGATTCTCGGACTGCGGGACCGCGAGCGTTTGCTGCCGAAGATCGACTCGGATTTTTTCTTTAGCGAGCTGGGCAAGACGTTTCCCGCGCAAGGCACGCGGCGCGCGCGAGTGGCACTCTTCGCGGGGTGCGTCGCGCAGGTCACATTCAGCGACTTGAATCGCGCGACGATTCGCGTGCTGCAGGCAAATGGATGCGAGGTAGTAGTGCCCGCCGAGCAAATCTGCTGCGGAGCGCTCGCGGCGCACGCGGGTGTGCGCGACGTGGCGCGAAATCTGGCGCGCGCGAATTTCACGGCGTTCCTGGGAAAAGATTTCGACGCAATCATCACCAATGCCGCCGGGTGCGGCTCCACGCTGAAGGAATATACTCACCTGTTTCCTGAAGACGACGCAGCGCACGAGCAAGCTGCTCGGTTTACGGCGAAGATGCGCGACGTGAGTGAGTTTCTAGCAGAGCTTGGTTTGACGGCGCCACTGCAAGCGCTGCCTTTGCGCGTCACGTATCAGGATTCGTGCCATCTCGTTCACGGACAGAAAATCCGCGAAGCTCCGCGCACTCTGATCTCCGCGATTCCGGGAATCGAATTTGTCGAAATGCAACTCGCCGACCAGTGCTGCGGCTCTGCCGGTGTGTACAACGTCACCGAGACGAAGGCCTCGCTCGAACTGCTCGCGCTGAAAATGGATTGCGTGCGCGAAACTAAGGCGCAGGTGATCGTCACCGCGAATCCCGGATGCATTCTGCAACTTCGCGCCGGAGCTGCGATCCATGGCACGGGGCAGGAAGTTTTGCACGTGGTCGAATTGCTCGACCGCGCGTTGGCGTCGCGCTGAAATTGTTGGCGGCTGACGCCCTGCGCTATTTTTCGCCGACGAGATAGCGACATCCTTTCGCACCTATGCGCGCAGAATGGACGGCGCCGGCGGGAACGTCGCACCGATCCCCAGCGCGATACGTTTGCGATCGGCCATCCATGGTGAGCGTCATTTCCCCGTCGAGAATGATGTGCGCGGTTACGTCAGCGTGGGTATGATCGGGATAGAACCCGAGCGGAGCGTCCTGCCAGACGTAGGTTCCAGAAAACCCCTCAGCTTCGAGTTGCTTTCGCAGCTCGTGTTCGTTTGGGGCTGACATGTCGTTCGCCTGATTATAGCAGGAGAGAATTAGAGCGAAACATTCGCCGCACCCTTCACCCGCCGACCGCGAACTCAAGGCCGGGAGGCGCAGAGAGCGCGGAAGACGAGAGGCGAAAAGAGGGAGGGACGTTTGCGGGCGGGGCGTGGGGGATCCGCCCGCAAACAGTTTCTTGCAGTCTTGGGTGAACTCAATCCTGGGACGGCGGTTGTCCCAGTCCACCATCCGGCGGCGGCCCGTGGTGGCGCATGCCCCTGCCGCCCGCTCCCCCTTGCTTCAGGGCGTAATCGGACGGAACCTGGAAGAGCGTCGCATCGGGCTCGCTGCGCTGAATATTCGTCAGCTGGGTAACTGTATCGCCCAAGCGCGGATCACTGCGCTTGGTTAGCACCACGGTTTGCAACTCTGGCGAATACCACCGCTCGGTAGTGATCACGATGGGCTTTTCATTCCCCAGGACGCCCGCGGGAATCGTCCGTGTGTAGCGCGTGCCTTCGGCTTGAACACCATTCACTGATTGGGTGCCGAGCGAGGTGGTTGCTATATTTTTGTCGCGTTCGATTCCCGCTGATCCGGGAGGCGGCGCAAATTTTCCGTTGGGATGCTGTCCACTGTGCTTGCGTATCTCCATTTTGCGAGCGGTCTTCGTATCCGGCTGAAGAATGTAGTTTGTCGACGCGACGGGATCATTGATGAATACTACGTGCGGCGGGATCTTGCCCGAAGCGGCCCATGGGCCGATCACTGGCAGCGTCATATCGCGGCGGGTGCGGCCCTGGCTATCTCGGGCGAGCGTCCCGGTCGTGCTGCGCTGGATCTGGTTGCCGTCGGAAAGCGCTTGGGTGGTCTGCGTTGAGAACGTCGCACTGAACGGAGCACCCACGACCGTCTTGCCCCCCGGTCCAGCCTGGTAACCCTCGAAGCCCATGGCATCGAGCATCGGAGGTCCGGGCGGGCGTCCTGGCAGATCCTGGGCACGCTCAGAACCACTCAGGCTGAAAAACGCCAGCATCAGAAGTCCCAGGATCGTTACGGCAGACTTATTGATCAATTTCATTCTCATTCCACAAACTCCTTCGTGCGAAGTCAGAATTCTTCCAGATAATATTTCCCCGCATCAAAAAGAGTGGTCCGAATCTTCCTGGGAGACGAGGCGGATCGCCTGGGGCGTGCCGTCTTCACTGACCCTTAGGTCCGCCGGCACTGCCTCACTGCCATCGGTTTCCGCCACGGGCAAACCAAGCGATGCGAGCGCCGCAGGCGAAAGAACTACACGCACAACCGCGTCGTCTTGAACCGCAGCGGGGTCGTCAGCATAGGGCAGCGGAATGAAAGCGGCGGAATCGTCAAATTCAGTCTCATCATTCTGCGCGTCGAGAGTTACGGAAGAATTGGAAGCACCTCCGGCCGCGGCCGAATTTCCCGACCCTGGCGCCGCCACACTTCCCTTCGTAGCTGGGGAGAACCGGTACAACGAGAAACCCAGTGCGAGCAGAATCGCCGCAGCAACGCCCAACGCCGCTATTCGCGATCTAAACCTGAGCTTTGATGATGCATCTTTCGTCCGACGAAATTCCTTCATCAGGGTGGTTTCGACTCGCGAAGAGGCTTCACGCCCAGACTCTGCCGAGGCGATCGCGCGCAACGCCAAATCGAGCGATTTGGCTCGCGTTAAGAGAAGCGCGCAGCGCCTGCAGGACTCCGCGTGCGCGAAGGCGCCTTCTCGAAGAAAGAAGCCAACTGTGCCCGGTCGATTGAGATCATGAAGAACGTCTTCAAATTGAGCGCAGTCCATCGGACCCAGCTTCTCGTTCATTGGCTCACCGCCGGGGTGCGATTCACTGGATTTTTGTCCCGAAGTTTTTCAAGCAAGATTGCTCTGGCCCGGTGCAGCCGCGACCGGACCGTACCCACCGGGCAGCCGAGCGCCGATGCGGCCTCTTCGTAACTCATCTCCTCGAACTCGCAGAGAACAACGACCTCTCGGTAATTTTCCGGGAGCGTCGAAACAGCCTGCCGCACGCGGCCGACTGTTTCCAGCGAGGCGAATTCGTCCTGGCTCGTTACCTGCACGCCATTCCTATGGCCGTTTCCGTTGCTCGCGACTGCGGCATTCGATGCAAATTCCTCGAACTCATTTGCATCGCCCTCGAACGGTACCAACCGGCGATCTTGCTCCCAGCGCTTCCGGAGATGATTGCGCGCGGTGCCGAAAAGAAATCCTCCAAGTGTTCCGCGGTTGGGATCGAATTTGGTCTGCTCGCAGATCAGGGTCATGAAAACCTCTTGGGTAACGTCATCAGCCACAGCCGCGTTGCCGCTCATGCGCAGCGCGAAACGGTAGATTGCGGGATGTTTCTGCCGATAGAGGTGCGTAAACGCATCCTCATCTCCGGCCATAATTCGCCGGAGCAGACGCTCGTCCGTGAGATCGGTCGTCTGGGTCATCTGTTCGATTATGGACGCCCGCACTACCCTTCGTCACATATTCCTGGATGGGCCGGAAAAGGTTCCCGAAATCCGTGCGCTGCGGGCTGGCGCGCAATAGAGTGCCTCGAACAAGCCTGTTGCAGCTGGTGGTTGCGCCTTCATATTCATATTCGTCTTCTTGACCAAAGCGCCGCGGTTCAATAACGTATGGTCCGGCAGGATATGGAGCGGCTGAGCGGGCAACCGCTGCCCCCGTCAGGCTTTTGGTCCGCAATTTTATGTCGCACGCGATCGGTCGCAGCCAGGAGGAGCAATGCTAGAGTTCGACCCCCACGTTCTTGAAGAAAAGATGGTTCCGCCGCCCGAGGATTTCAGCAAGCGCGCGCGCATCCGGTCACTCGACGAGTATCGGGAGATGTA
>PKUY01000126.1 GCA_003131705.1 Acidobacteriota bacterium | reverse complement strand
GAAATCGGCCGTGACGACGGAAACCGGTTTGTTGCCCGCTGGATAATTCGTGACGGAATCGTTCAGAAATACACTCATGATGGAAGCAAAATGCTGCTGCAAATTGGTACTAGGGGAAAATTCGATTCCGCGGACGGCAGCGATAGCAGGAAAACCGAAATGTTGGCGATGAATTCCAGCCACGTGTTCCTGAATAGTCCCACGGATGTGGCCGTCGATCCCACGAACGGTGACGTGTATATCTCAGACGGCTACGGCAATTGTCGTGTCGTGGTCTTTGACCGCGAAGGCCACTACCTTCGCCAGTGGGGGCGTCACGGCACACTGGCCGAGATCGAGGCGGGGGTAGGCGGCGCCTTTCTAAAGTCCGTGCACTGCGTGGTTATCGGTAAGGACGGGTTGGTCTACGTGTGTGACCGGGAGGGCGATCGCATCCAAGTCTTCGACAAAATGGGTAATTTCAAGAGGAACATCCTGGTTGAAAGTAGGGCTCCTCATGTAAACCCTGGCGCAGCCGGCTGGATGGCCTTTTCACCTGATCCAACTCAGAAATTCATATTCGTTGGCGACAGCTCAGATGCTGAGATGCGCGTCCTGGACCGAGCGACTGGTCAGGCCCTTTCAAGCTTCGGGCAAACGGGCACGCAGACCGGCGAGTTTGAGAACCCGCATACTGTGGCGGTGGACTCGAAGGGTGACGTCATCGTAGGAGACACGGATGGTCGGAGGCTCCAAATCTGGAGGTTGGTTCGGTAGCTGAACCGAAATCTCCATCCCGGGGCCAGATTCGCGTCATACGCGAGTCATTGGTGAGAAGCTCAGCGTCAACTCATTTAAGAATGTGGTCCTGGGTAACCCGGCGCGTCCTTGAGAATGTAAGCGAAACTAGCTTGGCTGCCCGAGAGCTTAACCGCCGGTTGCCCTGGCATGTTGCCGTTCAGCCTTCCGGTCGAGGGTCTGAGCCAGTGCGAAGTATCGAAGGCTCTTCGTTAACGGTTTCAGGCAAGCGCTCTGAGCCTTCCTAGCTTCGTTGTTTTGATCTGCAGCGTTTTCAGATCCACGCGGCTTAGCGCAAGGATCTGGATCGACTAGAGATTCCGAGGAGTCAGGATGAGTGAAGGAAAAAGTCGTAGAGATTTCTTGACCGCCGCAGCGCTCGCCGTGCCGGCGCAAGTACTCGCCAACCTACCCGAAAGCCGTCAACCCAGCCCTCTCGCGAAAAGCATGAAGGTCACACGCGTCGAAGCGCTACTATTGCAAAAACCTATGCCGGAAACTCTCTGGGCTTCCATCATTCCGCACAACGGACTTAAGGCGATCGCACAGCGTTTGATTATTAAGGTGCACACCGACGCAGGGGTCACCGGCTACGGTGAAGGCACCGGTGCGGGTGCGCAATTGTTTCGGCAGGGCTTGGCCGATTTGGTCATCGGACAAGATCCATTCATGGTTGGCAAGGTGTGGGAGACGCTCTTCGCCATNNAAGCGCGAGTGGTCAGCAGGGAATCTTCTCAGCGCGATGGGCCCGATCGATGCTGCGCTTTACGACATCATGTGTAAATCGACAGGCTTGCCGCTCTACAAATTTCTCGGCGGCTATCGGGATAGCATTCCTGTTTGCGTCACGTTCGGTTACTACCGCGAGGGCAAGGGCATCACAGACCTCGTCGAGGAAGTCCGCGGTTACATCAATCAGGGTTTCAACGCTTTCAAGATCAAAGTCGGGGGCTTGGGCGTTGAGGACGACTACAATCGGGTAAAAGCTGTCCGGGAAGCTGTGGGCCCTTCAGTTCGCCTCATGATCGACGCGAGCCAGGCATGGGACGTCGAGACGGCCATTCTCGCCTCCAATAGGATGTACGACCTAAATATCACGTGGCTCGAGGAGCCTCTTCAATGGTACGACGATGTGGAAGCGCTCAAGAAACTCAAATTGAATACTCGAATTCCCTTGGCGGGTGGCGAACGCGAGATCACACGATGGGGAGCGCGCCAGCTGATGGAAACAGGCGCCGTCGATTTCCTCACGTTTGAAGCAGACGCGCACGGGGGAATTACCGAATGGCGCAAGATCGCGGGAACGGCCTCCACGGAGCATGTCTGGATGTCACCGCATCACCAGCCTGTCCTGCATAGCCACCTTCTGGCGTCAATGCCCAACGGGTACATTGTCGAATGTGTTGCCAACCCCCTGTACGACCCCTTCTGGTTCGAGCTCTATGACCGCAAACCGAAGATTGAAAACAGCGTTTTGCATTTGGACGACACCCCCGGTCTCGGTCTCGAATACAACCAAAAAAAGCTCGAACAGTATGCGACAAAACTAATCTAAAGCTTATTCCTGGTGTTCGACGCAAACCCATTGGAAGATATTCACAACACTGGAAAACTCTCCCCCGTCTGCCAGGCTGGCAGAGCTGCGCGGTCCATGCGTGGACGGCAGTACCGAGTCTGGGGCTTAGGGCTCGGACTTGCGTCGGCCGCTCTCATGGTCGGCGGTTCAAATTCGGGACAGTCGGTCCGTATGCGATTCGAGCCGAGACGATGGTCGAAGCCGAAATGATCGCCCGGCGGGAATCAGATCGAGTTCATCGATCAGTAGAGTTCGGCCGCCCGCACTTTGCGGCGACTAAATTCGCAGGCATACGAAGACTGAGCGAGAGGAGTTTGTCATAACGGATCGGGTGCAATGCGCTCAAGTCACATTAGCGCGCATCTGGAGACCTAGGGATGACCACGGAACTGATCATGAAAATCGCTCGCTCGAATCCTCCTTCCGGAACACGTTCTGCTGTCCTCGCTGGATTTCTCGGCTGGACACTCGATGCTTTCGACTTCTTCATCGTTGTGTTTCTCTTCGACACGCTTGCCCATCAATTCGGCGTGAGCAAGAAAGATATTGTTCTCACAACAACAGCGACCCT
>PKUY01000136.1 GCA_003131705.1 Acidobacteriota bacterium | reverse complement strand
GAGAAACTGAAGCGCGTTCAGCAATGCACGCTAGTTCTTATCGCCCTTCTTTTCGGGCGGCGGCTTCGGAACGAAGGTCAGCTTGTCGACGTCGCAACTATATTTGGTAAGGTCGACGTTCTCTTTCTTGGCCGCTGCCGTACACTCGTTTTGCATGTAGGTTTGCAGCGTTTTGAGGTTGGCCTTCAACGTCTCGAACTGCTTTTGCAGCTCGGCTATTTTCGCCTGCTCGGCCTGAATTTNNGTTGAGCATCTTGACCTGGGACTCCTGAGGCAAAGGCTTATCGTCGGCCACAGCCATCGCCGGAGCCACTACGGGAATCGCGAACAGCATTGTCGCTAGAAGCAGTTTCTTCACGGGTTGACCCTCCTGCAGTTTTTATAACACTACCTGAAACAAAGTGCGCGGCCGCGACAGGGCCGTGTGACTACGAAGATACGGCCGGGTGGCCCGGTTCGACTGCCCATGTCAGCCGTGTCAGAGAAGCACTTCGGTTGCCAATTAGAGGGTGCAGAGGCTCGCCAAAGAGAACAGTGACTTATTGCGAGATAGTCATCTCAGACGTACTGGACATAAGGGTCGTACCGAGCTGGGAGATGAACGGGAGGCTGAAATGGTAGCGATATGTCACCTGCACAGTGACGACGCATCCGGGAAAGTCGTTCACAAAAGCGCCACCGTTCGTGCAATCTGTCGCGCCGTCGGCCTGCTTGCCGTTAGGTGCTAAGATCGTAGCGCACAACGAACCCGGGCTCGCGCCGCAAGATGTGACATACATTCCCGGTGGGGCAATACCCGTTACGAAAGTCTGAATGCTCGTGGACGAGGAGGCCGCCGCGCCACAATTCGTCATCGGGGCAGCGCAAGTAGAGCCGCGCACGCTCGCCCAGCGGGAGCCCTCGCGGGCCGCGTAGGCCACAAAGTGGTAAGCGTACATGGCGCGGCTGAAATCCATAATGCCGAAGATCAAGGGCAAGATGATCAGCGACAGCATCAGGGCCGCCTCCACGGCCGCGGCACCGTATTCTGCCTGCCTATGCTTCCGTTTCATCGTTCGCCTTTTTCGCACAGGAACTCCACTATTGGGCAGCAAGCCGAACCTTCGCCTGAGAGCTCAAGGTGATCGGCGGGAAAAGCCCACGAACACTAAACAATGGCGTGTCTGTCGCTTGGGCAGTCACGACGACGAAGTTCACGAGGTGGGTGCAAGCGGACGCGGACAACGAGCACGAATTCGTTCCACCCCCCGCAGTCGCGGTGCCCGAGCACTCGCAACCCCATTGCCCTAGAGGATAGCCTGAGACCCAGCAGGCACCGGGGGTACTGGTGCAGGTCGTGGCAATATCCGGAGCTTCGTTCTGCGCGGCCGTTTTAATACCCGACGCATTGATCATGCTGGCGCCAGTATTCTGGGCGCCGAACTCCGCGCCAGCCGTGGCCGCATTCGCGATCTCAATGCTGTAAAAATATGCTCTTCCGAAGTCCACAACGCCGACCAGAAGTGGAATCAAAACGAAGAACGCGACAAGAGTGGCCTCGACAAGACTCGATCCACGCTCTCGAGAGCTCGCAGGCCGCTTGACCGGAACCCTAGGCCAAATATTGCCGCGAATCATTTTAATTAGCTGACGCATTGTATAAGCCTCATTGCACTAGAACAGCGGCTCCCTGCCGAAGCGGAAACGAGGTGGGCAGGGCAGCGTAGTTCGTATTAAACTGAAAATTAACGAGCCAATTGACGTCTTTCGCAATGAGATATGTATAGGTAGCTCCAAGGCCGAAGTTAAAATTGAAGCTCACCGTCCCAGTGGGAAAGTAATAAGCACCTGTATGGGATATCGGTCCATTCATGCCAACGGAAGCGGCGAAACAGGCGGAGGCACTTCCTCCGAACGCGCACGATGAGGTGGAGGTGTCGTTGCGATCCTGGAAAAACAGAATACCCGCGTAAGTGCCGGTGGTAGGGGCCGACATGTTACAGCCGGCGCCGCAGAATGCGCCAGAAAAATTGAAGGTACTGGATATCTGTCCGTAGCAGGTCACGCAACTGCCGGCTGCGGTTCCGGTATTGTAAAACGTGACTCCACCGGTGCTCTGGCCAGCCGTTCCAACGAGCTTGAGCCCGCCGCCATCCAGGATGACGAGGGACGGAGTAGTCCCGGCCGTGCTATTGAAATTTACCAGAGAACCAAAACCAGCATCGGAAATCCCGCCCGCAACCGTATAAGTATTTGCCTGGAATAGAACCGTCGATCTCCCAAAAACGGTGCTATTCATCGCGATACCCGCGGTCCCGGTGGTTAAGTTGCTGATCGTGTAGGGAACTCCGCCGGTGTTCGTAAATACCACATACGAATTTGTAATCTTGATCGGGCCGAAGAACTTGCCAGTGGCGCCCGGCGCGAACTGCATCGGAGTTGCTGCCGTGCCCAAATTTGTGATCGTGATTCCGCAGTGCCCCGTAAGAGCGGCGGTGGTTGGTGTAAGGGTTGTGACAGCGGGTACAGTGTAAGGGGTTCCCGAGCAAGTCGGCGTTAAAGCCGAAGGAGATGGCGCCGGCAGACAACTGGCGCCGCTCTGGCAAAACGGATCGGCGACAGGGGCCGATATCTTGACGGATTTGGCTTGATTAAAGGGGGCTGTACAGGTTTCGCCAAAAAACCCGGTTTGGCTTCCCAGGAGTTGAATGGAGGGGGCGCAAAGGGCCGCCAGAGTCAAAGACAAGTTGTGATTGTCGACGACCCCGCAAGCCGAACTTACGATGGCAAGAGTCAGCGTAAGAGCACCCCCAGATTGATCAAGCCCGTAAATGCAGTTGAGGCCGCCCTCCGCCACCGCGGTGGCAGACAAGATCGGGGCGGTGGNNCCAATAAACGGTCCAGTAGAGATCTGCGCGGTGCAACCGGTCCAGCAGTTAGCGGCCACGGTGATACCGTTCGCTCCGTCCGTGAAACCATTTTCCGCAGAAGCTGCCTTAGCCGCTGTAAGAGAGTCGCCGTAGGTAAAGTCCATAGCGCCTGCGAGGGCGGCAGCGTCGGC
>PKUY01000320.1 GCA_003131705.1 Acidobacteriota bacterium | reverse complement strand
CGATCTTCCAGCCCAGCAGCTTGGCGGCCAGACGTACGTTCTGGCCTTTCTTGCCGATGGCCAGGGATAGTTGCGTGTCGTCCACGATGACTTCGAGCTGCTTTTCGCCGAGGTCGCTGATGGAGACGCGGCTGACCTTGGCGGGCTGCAAAGCCTTCTCGGCAAAGGTCGTGATCTCTTCGCTGTACTCGATGATGTCGATCTTTTCGCCGCGCAGCTCGCGGATGATGGACTGCACGCGCATGCCTTTCATTCCCACGCACGCGCCCACCGGATCCACGTCCTTGTCGCGGCTTTCCACGCCGATTTTCGTACGCTCGCCTGCTTCGCGCGCAATCGCACGGATTTGCACCGTGCCGTCGTAAATTTCCGGAACTTCCATCTCAAACAAACGCTGCACCAGCGCGGGATCGGCGCGCGAAACGATTACTTGCGGACCTTTCGATGCGCGTTCGACCGCGCGAATCGTCACGCGCAAACGGTCGCCCACGTTGTACGCTTCCAGCCGCGACTGTTCGCGCTTCGGCAAACGCGCTTCGGTGCGGCCCAGGTCCACGATCATGTCCGGGCCTTCCATGCGCTTTACAACGGAATTGATGAGCTCGCCGACACGGGTGTGAAATTCGTTGTAAATCGTATCGCGCTCCGCCTCGCGCACCTTTTGCAGGATGACTTGTTTCGCGGTTTGCGCCGCGATTCTGCCGAGCACATCAGTCGGTTTTGGCGCCGTAATTTCGCCGCCCACTTCAATTTCCGGATTTTGCTTGCGAGCTTCCGTCAGCGAAACTTCACGCAACGGATCCGCGACTTCTTCCACGACCGTGTGCACGGAAAACACGTCAATCTGCCCGCTGTCCGGATTGAATTTTGAACGCAAATCTTCCTCGGTGCGGTAGTATTTCCGCGCCGCTACCACCATCGCGTCCTCGATGGCCGCAATGATGATCTCCGGTTCGATGTGCTTCTCCCGGCTGATCTGCTCGATCTGCTGGTATAGCAGATTCGCCATCTGTATTTCTCCCTTGGCCGCTACAGCTCAACTACCAGATTCGCCTTGCGAATCCCGGCAAACGGCACGGCAATCTCGCGATCCCGAACCGTCATCTTCACAATTCCGTCCGCATACCCAGCCAGCCGTCCCTCGAAATACGTCTGCTTTTCGACGGGTTCGGCAACCCAAACTCGCGCGAGCCGCCCAATGAACCGCTCGTAGTCACCGGGCTTGATCAACTTTCGATCCATCCCGGGGGAGCTGACCTCCAGGATGTAACCCGCCGCTCCGGGTACTAGTTCTTCTACATCCAGAATCACGCTCAGCTGCTCGCTGACCTGGCTGCAATCCTCATGGCTGATCTTGGACGCCGGCCTGCTCGGGTCCGCTGGGTCGGGTACGCGGTCGATATAGACCCGAAGCAGCCGCTGCTTGCCGACCTTCCACTCGATGTCGAAGATTTCCAGGCCCTCTGAATGGGCCATCCTCTCCGCCGCTTCTCGAATTCGATCGAGGTCCATTCTGTTCTAAGGGCGGGATTTATGTCCGCCAGAGACTCCTGCACCCGGACCGCTGCGTGCGGCCAACAAAAAAGTGGGCTCGCGCCCACTCGTTTGTGCGACCTGTCTGGTAGCCGAGACAGTATAATCTTCGTTACCCCTCAAACGCAAGCTGCGCGGATTTAGCGATTTTGCCGATCTTATCATCCTGAGTTCGGGGGGCGAGAAAACAGCGGCTTATTTTGATAGGATGCTACCGTTCATCGGACAATCGCGATGGGACAACCTGATCCGAAAGCTAAATTGGATCTAAATCAAGTGGTGCAGAAATATCTCGCGTCCGCGGGCGCGTACGGAAAGACCGTGGCCCTTTCGTCGCTTGGCCTGTCGCCGAAAGAAATCGAAGGCGTCTTCAGTGCGTTCGATGAGGACTACCACATCAGCCGCTATTTCCACTTGCAGTGCGCCGCCGGCGCAAATTACCAAATCAACGGCTTCCCGCAATCTCACGTTTCGATCGACGCCGAGATCCAATCCATTCTCTGATCGCTCAGCGCCAGCTACTCGTTACTCGCCGCTAGCCATTTGTAACTCCGAACTCGTAATTNNGTAATTTTCGATTCGAGAGGTCACCGCAGCGGCGGATGAAAATCGAAGTCCGGGTCTACATCGACGGGAATATCGGAGCCCTTCGCCAGCGCCGCGGAGAGCTCCGGCGGCATCACTGCGTATTTCGCGAACCATTTTTCGGTACGTGCGCGGTCGCCGGTCGCTTCCTGTTCGAGCAAGTCCTTCGCGAGCGACGCCAGCGCCCCTGGCATTTCCGCGAAATCGACTTCGTAGAGCCCCGTGGACGAATTTCTCACGATCGCTCGTTGCTCGGACAAATAGCTGAACTCCATCATTGCTCCGGCGCCGTGGGCTTCGGCGATACCGAAACGGATGGTGCGGAAAGTCTCTCCCAGGAAAGAAGCGTACACGCCGTCTTGCTGTTCCTTCGGGATCGCGCCATGGTTTACCAGCCACGCGAAGCAAACCTGGCCAACAATATCGGCCTTCGCTTCTTCGAGCGCGGAATACTGCGCGCCGATGGCTTCGCGGACATCGGTTTTCCCCTGCGATGTGCGCGCGTATGAGGGACCGAGGCCGTGCGAAATTTCGTGGAGAATTACGAATTGGAGCGTGCCGTCACCGGTCACGAGGGCGGCCTGGTCGGGGCGCATGACGCGCGTCGCGAGTGGCAGGATAATGTCGTTCACGCGCGCGTCCATGAAATTCTTCCAAAAGATTTTCTTCGAGCCCTTTTCCTCGTGGATGCGCGGATCGTTCGGGAGATTGTCCGCGACCGCTTGATAACCGTGCAGAAGGTCACCGGCACGATAAATTGCGTCCACCACCTCCATCGGCGATTGCTTTCCGCGCTTCGAGGGCAAATCCTCCTTCGCGAGCGGGAGCGATTCCTGCAAATCCGGGACGTATTTCTGAAACACGGCGAGCTTTTTGCTTTGCTCGTCGTTGCGAATCATGATCGAAGCGCCGTACGACGTTTTCACGCCGAGCAGCCCATCGAGATATGTTTCGTAAGGTGCGAAGATGATGTCGAATTTCGGATTCTCGAGGTCGAGCCACGCGATGTCGCTCGGGTAATAATCGTCGTTCATCAGGGCGCCTGCGCGGAGCCGGAGGAATTTCGCGAACGCGGGATCGTCGCTGAGCGCCGCTGCTTCGCGCAGGTCCTTCGCCATCGGCATTAAGAATTGTCGGTACGTGACGTTGTAAGGAACGGCTGTGGGCCGTAGCACATCTGGGGTATCACCCCTCGCATGCAATTTGATAATTGTGTAGGGACTTAATATCCCCGATTTCTCTTCAGGATGCTGCTTTGTAAAGAGCTCCATGTACTCGCGCGTAAGGGTTGGGTAGTAGAATTCGCGGCCGGGTGGCATTGGATTAGAGCCGACGAACGGTTTTTCGTCATCGATCTGATCCCAGCGCGAGCCGTTGATTTTAAGGTAGCGCCGCACGAGTTGGTCTTGCGGGTTCTTGCTCTTCGCGAGTGAGAGATACAGTTTCAGTCCGTCGTAGTCGCTCTGTCGCCAGAAAATGCAGTCGAGGAGCCCGGCAGCGTCCACCAGTTTCGCGACCATCTGTTTCTCGCGCGAAGTCAGCCCGCTCGAATCGAACGGCATTTTCACCGGCTTGAATTTCGCGACGCGCTGCGCGAGGTCGGGAACGACCACCAGCTTAGTTGAGGCGGAAGCATGTGAAGGTGGCGCGGGCTTCGGGGGCGGCGTGGACTGCGGCAACGCGGCGGCTGCACCAAGCGCAAGGTGCGCGGAGAGAAGGCCAGAAGCGAGGAAAATCGAGACCACTAACCCTCGGTTCCATTGTCGAGCAGAGTGCGACGCGATCCTTTGTTTTGAATGAGTTGCGTAAGATTCTACTCGGCAGCCATTGTCGAGTAGAAATTGTGAGGTAGGCACGGGATTCTGCCAAGTCGCACGTCCGCCTGGGAGGTCTCGATAGGGCGGGGCAGGGCCGCCAGTTTCCGCTTCGACTTTGTACATCTTCTTCACGCTCCCATCTTAGATCAGATCAAGGGAAGCGCACGTATCTAAACACAGCGTCTTAAGTT
>PKUY01000404.1 GCA_003131705.1 Acidobacteriota bacterium | reverse complement strand
AGTTGTTCTTCAAGGCTTACTTACAGGCGCCCGGCGCAGGGTTCCGAAATCGCTGCTCGGCTTTTCCTCGCCCTCGCCGACGGCGCGGGTCCATCTTCTCGCCCGTGTTAAGATGGGTTGATCGGCAAAGGGCCGCGAAATATTATGGCGAATTCGCAGTCGACAAAGGTTCTAGTCGTGATACCCGCGCGGCACGCGTCTGTCCGATTTCCCGGGAAGCCGCTCGCCTCTATTGCTGGCCGGCCCATGATTCAGCACGTCTTCGAAGGCGTCCGCCGCGCGCAGCGTGTCTCCCGTGTGGTGGTCGCGACCGATGAAGCCAGCATCAAAGACGCCGTCGAAACCTTCGGCGGGGAAGCGATTCTCACCCGCCACGACCATCGCACCGGTACCGACCGCGTCGCCGAAGTCGCCGCCCACCTCAATGCCGAAATCTACATCAACGTGCAGGGGGACGAGCCGCTAATCGATCCCGCTACCGTGGACGCGCTCGCCTCCGCCATGCTTGAGGACGACTCGGTGCAGATCGCCACGCTCTGCACCGCCATCGCGCACAAAAACGACATCATGGATCCCAATGTCGTCAAAGTAGTCCGCGATTTCGACAGCAACGCGCTCTATTTCTCTCGCGCTCCCATTCCCTGGGTGCGCGACACGGGTGAATCCGTCGCCGCGCGCCACTGGAAGCACCTCGGCCTATACGGATTCCATCGTGACACTCTGCTCGAATTTCCGACTCTCCCGCCCGGCGATCTCGAGCGCCTCGAACAGCTCGAACAGCTTCGCTGGCTCGAAAACGGTTTTCGCATCCGCGTCGTCGAAACCGACTACGATGCCGTCAGCGTTGACGTTCCTGAGGACGTCGAGCGCGTGGAAAAACTTCTTCGCGAGCGCTCCGAATCCTAATCTACGATTTTAGTCTACCGTCACGCATTCGATTCCGTTGCAAGTTCGATCAGCAATCGCGATTTGACACTCTCACCGTTTCTGCCATAATGACCCGTACGACGATACTCCACGGAGGAAGTCGAGCACCTTGCGGACCGGCCCGAAGTACATTTTCGTCACGGGCGGCGTAGTTTCTTCTCTTGGCAAGGGAGTAGCGGCGGCTTCAATGGGCTGCTTGTTGGAAAGCCGCGGTCTTCGCATCACCCTCCAGAAGTGCGATCCTTACCTGAACGTCGATCCCGGCACCATGTCGCCTTACCAGCACGGCGAAGTGTTCGTGACCGACGACGGCGCGGAAACCGACCTCGACCTCGGACACTACGAGCGCTTCGCCTCCGTGCATCTCACGCGCGATCATAATTGGACTACGGGCCGCATCTACGAATCCATCATCGCCAAAGAGCGTCGCGGAGATTATCTCGGCAAGACTGTTCAGGTGATTCCGCACGTCACCGATGAAATCAAAGCCGCCTTCCGCAAAGTTTCCGACGGCGTTGACGTCGTGATCGTGGAAATCGGCGGCACCGTTGGCGACATCGAATCGCTGCCGTTTATGGAAGCTATCCGCCAGATGCGTCTCGAGCTCGGTCCCGAAAATGTCGTCTTTACTCATCTCACGCTCGTGCCCTTTATCGCCACTGCCGGCGAGCTGAAGACCAAACCCACGCAGCACAGCGTGAAGGAAATGCTGAGCATCGGAATTCAGCCGGACATTCTCATCTGCCGCAGCGACCGCCCGCTCGGCGCCGATCTGAAAGCAAAAATCGCGCTCTTCTGCAACATCGCCGAATCCTGCGTGATTTCCGCGCCGGATGTGAGCAACATCTACGAAGTTCCGATGACGCTCGCCTCGGAAGGCCTCGACGAGCAGCTTTTGCGTCTGCTGCACCTGGAAGCTCCGCCGCGCGATCTCAGCCGCTGGCTGGCAATGCTCGAAACTCTCGAGCATCCGCAGGGCGAGGTTCACATCGGCGTGGTAGGGAAGTACGTTCAGCTTGAGGACGCCTACAAAAGTCTTCGCGAGGCATTGGTCCACGGCGGATTGGCGAATCGCCAGCGCGTGGTGATCGAATGGATTGAAGCCGAGGATATCGATTCCGCCTCCTCGGCCGAGCGCCTTCTGCGCCATGTGGACGGGATTCTGGTTCCCGGCGGTTTCGGGAAGCGCGGCATCGCCGGGATGGTTCACGCGATTACCTACGCGCGCGAGAAGAAAATTCCGTTCTTCGGCATCTGCCTCGGCATGCAGTGCGCCACAATCGAATATGCGCGGCAGGTTGGGCATCTCGAACGGGCGGACAGCACCGAGTTCGATCCCTCGACGCCCAATCGCGTGATCTACAAATTGCGCGAGCTTCTCGGCGTGGACGAAATGGGCGGCACCATGCGTCTCGGCGCGTGGGCCTGCAAGCTCGAGCCCGGTTCGTTTGCCGCGAAAGCCTACGGCCAAACTGAAATTTCCGAACGCCATCGCCATCGCTATGAATTCAACCGCGAGTACGAGGAAACGCTCACCCGCGCTGGATTTCGCATCACGGGACGCACTCCCGACGGCGTCTACGTCGAAGTCATCGAGGTGCCCGACCATCCCTGGTTCGTCGGCGTCCAGTTCCATCCTGAATTCAAATCGAAGCCGCTCGCACCGCATCCGCTGTTCGCCGCATTCATTCGCGCCAGCCTGGAAAATCGACGCCAGCGCCAGGGCCAATCCGCTGACGCGCACGTCACCGCCGCCGATTCGCGCGTCACGGCCGCCGATCCCCGCGCGACGACCGCCGACCCCGCGCCGGGCCCGCGCGCCTCCGCCGCCTCGTCCTAAACCGACCGTTATCGCCACGTTCAATCCTGCCCAGGAAATTCGGGAAAGCCCTACAGCTTCACGGTTTCGCTTGAGTCGTTGTGAAACCTGTCGAGCGCAAGGTGGATGCTGATCTGGGATAGGAGCAACGCTGTTTGCAAGCGATCAAGCCGGCTCAGGTCTTCCTTGACTTGACCAAACGTTGGGTGCCTTCGATAAAACAGTCGTTTTCTCACGAGGGGCGTTTTCTTCCGAGCGATGATGGGCCGGCATCTGCCCGCTTTGTTTCGGGATCTCTGTTGCACGTCGTCCCGGAAGTGTCTCTTTTTCGGCGACGCGAAGCACGCACCGGAGCTCGGAAATAGCCGTATTGTTCGGCAAGAATATCCAACGTTTAACAATTCGTGAAATCGACGCCAGACGGAAGGGGAAGGGCGGTAACCCTCGCGAGAAATCTTTACCCTCCGAATGACGGGCAAGCGAAGGCGCCGACGTGTAACGGAACGCGTCGTCATACACGGGAACCGGCCGGTTTTCCCTCTCACTCCGAATCCGCTTGACAACCGGGCGCCGCAAACCACATTTTGGTTTCCCATGACTCTGATACCTACGTCGCTAGTCGGCTCCTATCCGCAGCCGGACTGGCTGATCGAC
>PKUY01000303.1 GCA_003131705.1 Acidobacteriota bacterium | reverse complement strand
CCGCCGCCGAGATCGCGATGAATATCCTCCTGGGATCGCTCGGATCCAGAAGGATTGTGTGCAGGCACATGCCACCAGCGCCTGGCTGCCAGCGGGGTCCTGAGCCATGGCCGCGTAGTCCCGGAAGCTCCTGCCACGTCTGTCCGCCGTCGATCGAGCGAAACAAGGCAGCATCCTCCACTCCGGCATAAACAGTGTCCGGATCGGTCAGCGATGGTTCCAGATGCCAGACTCTCTTGAACTCCCAAGGATGCGGCGTGCCGTCATACCACTGGTGGGTGCCGGGGACGCCGTCGTATACGAATTTGTTACCAACGGGCTCCCATGTTTTTCCGCCGTCGTTGGAACGCTGGATCAGCTGTCCGAACCAGCCGCTAGATTGCGACGCGTAGAGCCGATTCGGGTCAGCGGGAGAGCCTTTCAGATGGTAGATCTCCCAGCCTGCAAAGTGCGGACCACTGACGTCCCACTTTTCGCGCTTCGCATCAGAAGTCAGAACGAACGCGCCCTTGCGCGTCCCCGCCAGTACTCGGACTCCGCTCATCTGTTGCTCCTTCCCGGTTTTTGCGCCCGTCTCCCGATGAGGCAGCGTTCCCACGCGGCCCGAATGCCACGTGGCGCCGCAGGTATTGCGGGCTGCGTGTTGGTTTTCGCGGATAGTGTGAACTCGGCGGGCAAGAATTTCCATAGTGAAAATCAGCCCCCACACTTTGCTGCAAGGAAGGGTACGGTCCCGGGTTGCCGGCAAGCGTTCCGTCTGGCCGGAATGTGAGTGCGATCGGGTGATCCGGGGCGTCTATTCGAATGCCGCTGGTCTGTGCGGTGTAGGGATACGCGCGTGCGGCTTCCGGTCCGCAGCCAATCACGGCGGACTCAGGATAGAACTCAACGCTGAATCGACTCGGGCCAGCGTATGTGCCATGCATCCGCAGACCCGAAGGCGCCTGCGGGCCTGACTCTCCGTCGTTAAAGAGAGCGGTCGCCATCGACTTGGCGGCATCCAGTGCGCTTGGTCCGGCTCCCTTCGAGGAGAGAATCGGCTGGTCACAAGTTCTTGTCCTGTTCGCGTATGTTTCGACGTGTAAAGAATTTGTGGCCGCTTGCCAAGGAAAGGTTCACCCCAGGGTTGCACTCGGCCAGACACGACGGGCCTCGCGCTGAAAAACTCTACCGCCAAGCGATTCCGATTTATGTAGAAGCGGTTTCGGCAAACGACGTCAACGCCGGCATCGCGCGAATTAAGTTGGGCAGAACTCTTCTGCGTCAACGCCGTTACGCTGAAGCGCAGATTGAAACCCGCGCCGGATACGATGTTTTGATCACTCAGATGGATCCAAAAGTGAGCTGGCTCGTAAACGCGCGCAAGGACCTGGTAGAAGAGTACGAAGCGTTGAAGCAGCCAGGGCAGGTGGCGAAATTCCAGGCAGAGATCGTGAGGACGCAGGCCAAGCCTTCAGAAGTTTCCAGCAAGAAGTGATGCTCGCGTGAGTCGTCGCAGCGAATTGAGGTGGAAGCCGAAATGACTTCGAGCGCAAAGAAGACAATTCAGTTCTTTTCTTTCAGCATGAAGCTTCTCGACCACTGTATGCGATTCTCTTTGCTGGACAATTGCTACGATCTTGGCGCGATTCTTGAATCTGGCAAGTCGGAGGAAAGCCGCGGGCGCCCTACGATTTTTAACGCTTCGAACCAAACAATGCTGAACATCCCCGCCGTCAGGCAAAGCGCCACGTCGGCCACATGCAGCTTTGAAAACCGGAACAGCGCCTGAATTGACGGTACATAGAGGACCACGCCGAGGAAGGCCGTTGCACCCAGTATCACCCACCACATGGCAGGATTCGGGGATCGCCACATGTTCAGGATAGTCCGAGTCCAAGAACGGTTCGTGAGGATCAACGCCAAATTCGCGATGATCAGCGTTGTGAAGGTAAGAGCGCGGACACTGGTTTCCGATTCACCGCGATGCATAGCTGCCGCAAAGACGCCTAGCACGACAAGCAACACACTCGCACCTTGCAGAAGGCTCAGCGTTAATGTTCGCCGGTCAAAGAGCGGTTGCTTTGGGTTGCGGGGCGGCCGCTCCATCACGTCTGATTCCTCCGGCTCGGCTTCAAAGGCGACTGAACACGCGGGATCGATGACGAGTTCCAGGAAAACCACGTGGAGCGGCAGCATGACAAGCGGCCATTTGAGCAGAACCGGAACCAAAGCAAGGCCCGCAATTGGCACGTGGACTGCCATGACATAAGCCATTGCCTTCTTGAGATTGTCAAAGATCCTGCGGCCGAGACGGATCGCCTGGACAATGGAGGAGAAGGAATCGTCAAGCAGCACAAGGTCGGCCGCTTCACGCGCGACATCAGTGCCTCGGCCGCCCATCGCGATGCCGATGTGCGCGGCCTTGAGTGCCGGGGCATCGTTTACGCCGTCGCCTGTCATCGCCACAATATCGCCGTTAGCTTTGAGGGCCTCAATCAATCGTAGCTTCTGCTGGGGCACAACGCGTGCGAAGATGTTGACCTGGGTGACTTCGCGGCCCAATGTTGCATCGTCCATACGATCGAGATCCGGGCCGGTAAGCGCACGTTCACTTCCCCGCAGTTGAATTTGGCGTGCGATACTCTGCGCTGTACCTGCAAAGTCACCGGTGATCATCACAACGCGGATTCCCGCCGCATAGCACTCCCGCACCGCGTTTGCGATCTCGGGACGCACGGGATTAGCCAGTGCAACCAAGCCGAGGAACTTGAACTCGAATTCGTGGGGATCTTCGGGCAAGGCACCGCTTTCAAAACCGGTCCTGGCCACGGCCAGGATTCGCAAGCCTTCAGCGGCCATCGCTTCCGCGTGGTTCTTGATCTCATCGAATTGCGATGGCGAGAGACGACACAATTCAGCCACGGCGCCAGGGGCGCCCTTCACAGCTACAATCCGGCCATTCTGCGCAGGCGCATGCCAAACGCGAGTCACCGCTAATAGCTTGGGTGAGAGCGGGTATTCACGCGTCAGCTTCCATGTCTCGTGCAGCTGTTCGGTCGCATCTAAGTGACGCTTGCCGGCTTGCTGGAAAGCAAAGTCCATGGGATCAAAACCCTCTCGTTGGCTGGCGAGAACGCCAAATTCGAGAAGTTCGGAGATGCCACCGCGAAGACCGGCGTCGCTGGAAGCATCGAGTTCCTGAAACTGACCCCTGGCAAAAAGCTTCTTGACCGACATCTGGTTCTGCGTGAGAGTGCCGGTCTTGTCCACACATAAGACGGTGGCAGATCCAAGCGTCTCAATTGCGCTAGCGCGCCGGGTCAATACCTTCCGCTGCGAAATGCGCCAAGCTCCCAAGGCAAGAAACACGGTCAGCACGACGGCAAATTCCTCCGGCAGCAACGAAATGGCGACGGTGATCCCAACGAGGATCCCGCTTAGCCAACTGCCACTTGATAGACCGTAGATAAGCGCTACCAAGCCACAGATCGAAAGGCCGAGAGCTCCCATGATGCCCACTACGCGCTTGGTTTCTCTCTTGAGGTGACTTACCTCCGGTTCGATCATCTGAAGGGCTTTGCCCACCCGGCCCAAATCAGTTCGCGATCCTGTCTCTTTGATTTCGGCCACGCCCTGACCCTGCACAACAAGGGTTCCGGAATAGACAAACGGGAGGTCATCACCACCGGGCCGGGCCATGCTGAGACTTACTTGCCCCGGAGATTTTCGTACCGGAACCGATTCCCCGGTCAACAGCGACTCGTCGACGGAAAGGCTGACACAAGAAAGAATAACGCCATCAGCTGGCACGCGATCGCCTTCGGACAAAATGACGATATCGCCTCGGACTACTTCCCGCCCAGCGATTCGCGTTTGGCACCCCTCTCGAATCACGAGCGCCCGCGGACTAGAAAGGTCGCGCAGGGCCTCCAGCGCGCGTTCCGTCTTACTTTGCTGGTAAAGGTCGATTCCGAGAATCGCAAAGACTGAAATCAGCAACACGAGTGAATCACGTGGTTCGCCCAGGATCAGATAGATCACTCCGGCGGCTACCAGGAGCAAAATCATAGGTTCGCGGAGGACTTCCCATGCGATTGCTAGAAAACTGCGGGGCTTGGCCGAAGGCAGCTCGTTCGGTCCCTCTGCCGCAAGCCGAGCGGATGCTTCCTCTTGAGTGAGACCGTGAATCTTGATGTCATTCACTTCGCTGGTCATTGAGGGGGGGCGCGATGCGCGCTTTCAGACTTTGATTGCCATGAGAAATTTGTGCTTCTCAGCATATCCAGCACCGCCAGCGTGACCGACAGGATGACTGGACCAACGAATATTCCTATGACGCCAAACGCCTCGACTCCGCCGAGCAACGCGACGAAGACGAGTAGGGTATGCACTTTCACGCGTGCGCTTACCACATACGGTCTGATCACAACATCCACCTGTCCCACCACGGCGGCTCCCCAACTAAGAAGAATGAGCGCTTTCACCCAGTGCCCGCTGAGGACAAGGAGAATCGACGCCGGACCCCAAACCAGGGCGGATCCAACTACCGGGACCAATGACGCCAGAGCCGTAACAAGAGTCCATAGAATCGGAGCCGACAGACCCAGGGCCCAAAAGGAGAGGCCCGCGAGGATACCCTGCGCTGCGCCCACGGCAAGCCCGCCGTACAGGTTGGCAATCATAGTTTCGCTGATTCCGGTAAAGAGTCTTTCCGTCTGATCCGGATTCAACGGAAGCATTGCTGATAGCCCCTGGCGGATACTTTTTCCTTCTCGAAAGAAAAAGAAGAGGCTAAAGAAGACGACCACCGTATCGAGGGCAAAGGAGAGCAAGTTGGCTACAGCCTCGGCGCCAATGGATACCAGGTAACTGCTTGCCTGCTCCGCCCAGCGCAATAACGCTTCATGCGGATCAATCTGCGTGAGATCCACATACTTTCCAAGAATCTTCAGCAGACTTTCGCCCAGGTGCGCGAGGTATGGACTCAGGCCTCCTTGCGACCCATTCTGTTCGCGCAGAGATTGAACTACCGTACGAAGCTCTCCACTAACTGATCTTCCCAGAATCACGATCGGTATCGTGATGATCAGCAGTACCAGGGTCGTCGAGAGTGCGGCAGTCACCCCGGGGCGCCGAAAGAAGAGCTGCATTCTCGCGTGAAGCGGATGAAACACAATCGCCAGCATCACCGCTATCAGGACGGGTCCCAGGAACGGCTTGGCGATTAGATAACAGAGGTAAAGAGCGACCCCTGCCAGGCCCACCAAAAACATGACCGCTGCCTGCTTCCTCACAGTCTCATTCATTCCGCTCAACCCCCAGTCAGTTCTCTTAGAGAGGAAAATAGCGCGGGTAGCTGGGGCTTTCGCGAAGATTGCCGCTCAGGCGTTCGGCCACCAGAAAAGCTGTAGACGGACTTCGTTTCACTTTAGCCATGCGAGTGATGCTGCGCAAGCCAGGGCAACGGCAAGCAAACCAACCAACGCAATGCGGCGAAACTGTTTTACTCCGATGAGAACTCCGATCGATAACTTCAGGAGCGTGTTGGCGAGGATCCCAATTGCAATGGCTCGCGCCGCGATGGCGATCGGCAATTGCGCGCTCGTATCCTTGACCATCGAAACGACGAGAGCATCCACATCGGTCAAGCCAAGAATACCAGCAGACCAAAAGATGCCGGTTTCTCCCCATGTGCCGTGTGCCCAGCGGACGGTAAACAGTACCACCTGAAACAAGACTGCCATTCTGAAGGGCTGATGTGAACTGCAGCGGATTTGAGGGGACTTCTGCAACCGATGCTGCGTCCTGATGTTTCCTTAGACCCCACCAAGCGATGAGTGCCGCCGCCAGGAACGGAGCAACGAGATACGGGACAAGAGCTGCCGAGACTGGAAAGTTCAATACCGCGGTTGCGACCAGCACCCGCACGCACATCACTGCGGAAGCAGCGAGTACGCCTAGCTCCAAGGGTGTGCCCGCATCTATTTCGCTTCTGCTCGCGCGTGCAAACGACAGCGTGACGTTGGTAGATGAAACGATCCCGCCCAACATACCTGTGGTGGGATAGGCCTTTTGGGGCCCCATCGACCGGCGTGCGAGGTACCCAGCGAAGCTCAGGCCCGAGAAAAACAGGACCATGGCCCAAAGCTGACGGAGGCGAATGCCTCCAAGGGGACCGTAGGGACCCGAGGGAAGTATGGGCAAAATCACAACGGCCATTACCGCAAACCGAAAGCCAGCCCGAAGGCTCGCATCATCGATGCGTTCTACGAGGCGATGCAGTCTCGATTTCTCCACCAGCAACAGCGTGGTAATGGCAATCGTCGCACTCGCGAGCCTCAATTCGTGCAACCCAGCCACGACTCCGGCGGCTAGAACCACGAAAGCCGCCACTTCCGTCGTGCCATCCACATCCACTCGACTCGCCGCGATGTATGCGGCCACAATCAGCGCGGCGCAGCCAGCCAGCAGCAGGGCAGCAATGGCGTGCAGACCGTTAGACCATAACCAACCCGCCAGGCCTGCCTGTAGACCGAGAAGAGTGAACGTCCGTATCCCCGCGAACCGGGCACCAGGACCACTGGCATGGCCAGACCACTCACGTTCCAGCCCGACCGCCGCACCACCAAGTGCAGCGATCAGAATGCCCAAGGCGTCTTTAAGTTCCAGCACCATTCTCTGTATGTCCGTAATTTCAATTGCGCAATTATGCTATTCGAATTGCGGTTAATCTCGGCGTGACATCGCTCACATACCGACAGTAACACCCGCTGGCAGTTGGTGCGCTCGCAGTCATCGTGTCGCGTGGTCGCGAAATCGACGCCGTCCGAATTGCCTGCTTCCCTCACGGCAGGCGCGGAAAACCTGACGCTATCGGCCTGTGCGCTGGACTGGGGACCTGCTGGATTGGATTACCGCAGGCTCGGCTGGGGATACTCAAAGGAAAGGTAACGCTTGAGCTTCCACCGAGCTACGTCCAGATTGCTCCGATCCTCGCCGGGCATCCGAAGTCGGCACCTCCGGTTCGTGCACTTCCGCAGAAGTGTACCGTTTGCGAGAGCGTCTTTATGTTTTTACTACGTTCAGTGATGCGGGGCTTGGATTTTGGCTCCCCGACCCGTGGAACCTGCGTCTTTCGCATTCACGGCCCCATGAGTGGACTCGTTGGCCAGAGCTTGAGAATGGTGTCTACCCACTTGACGACGGGATTCATCTTGCCCGAACCCTCCGAGTCATCCCAGGCTTCGACCTTGATATGCTCAAATCCCTTGTTGTCGTACACGACCGCGTAAATTGGTGCGTGCAGATGTTCGAGATCCCCGTTGGCCAAGACTGAAGTAAACCGCGCCTGTATGTTGGAGGAGTACTGCGACAATCCAGCCGTAAAATCATGATGAAGTTGATCAAACTTGGCTTTCGTCCCGGTGAACTGACCTTCGGCACAATTGGGAGGTCGCAGTAAAGTTATTGCGTGGGCCTAGTACTTGAAAGCCGGCCTCAGAGGCTTTATGTCCTTGTATTTCAATGAATTAGTCCGCAAGAGTTTGGAGCATCACTTGCCCTTCTAAGGGCGAAGCAGATGAAGCACGGTTTGGCCGCAGAAGGAGGTTGATATGTTTGAACATCTCGTTGTTTCTGGAAAGAAAGTCGAGAGTCAGAAGCCATGGTCGGTGGTCCTGTCAGCCATTGTTCAGTCACTCATACTGGGCGTGTTGATGCTGATTCCGTTGATCTACACGCAGGCGTTGCCCAAGGGGATGCTGACTACGTTTCTGGTGGCGCCGGCGCCGCCGCCCCCGCCACCTCCGCCGCAGGCGCTCGTAAAGCAGGTCAAGCTTTTGAGGGTTATCAACGTTCCCCAGATGGTAGCCCCGACGGTAATCCCGAAAACTGTCGAAACCGTGAAGGATGAAGCGCCGGTCGTCAATAATGCAAACGGCGACGAGGGAGTCGCTGGCGGAACGGGGAACGTGCTGGGAGGAATCATCGGCGACGGGTCGTCGGTTCCGCCTCCGCCCAAGCCATCTACTCCAGAGCGTATCCGCGTGGGCGGCAACGTGGAATCCGCATCTCTCGTTAACAAGGTTCCGCCACAATATCCGACGATTGCGAAGACCGCCCATGTTTCCGGCACGATCGTTCTGCACGCGATCATTTCCAAGGATGGATCGATCAAGGAGCTGCAATTCGTGTCGGGCCCACCGCTGTTGATGACAGCAGCACTGGGCGCGGTGAAACAGTGGCGCTACCGCGCCACGATGCTGAACGGGCAGCCAGTGGAGGTGGATACCACAATCGATGTGGTTTTTGATCTCGGGTAAAGGAACGAACTAGTGAATGTAAGGACTGGTGGGCGCAGCATCGCAAGAAAAACAAGTAGCACAGTCGGGATCATCCTGGAACACAAAGCCCCTGGGACTCGAAAGAGCACCGGGGGCTTTTCATTTCTACTTCAAATGTTAGAAACGTTAGTAAGGCGTAGCACCTGAAATAGCCTGCAAATCATTCAAAAGNNGGCTCCCCGGGCTAGATTCGAACTAGCAACCCTTCGGTTAACAGCCGAAAAGATCCAAAATCTAAGTGCCCTATCTGGTGTCGCTTACAAGAAATCGGGAGCCGTTTTTCCTTCTTTAGCTGCACCCAATCCTGCACCCAAAATCGACTCGTTGACGCCAGTAGTTCTAAGTTTCAGAGGCACGTGGCCACTGTCGGGAGGCATGGAAAACAGCAAGAATTCTGATTCGATCTCCTTGTATTCGATAGGGAAGAATGTAGGGAGTGCCGGCGATCACGAGTTCTCGAGTTTGCGGGGTTCTTCCCTGGCGCCCAATATGGGGACCGGCGAGCTGATCGGCGGCGGCGACGATACGCGCCGCGACACCACGAGCGGCCTCTGGTTTGTCCTGCTCGATGAAGCTGCGGATTTCCGCCAGCTGGGCAACGGCCGTAGCGGACCAAATCACTTGCATGTAGGCGGAGGAAGTTCTTTCTCAGCGCCCCAGGAGAGAAGCCAACGCCGCACCTCTTCGTGACGCAGAAACTTTCCGCTCTCGATCTGGTATTCTGCTGTCCGGACTAAAGTGGCCTGGCGCTCTTGTTCAGCAACGTATTGTTCGACGGCATCTGTGGCCAGCCAGGATTTGCTTAGCTTGCTTTTTCTGGCAAGCTTATCCAGGCGGCGCTTCAGATTAACCGGGACGCGGATGGTCAGCGTAGTTGTGTCACCCATGGTAGTCTCCTGTGCACATTCTAACACAATTCAAAGCCGAGCCCGAGGTGACGTCACGATTTCCGATATGCTCAAGTGGCTCGCAGATCCAACAGTGTGTGCAGTTTCACGGCGCTCTTGTGGCGGCGGAATTTTNNCAGGCATAAATCGATGGTTGTGGAGTCCAGGGCATTCACGGACTCGGACAACTCCACTCCGAAAGGTTCGTCGCGGTAGAGGTCGCCGGCGGTGGCAATCAGAATCTGAGCGAACTCGGCGTAGATCCGCCAGTCGCGATGCTCGTTGGCGTGTGCCAAGGTATTGAGAGACTTGGCCCCGGAAGCCCATGTGATAAAGCTTGGGTTGCTGGGCACGCAGACAGGCTTCGATATCGCGGAGACTTTCGCGGTAGGTGATCTGAGCAAAAGCCAGAGAAAGAAACTGATCCCAGCCGGAGAAATCTTTGACATAGCGATTGCCCTGGTATCGATCGACGCAAATTTGAAACTGGTAGGTCGGGAGGAAGTCCACNNAAGCTGGAAAGCAGTAGGATGGCGCGAAGAGAGAAGCAAACAATTGAAATCGAAAAAACTCACCGGAACCCCTTACCTTCGTTCAATCAAGCAGTTACATCAAACTGATCAGACTTTCTTGGGACAGCCCTGATATAAACTCTCTCATTGAAAATGGCACAAAAGCCCGGCTTGGTCAGTTTGTTTGCATGAGGAAATGTTCCCGATGAAAAATCGTTTCACAGTACCGCGAACGCTCGAGACGAGTACACGATGGTGTCGTATTTGGGATCAAGAAGAAAATTCCGGATAAAGACTTTCCCCGCAGTGGCTCGAGCACGCTGTGTGTATCAAGAAAGGGGACATGACAATGAAGAGCAAATTAGTAACCGGTTTGGTGGCGGTGGTAATCGCCATAGCAACGATTGGAGCGGCCTGCGGTGCAAAAACGTCATCGGCCGGAGCTTCGGTCGGCGCGCCTTCTGCCGTGCCTTCTGACTCCTCCACCGGGACGAAAGTCGTCACCATCACGGATCCGATTCTGAACATGAAGGCCTATTCGATAACCATCCCGGCGAACTGGGTGTTTGAGGGAGCGGTGATCCGCGGAACGAGTTGCAATGACGGGCCGTTCCCGGTTTTTCGAATGTCGGCGCCGGACGGACTCGTGGGGATAAAGCAGTTGCCGCGGTTGGACTGGACCTGGTCGGATAATCCCAAGCTTCCGCTTGAGGCTGGCTCCGATTGCCTGCCGTACAAGAAAGAGATGACAGCTTCCGAGATGATGAAAGTGATGATCGGGATTCTGCAGGTGGAATTTGTGAGAGACGAACCCACCCCGGATCTTGCAGAGATGCAGAAAAAGGCGGCGGCACAGAATATGCCGCAGTTGACGATGACCGTGGATAAAGCAAGAGCTACGGTGCGCTATCGCATTAACAAAATTGTGATGGAAGGGCGGCTGAATATTTTCGTCGGTTGCACGACTTACAAGAATATCGGCCGGCACAGTTGCAACCTGGGGGTATCGCGCACGTGGGCTCCGCAGGGCAAGTACAGCGACGAAACGTTTAAATCCATCAGCAGGACTTTCGCCATCGATCAGGATTGGAACACAAAACGGTTGCAGATCGCGATTCAGAAACTCAACGACCTATCCGAACAATCCATGAGGACGATCAGGAAGATGGGGGAGGAGGCCACGCGGAGTAGTACGGCGCAGTTCAACGCCTTCCAGCAATCGCAGGACATGCGCCAGCGGCAACACGAGC
>PKUY01000285.1 GCA_003131705.1 Acidobacteriota bacterium | reverse complement strand
CGCTGCGCGTCTGCAGCATGTAAAGCGTCCCTCGCTCGACTGTGAACTCCATGTCCTGCATATCGCGATAATGTTTTTCGAGCTTCTCGCGCACGCGTTCCAGTTGTTTGTAAACTTTTGGCATGATCTTCGCGAGCTCATTCAGGTGCATCGGGGTGCGAATTCCCGCCACCACATCCTCGCCTTGCGCATTCAGCAAAAAGTCGCCAAAGAAAGTCTTTTCCCCGGTCGACGGATCACGCGTGAAACAAACGCCCGTACCCGAATCCTCGCCCGTATTGCCAAAAACCATCTGGACCACGTTTACCGCCGTGCCCAAAAGTCCGGTAATTTTCTCGACGCGCCGGTAGGTCACGGCCTTTTCGCCATTCCACGACGCAAAAACCGCACCGATGGCTCCCCAAAGCTGCTCGATGGGATCTTCCGGAAAGTCCTTGCCGGTTTCTTGCTTGAAGTACGCTTTGTACTCGCCCACAAGCTCGCGCCAGCCCTGCGCGGTAACCTGCGTGTCGTCTTTTGTGCCGAGTTTTGTCTTCATCGCCCGGAGCTTGGCCTCGAGATCTTCTTTCGGCAACCCGATCACCACGCTCGAATACATCTGCACCAGTCTTCGGTAGGCATCCCACGCAAACCGCTCGTTCCCCGTGGCTTTTGCCAGTCCCTGCACGGACTTTTCGTTCAGTCCAAGATTGAGAATTGTCTCCATCATCCCCGGCATCGAGCGCGCCGAGCCCGATCGCACGCTTACGAGCAGAGGATCATTCGCATCGCCTAGTTTTTTCTTCGTGAGCTTTTCGAGACGCGCCACATTCTTGGCAACGTCGGCGCGCAACTCCTTCGGATACTTCTCGTCGTGCTTCAGGTAGTAGTCGCAAGTCTCCGTTGTGATCGTGAAGCCCGCAGGGACCGGCAAGCCGATGCGCGTCATCTCCGCCAGACCCGCCCCTTTGCCGCCGAGCAGGTCCCTCATGTCTCCATCGCCGTCCGCTTTCCCTGCACCGAAAAAATATATGTATCTCATGTCTCTCCTCAGTGTTGCCAATTCCAGAATTTTGGCATTTTCTGTCGGCGGGCCAACAAATAAAGTATCGCTTCATGGCGCCGGACAAGGCTCTCATTTATCCTAAAGTGTTGCTTGCGATTCCTCTGAACCTAGTTCCGAAAAATCCGCGATCATCGAAAACTCCTTGAGCAATGTCCCAAGTAGCGCGATCCGGTTTCTCCGAATTTCTTCGTCTTCAACCATCACTAGAACCTTATCGAAGAAATGATCGATCGCCGGGCGCAGCTCGGAAATTTTCTCCAGCGCTTTCCGATACTTCTTCTCCCTCTTTAACCTCGTCGCCTCATCACCGACTTTTTTAGCCACCGTGTAAAGTTGCAACTCAGGTGCCTCACGGAGCAACTCCTGCCTCACGGCCCCTTGCCCTCTGTCGCCCTTCCCGGCGGACTTCTCAAGAATGTTGCGGATGCGCTTGAAGCTGGCTGCCAGCGGACCGAAATTCTTCGTCGGCCGGATGGCTCTCACCGCTGCGACGCGCTCGACCGCGTCTCCCAGGTCGTCGGCTCCTGCGGCAAACGCAGCGTTGATCTCGTCGTACGCGTATCCCCGTCGTTCACGCAAAATGTATCGCGCTCGCTCGAGAAGAAACTCGAGCACGTGCTTCTCAACCTCAGGCGTCGCTTCGATTCGCGGAGCATGCTCCCTCAAAGATTTTACCGCAGCCGAAATTGCCGCTGAAAGAGAGAGCGGCAAATTCTTTTCGAGGATGATCTTCACGATCCCGAGCGCAGCCCTTCGCAAAGCGAAAGGGTCACTTGAACCCGTTGGTATCGCGCCAACGGCAAAGCAAGCCACCAGGGAATCCAGTTTGTCCGCAAGCGCGACCGCACACCCGGTCAGATTGCGAGGCAACGGGTCGTCGAGACCTAGGGGCTTATATTGATCGTAAATCGCGTCTGCGATTTCCTCCGGCTCACCCTGCGCTCGCGCGTAAAGTCCGCCAACAACTCCCTGAAGCTCGGTGAATTCCCGAACCATCTCAGTGACCAAATCGCACTTCGCAAGTTCGGCTGCCCGGTCCGCGCCTGCCACATCCGCCTGAGCGATACCCCCGGAGAACCATTGCTCCGATAGCCAGCGAGCGAGCGACCGCATGCGCTCTACCTTATCTCCGTAGCTTCCCAAGCGGCGCTCGTACGTCACGGCCGCCAGTTTCGGCAAGTAGTCTCCAAGACGAATTCTCTGGTCCGACTCCCAGAAAAATTGCGCGTCCGCAAACCGGGCGCGTAGTACCCGCTCGTGCCCACCGCGCACAAGGCCCTTTGAATCATTAGGCAAATTGATCACCGCAAGAAAATACGGCGCGAGCTCCCCGCCGCGAGTCTCGACGCCAAAGTATTTCTGATGACCTCGCATCACGGTGATCAGAATTTCTTCCGGCAATGCCAGGAACGCGGGATCGAAACCGCCAAGGATCACGCTCGGGTATTCGTTCAGGTAGGTAACCAGATTCAGAAGTCCCGCGTCTTCGTGAACGCGCAGGTTTTTTCGTGCCGTCAATGAACGGAGTTCCGCGTCGATTTTCTTGCAGCGCGCTTCCGGGCGGCACAGAACGAAATTATTCTTGAGTTTAGCCTCGTAATCCCGCGGGCCCGCAACCACCACGCTCCTCTTGCCAAGGAATCGGTGCCCATCGGTGCGGTTCCCTGCCTTCACATCAGCGAACGAGCACGGCACAACCTTGCCGTCCAGTAACGCGACGATCCAGCGAATCGGCCGGATGAATCGCGGTCCTTGCCCGCCCGTCCAGATCATCGAACGAGGCCAGGAAATCTCATGAATTGCTTCAGGAACGATCGTCGAAAGAATTTCCGTTGCGGGTTTCCCAAGCACTACTTCCTTCGACGCGACGTACTCTCCCTTCGGTGTACTGATGATCGTCAGCTTCGAAACCGGCACGCCCTGTTTCTCCGCAAAACTGATCGCCGCGCGCGTGGGCTGTCCCGCCGTGTCGAACGCGATCGCTTTCGGCGGACCGGTAATCTCGCGAGTGACATCTTCCTGTTTTAGTTGAACGTTTCGCACCACAGCAACAAGCCTTCGCGGTGCGCCAAAAGTTTCAATGGATTCTTTAACTGTCGTCTCGCCGACCAATCTATGCGTCGACAGTTGCGTCACAAGTATTGCTTTAAGTTCCTCCGACGCCTTTACAATCATCCCGGCGGGAATTTCTTCGCATCCGATTTCCAGAAGAAAATCGCCAGTGGCTTTTCCTGCCGTTAATGTCGATCTCGAACTTTTCTTGGAGATTGGTTTCTTTCGAGAGCTCATGCCGAGACCTCAGTCGTCGCTTGAACCGCAGCGCGTTGATCGAGCCACGCGCGTGCAACCTGCGTCGCAAGTTTTCGCACGCGCGCAATCATCGCAGCTCGCTCGGTCACCGAGATTGCGCCGCGCGCATCCAACAGATTAAACAGGTGCGAGCACTTCAAGCATAGATCGTATGCCTGTAGCACCGGGAAGCGCGTAATCGCGTCCCCTTTGAGCTGCCCGAACTCAGCCAGAAGCCGAGCTGACTCTGCCTCGTTCAGGTCGAATTGCTTCCGAGTCGAAACCGCATCTGCGTAATCAAAGCTATAAGCGGAAAATTGCTGTTCTTCCGCCAGGCGCACCTGCCGGTAACTCACCCTGTCGGACCAGCGTACGTCGAAAACATTGTCCACGCCTTGCAGATAAGCCGCAATGCGATCCAGCCCGTAGGTAAGCTCAACGGAAATTGGATCCAAATCCACGCCGCCGCACTGCTGAAAATACGTGAACTGAGTGATCTCCAACCCGTCGAGCAGAACTTGCCAGCCAATTCCCCAGGCCCCGAGCGTGGGAGATTCCCAGTTGTCCTCTTCAAAGCGAATGTCGTGCTCCTTCAAATTAATTCCCACGGCGGCCAGGCTCGCGAGATACAGATCCTGAATATCGCGCGGTGATGGCTTGAGAATCACTTGAAANNCGTGCTTATAAAGTCGATTCGGATTTTCGCCGTAGCGCCCATCCGCCGGACGCCGGCTCGGCTGCGCGTACACCACCCGGTACGGCTCGGCTCCGAGCACGCGCAGAAATGTTTCCGGATGCATCGTTCCAGCGCCCACCTCGATGTCATATGGCTGCTGCAGAACGCAATCGCGCTGCGTCCAGTACTCTTCAAGTCTTAGTAGAAGATTTTGAAACGTGAGCCCCTTCGGTTTTGAGGCAATAGATTTTGCGTGCGAACTGCGCGTCGGACTTTTCACTCGGGCGGCTCCAGAAGATCCCGCGATTTCAGCTTGCGGTCGATTTGATGTTCGGTCACGTCCAACATTGCGTTCGTCAGTTCTCTGCCTGCACGAGCTGCCGATAAATCGGAACCCGCATTTTCGACAACCTTCTCGAGTCGCTCGCCAAGCATCCTTCTGCCTAGCGCGAGAGCGGCGGCCGGGAGCACTCGCGTTCCTGCCTTCCGGCACTTCCCGCACGTGATGGTCAAAGTGCTCGAAGAAAAGTGTGCAGGAGAATCTTCAAGTAATGCATTACCGCAGCTCCCGCACCGATCGAGCGCCGGAAGCCAGCCTCCTAGCTTCACAGTCCAAAGCGTGAAATACGCCAGCGGCAACTCCGGTTTGCCCGTGCGCTTTACGGTTTGCGCCGAGAGTAACAGTAACCGGAAATTCGCGTCGGAAGCCTCGCGGTCCGGCAGCACGGTTTCCGTGATTTCGCTGAAGAGCGCCAGTGCAACGCTCGACGGATAATCGCGAAACGCATCGAGGAAGGATTCGATGATTTCGCACTGGCTGATGCGCATCAGTTCGCGCGACTCGCGCTCGAAAAACCAGATGCGAATGTATGTTAGCTTCTCAAGCGTCGAGCCGAACCGGCTCTTGGGCTTCCGCGCTCCCGCCGCCACCCCGCGCACTCGGCCCATCGTGCGCGACAAAAAACTGACGAGCCTGTCCCCTTCGCCGAGCGCGTAGCACTGCAGAACAATTGCCTCAGATTCGTGGACTGGCATCGGCGTGTCGGCGCGCCGACCGGCAAACGGGCTGCCTTTCCGCTTCATCGGAAACGAATCAGTCCGCGCGAGCCGCACACAACGAAACGAATTTTTCTATCATAGCAAAACACGCGGCGCAATTCATAAACGACGTCGTACAATTATTCCGCGCAATCATTTTAAAATCTCGAAAGGTCGGCTAAAGTCCCTCTTCGATGAATTCTGCGACCTCATCGCTGCAAGTGGATGTAGTGGGTGCCGGAATCAATGCCACGGACACCATTATTCACCTGCCCCACTTCCCCGCGCTCGATTCCAAGGTCGAACTGCTCTCGGCGGACGTGAAGCCCGGCGGCCAGGTGGCCAGCGCGATGGTCGCTTGCCGGGGCTGGGGCCTTTCCGCTCGCTACGTGGGCAAGATCGGCGACGACGAAGCCGGCAGTTTCCAAATGGCAGAAATGCAGCGCGTGGGTGTCGAAGCCCATTGGATCGTAGCTCAAGGATGTGCGAGCCAGACATCGTTTATTCTCGTCGACGAACGTTCCGGAGAGCGCACCGTGCTCTGGAAGCGCGATCCGACAATCGCCCACCACCCGGAGGATCTGAATCGCGAATGGATTCGCGGTGCCAAGGTCTTGCTCGTCGATGGACACGACACTGAGACGGCGGCACAGGCGGCCATTTGGGCGCGCGAAGACGGAATTCTTGTCGTTGGTGATTTGGATAATCGCGATCCAGGAGTTGAAGCGCTACTTCAATATACTGACTTTGCCATTACCTCGAAGAACTTTCCCGACAGGCTCACAGGTGAAACAAATCTTTTGAAGTCGCTGCCGAGAATTTTTCGGGACTTCAAGTTCCGCTTGATAGGGGCGACGCTGGGTCGTCTTGGCATGCTGATGTGGGACGGCACGCAGTTCCTGCTCT
>PKUY01000044.1 GCA_003131705.1 Acidobacteriota bacterium | reverse complement strand
TTAACGAGTGCCATCTCGCGACGAATCGCGCCTCGAAACGCGTAACCCATCACGAAAAGCGCGATTGCGATAACAACGAACAAAAGCACGATGAGTGGTGACATTTCAGCTCCTTTTTCAGACTGCGGATTCGCGTTCCGGACGCCCGCTGATGTGCGACAGCATCACGAGCGCCCACGATTCTCGCTGGCGCACACGCTTCGCCAGATAACCACCGACGCGAAACGAAAGTCCGGTGTTCATGGTTCGCGGCGCGCACAGCGAACGCGTAACCTGCCCCGCATTCATCGCGGGCAGCAGCTGCACTTTGACGACGCTATTTTCGCGTCGAGAATCCGACTTGCGCAGCCAAAGAACCAAATCGGTTTGTTCATAATAGTGAACTTGGGAATGCGAGATGTGGTGATGACTTCCGTCGCGGCAAGAATGAAGGTTGTAGTCCTCGATCGTCCAATCGAGCGGGATGGAGCAGATATTTTTCTTCGACATTGAGAAACGAAGACACCTCTGCGGAAAAAGGTGCCTCCGAGTGATGGCCCTGGAGGACGGCCGTTAGGAAGGTGGCGCGATATCAGANNCAACGGGGCATTCTAATTAGTCACCTGTCCTTTGAGACACGGAATTACGGTGGTCCACGCAGTAGTCGAGATCTTCTCCGACGGGTGTGGCGCACGAATGGCATATCGGCGCATCGCAAGTTTTTCCATCGGGCAGAGGAAAGTCGCACAGGAGGGACGCGTCGCGGTAACAGAAACGACATTTTCGCCGGCGAGGAGAGTACCGAATAGTGGCGAATCCTCCGCCTGGAAGTTTAACGACTGCGCAACGCATGTCAGGTCGCTTTCTTCATTTGCCGATCGGGATCAAGCACGAAGACTTCCTCGCGCGTGACGTCGAGACGAACAATGGGACTCGAGGATCCTTCTGCGTAGAACTGCCGATCGCAAACATACACGCCGGAATGGCCCGCCTGGCGATGATTGCCGCAAAGCTTCACGCGATCACCGGGCTGCGGCCGATTTTCTACTTCCGGGCGAGGATTTGTCATCCCCTCTGGTTGGTGCCCGCAGAAGAATTGACCTAAAATTAACTGCTGCCCACAAATTGGACAGTGGGAATAGCTAGTCATGCCGTTCATCGCTTGGTATCCTCCGTCTCCCCCGCTGGCTTCTCTAGGTCGGCAATTCCAAAATCCAGCACGGCTTGCGTCACCCGAGCCAAGGCCGAGTTTTCCTTTGCCACACGTATGGCTGACGGCGTGTCGGCGCTGTAAACGTCGTCTACGCTGTAATTGTGGTTAGTGTGGATTTCCACGCTCCAGGCGTATCCGACGTGCAAGATTTCTTTCTGCCACATGGTGAAGTAGGGGCGATAATCGCCAGCCTCGGTTCCCTTCACGAAACGTGCCAGGCGCTCGATCTGCTCGTCGGTGCTGTGCTCGAACCACACATGCGGCCAAGAATGTCCATGTCCTACACATGATGAGAGCGTGACGATCCCGATTGCGTTCAGGGCGTCGCAGAGCGGGATGATCTCTGGGTCTAACTTTTCCTCGTAGTCTGGATCAAAGCGTACCGTCTTCCAATCGGCCATGTTTATTCCTGCTCCGCCGCGGGCTTCTCTATGTCGGCCAGTCGTAAAAGCTCCTGGGTAATAGAACCACGCGGTTCAAACCAATCGCCAAAGTCACGCGCAATCGCAGCCGCCTCCATCAACGCTTCCTTCCTGGCCTGTGCGCGGTCGGTGTCAACGAACCGCGTGGCTATGGGAACCGCTTTCTCCATCAGGATTCCGCCATGAGCCAAGCAGGTCGCCTCGATCTCCAAGAGCAGTTCCAGTGCGTCCCTTCGAGCAATCGTCGTTCTTCTCTCCGGCCTCACAGCGGCAAACTCCCTTGCACCGGTTTCTTGGGATCCGTACGATCGCGGAGCTTCTTTTCCGCGTTGCGATAGTTTTTAACGTTCGCGCAGCTCGCGTGATCTGGAACAAACCGGCCATCGAGCGCAACCGAAAGCGGGATAAACTTCCCCGCCGGCGTGCGATACCAGAACATCACCTCGCCGCACGAGCAGAACTTCGATCGTTGCGCATCGATGTAGCCGCCTCCCTCAATTGCTCGCGCTTAGCCGGCCAGTTCATTCGCTCGCCTCGAGCGGCGCATCCACTTTGGAATAGACTCTGACATGCGAACGAAGAGCCTTCTTTTTCATGGCCGTGAACGCTTCTAGAAATGACGAATAGTGCCACGCAGGACCGAAGCCACGCCAAGTCTTCCCATCCCATACTCGGTTATCCGTATCGTGGATGAAAAAGCATCCGCAATCGTGAGATGGTCCCGAAATCCTGAGTTTCCGTTGATGTTCACGCTCATTTGCGTTGCCTTCTGTCCGTCCTCCAAGAGATCTATCTCCGACTCTCGCCATCATTCGCTCGCCGCGAGCTGCGCGGGGTTTCGTCCTCGCTCCAGACGTGACGTCATCTGGAAATATTTGAGTTTCGATCCTTCGCGGTATGGAACCGCTTCCCTCTCGAACACCAGGTGAAAGCAGTTCCAGCACTCCGGACACTCGAAAAACCGGTTCCAGCGGCCGTTGGGCTCATGCTCGAGCAGACCTGAACCGCATCGAGGGCACTTCACGACTCCCGCCCGTGAGAATCTGTCGGGTTTCGGGTTTCGGGTTTCGGGTTTAGCTGTTCGGTTTCACTCATCAGGGGCCTTTCGCTGTTTGCCGTTGCCGTTCGGGGTTTTCCACAGCCGCTTCTAAATAACCGAGGGGTTGCCCGAAGGCGACGGCTCTTTTCTTTAGGTTCTTTCTTAATTCATTACGGGGCCACTTTTGGCACCGTACGGGGGCCACTTTTGGCACCATGGAGAGAGTGGATTCCACAGGCTTTTCCACAGGTTTTCCACAGGATCGTTGACGCTTCATGCCAGATATTGGTACTGGAACTACCTGCGGAAACAGGGAAGCTTGGGCGGGCTGCTGCGGCCACTTTGCCGAGCCGATGACGCGCACCTTCATTCCCTGCCCGAACGGCAGCACCCTCACAAAGACGTCCCCGGTCGTCTTCAGCCGCGCCATGTGGCGCTTCAGCGTGCGTAGCGGCGGCGCGTCTTTCCACTTCGAGCGGATCCACGCATAGCTGATCGGCCGCCGATAGTGCACATGGCCTTCCGCGTCGGTTTGGTGATCCACCAGGAATTCGTGCAGGTAGCTCGCTGGCCCGATCGCTTTCCGATCGTCGATCCGTGTGGGCGCGATCGCGACGTAACGGTATGCCTCCGTCCGCGCTTTCACGCCGCCTCGTCCAGGATAGAAATGAGTTCATCGAGCGGAACCTCGGCGACGCAGGCGAGCGACGAACAAAGTGTTTTTTCGGCATTGAGCCACGAGCACGGAACAGGTCCGTCCTCAAACTGTCGCTGGCACGGCCGAGATTCGGTGCAGCCGCACACGCGGCATTTCCCGGGGTTGTTCGGCGCGAAGATTCGGCTCACCTTTGCCCTCCGGCAACGCGGCCGCGCGGAGGAGCCACGCCGGCGGAGAGTGCCGGCCCCAAACCAAACTCCCCGTGTGAGGCCCTCACGCGGTCGGCATTGATCCTCTTGAATTCCTCGAACATCTCCTGGCCGGCGAGCAGCTCGGCGATCAGGGACAGCGCTTCATCGAAGCCCGGGCGCGATAGCGCGAGCTCCGCCAACGCCAGGAGTGTCAGCTGCCGGTCGGTTTCTTCGAGAACGACAGCTTTTGTCATCCGCAGCCTCCGTCTTCGCAGTCCTCGTGCAGTGGGCAACGCTGATTCACGCATCGCCCGTGCGCGCAGCGCGGTCTCTGGCATTTCGGGCATTCATTGCTCGCGGCCGTTGGGGAAGTTTCCGTGACGAGAGGCCAGCACGTCCGCGGAAAGGCGACCTCTAGCTCCCGGTACTGCGATACAGCGTTGTTGCATCCAGCGGCAGACACATCACGGAATTCGTTGGGCCGCGTCATAAGAATGCTCGCAGCGGAATCGAAACGATCACGTCCTCGGCCAGAATCGGTAGGCCGTGTTCAGCCCTCAGCAAATCGCGCCGCACGTCTTCAAGCGGAATATGAAATTTGCGCGCTAGGTGCGCAATGAGGCGTTCGATTTGCTCCGTTGAAAGACGGCCGACCGCGACGCGATAAACGCTGCGCTCGCCCAGGCCGGGCAACACGGCTTTCTGCTCGATCGGCGATTCGAGGGGCACCGTCAGCGCCCCTAAGACGTCAGTCCACTCTTGCGCGCGCGCCGAGCCCCGTCGAATCGTCGCTTCGATCATCGGTGCAGCCTCCAATAGATCGCCGCGCCGATGGCCGTCCACACGGCGACACAGAAAAGCGCCATCGCAAAAAGCACCGCCCACTCGTGGACGGTTAGAGGCCCTTCTTTAGCCGCGCCAGCCATCGGAGGTATCGTGCGGCCTGGCGCAGAAACATGGAATGCGGGTCCGCGCCCTCCGGAAATTCTTCTCTCGCGCTGTAGCAGGTGAGCTCTGGTTTCATCCACGGTTTCTTCTCGCTTCACATTTAACTAATGATCGGGGAGCCGGTAATCTGCGATGACAGCCACGCCTTGATCGCGGCGACGGCTGTGAGACGCCACCTTCCGCCATCGCCTTCGAATAGCGCGAGGGTGATCGCATCGCCCTGAACGCGCGCGCGAAAGATGAACGTCGAGACAACCTGATCGATTTCGGCGAACGTCCGGTAGGGCGCAAGGTTCACGCGAGGCTGTAGAGCGGCATCGGTCCTCAGCTGGATCCCTTGCTTGAGCGCGACACGCTGGGCGATGCCGTCATCGTCGTGCTGGACGGTGGAATCGGCGGTGATTTTCGAGGCAATACTTAGGACGTAGTCAAGGTCCTTCGCAAAAGTTCCGTCGTCGTTCTGGATCTTCACGCGCTGGAAGCCCGCCTGCGCCGCGATAATGAAGTTCTCCGGGTTGAGCCACTGGCCAAACGAGAATGTCGTGCAATCCTTCGGATAGGTCGCACGAGCGAAAACCTGTCGCCGGCCATATTCGTCAGACTCCCGTGCCACGAGTGCGGCTGCCGTTGGCGATTCGATATGCACGAGTAGGTCTGCGGTGGGCTTTACTTCGTCNNAGCGAGCCATTCAACAAATCGACCAGGCCCTGGAGAGTAGAGCACGGCAGTACCGTGGGAATCGGCGGAGCGACGATCTGCAGCGGCTTGTCCACGTAGAGCTTGTCGCCCACGGTGATCTGGTTCGGCGGCGCGAGCGAGATGATTCTGTCAATCACTTCGGCTTTCATGTTTTCTTAGACCTCCTCTCAAGTTTGAGTTGCGTATTTTCTAGTGAACGTCGCTAGCGGCCTTTGCTTTCGAGTCGAACAGCCTGGCTTGCTTGGGATCGTGCGGGACGGCGACCATCACCAAACCCCTGCGCTGCAAAAACACAGTTCCTTTCACCGCTTCAACCGGAACCGTTTTCGATTTNNCAGTCTTCGAACGGCTCTATCGTGAATTCCAATGTGATCTTCCTCTTCGCTTCAGGGTCCGTGTTGACGTCGGCAATGTTCGCCAGCACTGAAGCGAATTCGCGCTGAAACACTTCCTCGATTGCGCCGCCGCACAAATTTGCCAAGCTGACATCTTCGTGGTAATCCACTTTTGCCTCCCCCCTTTATGCCTTCAAACTCGCCGACGCTTCGATTCCCTGGGTCCGCGCCGTGGTTTCGACGATCGCGGCCGCTCGCGCGTGAAGCTCAAAGAGTGTTAGGCAGCCCCCACAGCCGCCCTTGATGCCAGCTT